>CAKTQM010000046.1 GCA_934597125.1 uncultured Oscillospiraceae bacterium
TCCGACCCCACGCTTAGGAGGCGTGTGCTCTATCCAACTGAGCTACTGAGACATTTATAAGTTTTATGCAATTTTCAAGGCTCGAAGGAATCGAACAATCTGCCGCTTAGGAGGCGTGTGCTCTATCCAGCTGAGCTACTGAGACGTATGGACGGGTGCATGGTGTATTTTACCCCAGGGACGGCGGGTTTGTCAACGGAAAATGGGAGAAAAAGTTGACGAAACCTCTTGCAATCGAACCGATCAGGGCATATAATATCAAGGTTATTGAAATTATACCCGAGAGAAAGGGGTTTTTACCTTTGCAGAACGACAAATTGAGAAACGTTGCCATTATCGCCCACGTTGACCACGGCAAGACCACGCTGGTGGATCAGATGCTGAAACAGGGCGGCGTGTACCGTGAGAATCAGGAGACGGTGGAGCGCGTGATGGACTCCAACGACCTGGAGCGGGAACGCGGCATTACCATCCTGGCCAAGAACACCGCCATTCAGTACGGCGACACCAAGATCAACATTGTGGACACCCCGGGCCACGCCGACTTCGGCGGCGAGGTGGAACGCATTTTGAAGATGGTAAACGGCGTTATCCTGCTGGTGGACGCCGCCGAGGGCCCCATGCCCCAGACCCGCTTCGTGCTGAGCCGCGCGCTGGAGCTGGGACATCGTGTCATCGTGGTCATCAACAAGATCGATCGGCCCGACCAGCGGATCCACGAGGTCATCGACGAGGTGCTGGAGCTGCTGTTGGAGCTGGACGCCACCGACGAGCAGTTGGACAGCCCCATGCTGTTCTGCTCCGCCCGCAACGGCACCGCCAGCTATTCCCCCGATGTGGCGGGCACCGACCTGACGCCGCTGTTTGACACCATTCTGAACTATATTCCCGCGCCGGAGGCCGACCTGGATCAGCCCTTCCAGATGCTGGTGAGCGCCATCGACTACAACGAGTTTGTGGGCCGCATTGCCATCGGCCGCATCGAGCGGGGCGTGTTGAAGCAGAATCAGGAGATCGCGGTGTGCAACTATCACGATCCCGACGCTCCGGCCAAGAAGGCCAAGGCCGTCAGTATGTATGAGTTTGACGGACTGGGCCGCACGCCCATCACTGAGGCTACCGCAGGCAATATCATTGCCCTGAGCGGTATCGGTGATATCACCATCGGCGACACCATCTGTGCTCCCGCCTGCGTGGAGCCGCTGCCCTTTGTGAAGATCAGCGCCCCCACGGTGGAGATGACCTTCTCCGTCAACGACAGTCCCTTTGCCGGGCGGGAGGGCAAGTTCGTCACCAGCCGTCAGCTGCGCGACCGCCTGTGGCGTGAGACGCTGAAGGACGTGTCCTTGCGGGTCAGCGAGATCGAGGGCGCCATGGACGCCTTCAATGTGGCGGGCCGCGGCGAGATGAGCCTGTCTATCCTGATCGAGACCATGCGCCGCGAGGGGTATGAGTTCCAGGTGTCTCCGCCCCGTGTACTGTACCAGACCATCGACGGCAAAAAGTGCGAGCCCATTGAGCGGCTGGTGGTGGACGTGCCCAGCGAGAGCGTAGGCGCGGTCATCGAGAAGTTGGGCGCCCGCAAGGCCGACCTGACGGAGATGACCCCCATCGGCAACCGCATGAAGGTGGAATTTCTGGTGCCCAGCCGCGGCCTGTTCGGCTATCGCAACGAATTCCTGACCGATACCCGCGGCGAGGGCATCATGGCCAGCGTGTTTGACAGCTATGCCCCCTATAAGGGTGAGTTGGTTCGCCGCAACACCGGCTCTCTGGTGGCCAGCGAAACCGGCGAGTCCATCACCTACGGCCTGTTCAACGCTCAGGAGCGTGGCGTACTGATTATCGGCGCCAACGTGGGCGTGTACGAGGGCATGGTAGTGGGCATCAGCCCCAAGCAGGAGGACATCGTGGTGAACGTCTGCAAGAAGAAGCAGCTGACCAACACCCGCGCCGCCGGCAGCGACGACGCCCTGCGGCTGGTGCCGCCCCGCAAGATGAGTCTGGAGCAGTGCCTGGAATTTCTGGCGGATGATGAGCTGCTGGAGGTCACCCCCAAGAACCTCCGCATCCGGAAGACCATCCTGAACCACGAGCGCCGCATGAAAGCCCAGCACGGGAAGAAGAACTGAGCATAAAAAGCAGCCTGTCCGGCGGACAGGCTGCTTTTATGTGTAATGTTGCCCTTGTCAACTGATGGCAGCTGCGGCGATTGTAAGGCGGCAGTTTCTGTCTCAAATGCGGAATGGCACAGAATAGCAAAGAAAGTCGAGAGGAAAATTTCCTGATACGGTATCATGTTTCCGGTAAGGAGTTGAGGAGAATGAAGGAACAGATATTAGCTGTCCAGCGGATGCAGGACTACATTGAAAAGAACAAAGCGGAGGAGATCAGCCTGTCCGATCTTGCGCGGGCCTCGCTGTTTTCGCCGTGGTATGCCTACCGGCTGTTTCGAAACTGCCTCGGCCTGACGCCGGCCGAGTATATCCGCAAATACCGGCTGACACGGGCGGCAGAGCAGCTTCGCGGCGGTGAGGTCAAGGTCATCGACGCGGCCTACGACGCCGGTTTTACCAATGTGGATACCTTCACGCGGGCGTTTCATCGGGAGTTCGGGCTGAATCCCAGCGATTACAGGATGCGTCCCGTTCCTGTTCCGTTCTTCATTCCTTACGGCGCAAAGTATCGTGAATTGAGAAAGGAGAACATCGACGTGTCCAACATTCAACCGATTTTCATACAGGTCGTCCGCAAGCCGGAGCGGCTGTGTATCATCAAGCGCGGCAAGTGTGCAGAGGACTATTTCCCCTATTGTGAGGAGGTCAGCTGCGATGTGTGGGGCATTCTTATGAGCATGCGGTCGCTCTGCGGAGAGCCTGTTTCCCTATGGCTGCCCGAAAAGTACAAAAAGCCGAACACCTCCACCTATGTGCAGGGTGTGGAGGTCGAAACCGATTATGTGGGGGCGATTCCGGAGGGCTTTGACACCATTCATCTGCCGGAGGCGGAATATCTGATGTTTCAGGGGCAGCCCTTCCGGGAGGAGGATTACTGTGAGGCGATCCGCACCGTGCAGGTAGCGATGGACGGCTATGATCCGTCCGTCATCGGCTATTGCTGGGATGACGAGAACCCGCGCATCCAGTTGGAGCCCCGCGGCCGGCGCGGCTACATTGAGCTGCGGGCGGTCAGGAGGGTTGAGAAATGAGCGAGGCGATTTTCGTGGAAGGACTGACGAAAGCCTATCACGGCAAAACCGTGGTCGATCATCTGGATCTCTCGGTAAAGAGCGGTACGGTATTTGGGCTGCTGGGCGCCAACGGCGCCGGAAAGAGTACCACCATCGAGTGTATGCTGGGCACAAAGCAGGCCGACGCGGGAACGGTGCGCCTGCTGGGACAAGACCCGAAGAAGCATCGCCGCAGGCTTTTTGAGCGTATCGGCGTGCAGTTTCAGGAGGGCGACTATCATAGAGAGATCAAGGTTTCCGAGCTTTGCGAGGAAACGGCATGCCTCTATCGCAATCCCGCCGATTGGCACGCGCTGTGCCGGCAGTTCGGTATCGGCGATAAGGCGGGCACAGCGGTGAAAAGCCTTTCGGGCGGCGAACGGCAGCGGCTTTTTATCGTGCTGGCACTGATCGGGCGGCCGGAACTGGTGTTTCTGGACGAGTTGACTACCGGTCTTGACGCAAAAGCGCGGCGCGGGGTGTGGAAAACACTGGAATCGTTGAAAGAGCAGGGGCTTACGATTTTCCTGACCTCTCACTTTATGGATGAAGTGGAAGCGCTGTGTGACGAGATCTGCATTTTGAAAAAGGGTGTTCCTGTGTTCCGTGGGACTGTGGAACAGGCAAAGGAGCAGTGCGGCTGCGAACGCTTCGAGGATGCGTATTTGCAGCTTTCAGACGAGGAGGTGGAGGCGTGAAACGCTTCTTTACGTTTTTGAAAACGGAGCTGAAGCTCAGTGTGCGGGACATGAATATGCCGATTTTCGCTGTCATTATGCCGCTTGCGATCTTTGCCGTTCTCGGCATCATCTATGGCACAAAGCCCGCCTATGACGGCGCGGATTATACATTCTTGGAGCAGACCTTTGGGGCTGCCGGTGCAATTGCCATTTGCGCCGGCGGCTTGATGGGGCTGCCGCAGGCGGTATCCGGACTGAGAGAACTGAAAATCCTCAAGCGCTTCCGCGTTACGCCGGTCAGCCCCGTGTTCGTTCTGGGTGTCGAGCTGTCCATGTATATCGTCTACTGCATCGTGTCGCTGGCAACACTGACCGTGGCGGCACTTTTGTGGGGAGTGCGGCTGCGGGGATCCCTTCTCGCTTTCCTTGGGAGTTGGGCGCTTACCATGCTTTCGACCCTGTCCATCGGTATGCTGGTGGGCGGCGTGGTAAAGGACGTCAAACAGGCCGGTGTCATTGCGTCGATCCTCTATTTCCCCATGCTGATCTTTTCCGGTACAACGCTGCCGATTGAGGTCATGCCGAAGGCAATGCAGAAGATTGTCAGCTTTTTCCCGCTGACACAGGGGATTACCATGATGAAACATGCATTTTTGGGTGTCAGCACAGGAAGCGTCCTGCTGCCGGTTTGTGTCATGGTTGGAGTTGCCGCGCTCTGCACGACCCTTGCTGTCCGCTTCTTCCGATGGGAATAAGCGCTTCCACTGAAGGGTTTCCGGCGCAGCAGAGGACGAAGACGCCCCGGCAAGCGGGGAGGGTGGACTTTACAGGCTGTTTCTGGTAGAATACTACCAGAAACGGAAAGGAGAAACGCCCATGACCTTTGGAGAAAAGCTGCAGACCTTGCGCAAGGCGCGGGGGTGGAGCCAGGAGGAACTGGCCGCGCGGATCAGTGTTTCCCGTCAGGCGCTGTCCAGGTGGGAAAGCGGCGCGTCGGTGCCGGACACGGAGAATGTGGTGGCCCTGAGCCGCCTGCTCGGCGTCAGCACCGATTATCTGCTGCTGGACGGGGCGGAGAATTCCGGCCCTGGACAGACTGTGCCGGCTGCGGCGTGGCCCAAGCCCCGCAAATATCTGCTGGCGGCCGCCATCGTCGGGGCGGTGGGGTCGGTAGCGCTCCGGTTTATCTGGGCGGCCATGGCGGCCTCTGCGATCCTTGATTTCGGCGCCGGCGCCATGGACTTTGTGGAGGGCGCCGGGATCGGCGGCGCCTTTGCGCCGATGCTGCGGCAATTTACGCTGCTGTCGGTGCTGAACACGGTGTTTCTGGTGCTGCTGGCGGCAGGCGGGCTGGGGACGGCTTTTTACCACCCTCTGCTGCGGCTGTGGAAGAAGCACTGCACCGGGGAGGAGCCCAACACGGAGAACTGATTATCAAAGAAAAAAGACGGCATCAGCCGTCTTTTTTATGTCACCATGCTGATAATCTCCTCCATGGAGAATTGCTCTTTATAATAGCGCAGCTGGCTGTCGATGAGTTCGTCCAGGGCTTGCATGCCCAGCAGTTCTACGGGGGCTTTGTCGTCTGTCAGAATGTGATCGCCGCCGGTGTAGTCCTGCAGATTCTGGGCCACCTTGCCCATCATGGCGGCGAAGCTGGCATTTTGCAGCGGGGCGCGGTTCAGGTCAAAGGTGCCGCGCAGGTCGTCAGCGTCGGTGCAGAACACCACGGTGTTGGTGTTGGCGGGGACGTTGACCCAATAGGTGTGGGCAAAAACGCTGGACATGGTGTCACACAGGTACTGGTTGATGGAGCCTTCCCGGGTGGAGGTCATGTTCAGGTTCACCACCATGACGCCGTTGGGCTTCAGATGGCGCTGTACCTCCTGAAAGAACTCCACGCTGGAGAGTTGGAAGGGGATGGTGATATCCTGATAGGCGTCCACCATGATCACATCAAACTGCTCCTGAGAGGCGGTCAGATAGGCGCGGCCGTCCTCCACCGCCACCGCTACGCTGTCCGGCAGGCCGAAGTACTCCGTGGCGATGCCGGCGATCTTGCGGTCAATCTCCGCGCCCTGTACCGACACGCCGGGGAAATACCGCACGCAGTAGCTGGCGTAGGTGCCGGAGCCCATGCCCAGGATCATAATGCTGTGACCCTCGCCGGCGCTGCTGTTCATGCCCGCCATGAGGGGAGCGGCTAAGGCATAGTCGTAGTACATGCCGGTAAGCTCCGTGTCCTTGCGCTGGATGGACTGGACGCCGAAAAGCACGTTGGTGGACAGGGTGGTCTGCTTATCGCTGTCCTTCACCTGCAGATAGTTATAAATGGACTCGTCCTCCAGGGCGATGTCGTTTTCCCAGAAGGCGAAGCTGTAGGTGGGCAGGGCGAAACAGAGGCCAGCGATGACCGCCATTGCCACGACACCTTTCAGCAGCCGCTTGCGGGCGCAGGCGAAATACACGATGCCGATGGCCGCCAGCACGCCGGCGAAGATCAGAAACGTGGCCGCCGTGCCCACGGCGGGGATGGTGATGAAGGTGGGCACAAAGGTGCCGATGATGCTGCCGATGGTGTTTAGGGCATTGAGGCGGCCCACGGTTTTGCCGGTGTCGTCCAGATTATCCACGGTGAACTTTGTCAGGGAGGGCGTCACCGTGCCCAGCAGCACGCAGGGGAAGGCGAAGATCACCAGACATGCCGCCAGCGCCGCCCAGACCAGAAAGTTCTTCGTCACAAACATGGCCAGCAGCAGGCTGACGCCCGCGATGAGCCACCGGCCCGCGAAGGGGATCAGGGCGATCCAGACGGCGGCGATGAGGATGCGGCCATAGAGCTTGTCCGGCGAATTGGTCTTGTCCGCCAGTTTGCCGCCCCACACGTTGCCGATAGCCATGGCGATCATGATGACGCCGATGATGACCGTCCAGACGATCTGGGAGGAACTGAAATACGGCGCCATCAAACGGCTGGCGCCCAGCTCCACCGCCATGACGGACACGCCGGCGAAAAATTCGGTGATATAAAGAAACAGCTTGTTGCCCAGCAGCTTATGCTCCATGGGGGATACCTCCTGTTATGGGATGGCAATAGTATAACGGCTGGCGGGAAGCTTGTCAACGCCGCGGGATGCGTATTGCTCTGGGGGGAAAACTCTGCTATAATGAAGCGTGAAAATCAAACGGCGGAGGAGGAGAGCGTATGCGGACATTGGCTATCATTGCGTTTTCCTTCGCCGCCGGGACGCTGCTGGCGGTGCTGGAGCCGACAGGCGGCTGGTGGCTGGGGGCGGCGCTGGTGCTGCTGGTGCTGGCGGCGGCGGTATTTTTGCTGCGCAAGAAGATGAAAAACGCTGCGCGATGGCTGCTGGTCTGCTTGTCGCTGGCGGCGTCGCTGCTGTATTTTGTGGGCTACCGGCAATGGGTGCGCCAGCCGGTGGTGGACGGGTGCGGCGGCGAACAGCCGTTTGCCGGCATCGTCTGCGCTGCGCCGCAAAGAACGGACTACGGCGCCAAGGTGACGCTGTGGCTGAAGGGGCATCCCCTGGCAAAGGCGGTGCTGTACGGCGACGAGACGGTGCTGACCCTTGCGCCGGGGGACGTGGTGTCCGGCACCGCGCGGTGGAACGACGCATCCAACATCAACGACACGCGGCTGACCTCCTTCAACGCCAAGGGGGTATTCGCCCTGCTGTATGCCAGAGGGGAGCTGACGGTGCAGACGGGCACGGCGGGCAGCGTGATCTGGCTGCCCCAGCGGGCGGGACTGGCCGTTCAGGAAAAGATACAGGTCATCTGGGACGATGCGCGTACCGCCAGCCTGATCACCGCCGAGCTGACGGGTGATAAATACGATATCAGCGACGAAGACTACGCCATCATGCGGGGCGCGGGGCTGGCCCACCTGTTTGCCGTGTCGGGGCTGCACTGCGCGTTTTTGATTACGCTGCTGGCGCTGGTGCTGCCCCGCTCACGCCGGAGGCTGTTCTGCGGCGTAGCCATCGGGGTAATGGTATTTTATATGGGTATGGTGGGCCTGACGCCGTCGGTGGTGCGGGCGTGCATCATGCAGCTTTTCCTGCTGGCCGCGCCCCTGTTCCGGCGGGACAGCGATCCGCTGACCAGCCTGGGGGCGGCGCTGCTGGTGATCCTGCTGGCTAACCCCTTTGCCGCGGCGTCGGTGAGCCTGCAACTGAGCTTTGCCGCCACCTTTGGTATCGTGACGCTGTCGGGGCGGCTGTATCATCTGCTGTTTGACTGGTATAAGGGAGATAATCAGCATGTGCGGCGGCTGCTGTCCTTCGGCTGCGCCAATGTAGCGGTGTCGCTGAGCGCCATGATCTGCACGGTGCCGCTGGCGGCGTATTATTTCAACACGCTGTCGCTGGTATCGCCGATCGGGAATCTGCTGGCGGTGCCGGTGGCGGGTTACAGCTTTATGGCGGCGTTCGTCACGGTGCTGGTGGGCTTTGTATCGCTGCCGGCGGCGCGGGTGCTGGGCTGGGTGGCCTATGGGCTGATCCACGCGGTGCTGGGCATGGCCTACGGACTGACCCGCTGGCGGTATCACGCGGTGTATTTTGACAACCCCTATCTGCGGCTGTGGATGGCGGGGACGTATCTGGGCTTTGGCCTGTGCGCGGCGGCGAAGCGGTGGCGGAAGCGAAAATACCTGTACGCCGCGGCGGCGACGGTACTGGCGCTGGCCGTGGCTATCTGGAGCAACACGCTGGCGTATCACGGCGGCAATCTGAACGTGACAGTGCTGGACGTGGGACAGGGCGAGAGCGTGGCGCTGTATTCGGAAGGGCAGGCCATGCTGGTGGACTGCGGCAGCGCCAACAGCTATATCGACGCGGGCGCGGTGGCGGCGGATCAGCTGTCATCCATGGGACTGCACCGGCTGCGGGCGGTGGCGGTGACCCATTTCCACGCCGACCACACCAACGGGCTGTATACTCTGCTGGCCCGTATGCCGGTGGATACGCTGTATCTGCCGGATGTGGAGGATGAATACGGCGTGCGGGAACGGCTGGTGGAGACGGCGGAGCGGTATGGCATCACGGTGGAGTGGGTGCGGCGCAGAGCGCTGGCGATCATCGGCGATATCAGCGTGACGATGTATCCGCCGGTGGGCGAGGGCGACATGAACGAGCAGGGACTGGCGGTGCTGGGCAGCGCCAACGATCTGGATGTGCTGATCACCGGCGATATGAAGGGCGACACGGAGCGTGCGCTGATCGGGAAATATCCCATACCGGACATTGAAATACTGGTGGTGGGCCATCACGGCTCCAAATACAGCTCCTGTCAGGAATTTCTGGCGGCGGTGCGGCCGGAAGTGGCCGTGATCAGCGTGGGCAGCAACAGCTACGGCCATCCGGCAGAGGAGACCATCGAACGCCTGGAGGCGGCGGGCACCATAGTGCGCCGCACCGATCAGGAGGGGAACATCACCATTCACGGAGGAGAGGAAGAACATGGCGGAGAATAAGGGCTTTGCCCAACTGAAAGCCGATCTGAAAGCGGGGCGGGCGCGGAACGCATACCTGTTTTACGGCGAGGAGACGTATCTGCGGGCCCACTATGTGCAGCAGCTGCGGCAGCTGCTGATCCCCGCGGGTTTTGAGGAGTTCAACGACCACCGGCTCAATGGCAAGGGGCTGACGGTGCAGACGCTGACCGAGGTGGCGGAGGCCATGCCGATGATGGCGGAGCATACCCTGGTGACGGTGGAGGACATGGATATCTTCAAGCTGGACGAGGGACAGCGCAAGGCGCTGGCGGCGCTGCTGGAGGATATGCCGGAATACTGCACGGTGGTGTTTGTCTACAACACGCTGGAGTATAAGCGGGACGGGAAGATGAAAAAACTGTGCGCCGCGCTGGATGCCCATGTCTGCGTGGTGGAATTCGCCCAGCAGGAGCGCGCGCAGCTTGTCAACTGGCTGCGGCGTCGGTTTGCGGCGCTGGGGCACGACATCGACCCCTCCACCGCCGATCATCTGCTGTTCACCTGCGGTACGCTGATGAACGCGCTGCTGCCGGAGATCGAGAAGATCGCCGCCTATGCCAAGGAGGAACGGGTGACCATTGCGGACATCAACGCCGTGGCGGATCCGGTGCTGGACGCGCGGGTGTTTGACATGACCAACTGCGTCACGGCGGGAAAGTATGACGACGCGGCGCGGGTGCTGGCGGAGCTTCTGCGGATGCAGACGGAGCCTATCGTCATTCTGGCGGCGCTGGGGAAAGAGCTGCGGAAGCTGTACACCGCCCGCATGGCGCTGGACACGGGGAAAGACCGCTTCTGGATGAAGCAGCTGTGGAACATGAGCAGCGACTATCCCGCCAAACTGCTGATGCAGGCGGCGAAGAAGGTGGATCACGACTGGTGCGCCGACGCCGTCAAGCGGTGCCAGACACTGGATCGGCGGATGAAGAGCGAGCGGGGCATCGACAGCGAGGCGGAGCTGACGCTGTTTCTGATGGAATTGGCAGGTGCGCGATGAAGCCCCGCGTCCGTGAGGTCATCATCGTGGAGGGGCGGTATGACAAGAATGCCCTTTCCCAGGTGGTGGACGCCGTGATCCTGACTACGGAGGGCTTCGGCGTGTTTCATGACAGGGAAAAGCTGGCGTATTTCCGCCGTCTGGCGGAGGCGCGGGGCGTGATACTGCTGACCGATCCCGACGGCGCGGGCTTTATGATCCGCAATTATTTAAAGGGGGCGCTGCCGCCGGAGCGGGTAAAGCAGGCCTATGTCCCCGATGTGGCGGGTAAGGAGCGGCGCAAGCGCAAGGGCGGCAAGGAGGGCAAGCTGGGAGTGGAGGGCATGTCCCCCGCTGTGCTGCTGGAAGCGCTGCGGCGCTGCGGTGCTGCGTTTGAAGGGGAGGAGGCGGTTGTCCGCGGCGCGGGGATCACCCGCGCCGACCTGATGGACAAAGGGCTCATCGGCCCGGGCAGCGCCGCAAGGCGTGCGGTACTGCTGGAAGCGCTGCAATTGCCGGAGCATCTGACCACCACGGGGCTGCTGGACGCCCTGAACCTGCTGCTGACGCGGGAGGAGTTCGCGGCGCTGTGATGGATATGCCGGAAAAGGAAAAAAGAAAGAGGACACGGCAAAAATTTTGCTGTGTCCTCTTGGTTTATCTTGACAAGTACCAAAAAATATGGTAAGATAAGTCGCTTATATTGGGATGATGGGAACATATCCCCTTTTACATGCTCAGTATACCACCGCCAAGAGGGAAATACAAGTGGTTTGCGGCAAAAATGCCAACAAAGCCGCGCGTATCAAAACGGCGGAATGAAATGTTTGGTAAAAAATTGAAATACAGCTTCTTCGGAGGGCTCCAGGGACGGGAATAGGGGGCGCCGGAGGAGCGGCACAACAAACAGAAAGGCGTGATGACATGGCCAAGGACAAGTATTACGGCAAAACAGTGCGCAAGAACTTTGCCCGGCACGAAGAAGTGGTGGCAATGCCCAACCTGCTGGAGATCCAGAAGGACTCCTACAAATGGTTTTTGGAGACCGGTCTGCGGGAGGTGTTTTCCGATGTGGACGTGATCTCCGACTATGCCGGCAACCTGGAGCTGAGCTTCATCGACTACACCATGGACGAGAAGCCCAAGTACGATGTGGAGGAGTGCAAGGCCCGTGACGCCACGTATGCCGCCCCCATGAAGGTGCGGGTGCGCCTGCACAACAAGGAGACCGGCGAGATCAAGGAGCAGGAGATCTTCATGGGCGACTTTCCCCTGATGACTCACTCCGGCACCTTTGTCATCAACGGCGCCGAGCGCGTGGTGGTCAGCCAGATCGTCCGCTCCCCCGGCATCTATTACGGCAAGGAGATCGACCTGAAAACCGATCTGCCTCTGCTGACCAGCACCGTGATCCCCTATCGCGGCGCGTGGCTGGAATACGAGACCGACACCAGCGAGGTGTTCTGGGTTCGTATCGACAAGAACCGCAAGCTGCCCATCACCTGCCTGATCCGCGCCCTGGGTCTGAAAACCGACGCGGAGATTTTGGAGCATTTCGGCGATGACGAGCGCATTGTGGCCACGCTGGAGAAGGACACCTGCAAGACCTATGAGGATGCCCTGCTGGAGATCTACCGCAAGCTGCGTCCCGGCGAGCCCCCCACGGTGGACAGCGCCCAGACCCTGATCCAGAACCTGTTCTTCGATCCCCGCCGCTACGACCTGAGCACGGTGGGCCGCTATAAGTTCAACAAGAAGCTGACCTTCTGGGCCCGCGCCAAGGGCCAGATGCTCAACGAGCCCGTGGCCGATCCCGCCACCGGCGAGCTGCTGTTCGAGGAGGGCCGCGTGCTGACCGCCGATGATTGCGCTCTGATGGACACTGTGGGTGTGAAGGAAGTCACTGTGACGCTGGATACCGGCAAGGTGCTGAAGATCACCAGCAACGGCATGTGCGACATGGCTCACTATGTGGACTTCGATCCCCGCAAGGAGTGCGGCATCAAGGAGCGCGTCCGCTTCGACGTGCTGCAGGAGCTGCTGGG
>CAKTQM010000047.1 GCA_934597125.1 uncultured Oscillospiraceae bacterium
CCGCTGCTGGCGGCCTGCGACGTGTACCGTCCCGCCGCCATCAATCAGCTGCAGGTGGTGGGCAAGCAGCTGGACATTCCCGTGTTTGAAATGGGACAGATCGACCCCGTGACGATCGCCAAAGAGGCGGTGAAATACGCTGCCGACCACGGCAACGACATGGTGTTTCTGGATACCGCCGGTCGTCTGCATATCGACGAGGCGCTGATGGACGAGCTGCGGAACATTAAAGCCGCGGTGAAGCCCAACGAGATCCTGCTGGTGGTGGACGCCATGACCGGCCAGGATGCGGTGAACGCCGCCAAGGCCTTTGATGATGCCCTGGGCATCGACGGCGTGATGCTGACTAAGCTGGACGGCGACGCCCGCGGCGGCGCGGCCCTGTCCATTCGGGCCACCACCGGAAAGCCTATCAAGTTCATCGGCACCGGCGAAAAGCTGGACATGATCGAGCTGTTCCACCCCGACCGCATGGCCTCCCGCATTCTGGGCATGGGCGACATGCTGTCCTTCATTGAAAAGGCCGAGCAGCAGTATGACGAGCAGCAGGCCAAGAAGCTGGAGGAGAAGCTGCGGAAGAACCGTCTGACCCTCAGCGATTATCTGGATCAGCTGGAGCAGCTGCAGAATATGGGCGACCTTAGCCAGATCGCCGGCATGCTGCCGGGCAACATGGCTAAGGGCTTTGACCCCGACCAGATCGACCCCAGACAGTTCGCCCGAACCAAGGCCATCATCCAGTCCATGACCCTGCAGGAGCGGGAGAATCCCCAGATTCTCAACGCCAGCCGCAAGCGGCGCATCGCCGCGGGCTGCGGCCAGCAGGTGTCAGACGTGAACCGTCTGCTGAAAGGCTTCGAGACCATGCAGCAGATGACTAAGGCCCTGACCCGCGGCAAGCGGGGCATGGGCGCGCTGGGCGGCCTGATGGGCGGCGGCAGCGCTATGCACGGCTTCGGCCGCAGAAAACGTTTGAAATAAGTGCCCCGGCATTTATGAGATAAGAACAATAAATTATGTATTTTGGAGGAAAAAACCATGGTTAAGATCAGACTGAGAAGAATGGGCGCCAAGAAGGCTCCTTATTATCGCGTGGTCGTGGCTGACAGCCGTTATCCCCGTGATGGCCGCTTTATCGAGGAGATCGGCACGTACAATCCCTGCGTGAACCCCGCCGAGATCAAGATTGACGCTGACCGCGCCCGCGAGTGGATCAAGACCGGCGCCCAGCCCACCGATACCGTCCGTGCCCTGCTGAAGAAGGTCGACGTTCTGTAAGGCCGAGGGCACGTCATGAAGGAATTGCTGCTCTATATCGCCAGAAGCCTCGTCCAGCATCCCGATCAGGTCACCGTGACCGAGGTCGAGAACGGCGACGAGCTGACGCTGGAGCTGCGCGTTGCCCCCGAGGATATGGGCAAGGTGATCGGCCGTCAGGGCCGCATTGCCAAGGAGATCCGCACGGTGGTGCGCTCCTACGCCCAGCGTACAGGCGCCAAAGTTTCTGTGGATATCGTTGATTAAAAAATACCGGCACTCACTTTTGTGAGTGCCGGTATTTTTTACAGGACGCCCAGATGCTCCAGCAGAATCTTTACGCCAATGAGGATCAGGATGGTGCCGCCAACAAACTCCGCCTTGGATTTGTAGCGGGCGCCGAACACGCTGCCAGCCTTGACGCCGATACAGGAGATGGTGAAGGTGGTCGCGCCGATCAGACACACCGCCACCACGGTGTTCATCAGCTGGCTGGAGGCCATGATCTCCACCGGCACGCAGGCGAAGGTGATGCCCACCGCCAGCGCGTCGATGCTGGTGGCTACCGCCATCAGGAACATGGTTTTCACGTCCAGCGCGGCGGAGGCGTTTTCCTCCTCCTTGCTGAGGGCCTCGCGGATCATGTTGCCGCCGATTAGCGCCAGCAGCACAAAGGCGATCCACGACGCCACGGCGTTGATGTACTTCTCAAAGCCCGCGCCCAGCAGATAGCCGATAAAGGGCATCAGCGCCTGAAAGCCGCCGAACCACACGCCGCACACGGCGGCACCGCGGAAGGTGACCTTCTGCATGGCAAGCCCCTTGCACACCGACACGGCAAAGGCGTCCATGCTCAGACCGATCGCCAGCAAAAACAGTTCCAACAAACCCATAGATACTTCCTCACATCCATATAAAATGAGCGGATACGACTCGTATCCGCTCATGTAAGCATTTGCTAACCTGAGACACATACGGTCTTCCGACTGTATGAGTCTCATCAATTAAGGTATACCAGGCGTTTGCCAGCATGTTGGCATACCGCGCGCAGCCGCGCCGACTACTCCCTCAACAGATGTCAGTATAGCAGATAGGGGAGGGAAAGTCAACCACGAAAGCGCGAAGAATGGCCCAAGGCGGGAGATGTGTCAAAAAGACTGGGGAATAACGTCAATTACCACTTTGCCGCGCCAAAAAGGAGGGCTTTCTTTCTCTTCCATGCAATTTCCTGCTCGCTTTGAATGACGCCTTTTTCCATTTCGATGTTACAATAGGGACAGTTCATAGCGTTACCTCTATAACGGAAATAAGGCCGAAATCTATAATTTTACCAGTCTTATATGCGAGTGGCTTGTGGAATATCGGGCCATCCATGACTAATGTATGATATTCGCCGTTTTCGCCGCAAATATCAATGCCAGAACTTCTCATTGTATCAATTACCGTTCTGTCTATCACTTTCCCTAATAATTCTTTCGGCAGCAAAGTGTTGTTGATCGACTTAATAAGGCACTTGTACCCCAGATCAACAAGCTCATATACATTATCCGCACGATCTCTTTGCCACAGCGGGAATGCACTTTTGATCCCGGCATTTTTACATCGTTCCTCACACCATGCCCTGTTTTCGTCGATATCTATATCACCAAAACAGGCGATTTCAGCGCCAAGGGCGATCGCCTTCCTCAAACTCTTTTCCATTGCCAAATGATAGTTTTTCCCTACCGCTGGCGTAATCAAAATCGGAATTCCCAACGCCCCGGAATACGCCTGAAGCATTTTATAGTCCGCACCATGGAAGAAAGAGCGGTCAACATCCTGATTCACCATGGTAATCAAAGCAACGGGTTCATGCCCCTGCCTGATCATATTATGCAAAGCTAATGTGCTGTCCTTACCACAGCTATATGACATGACAAATTTCATAATTTTGTGCCCCGTATCTCTATAAATTGCACTTAGACAGCCTGTATCTTTATCCTGGAAAAACGATAAACAGTCTTTTCTGTTTTCATTCTACCATGCCTTTTCCCGCTGCGGCAAGAAAAATTTCGCTGCTTACCTACAAAAATACCCCTCATGAGTTTCTCTCATGAGGGGTATCGGTCATGTTATCCCTTCCACTCCACGTACAGCTCGCGGACGGCGTTGGGGTCGCCGGCGGGCTTGGCGGCGGGGGCGGGAGCTGCCGCGGGGGCGGCGCCCGCCGCGGGATGATCCCGCTTCTCGATGAACTTGGGGGCCACCTGAGGGAACAGAGCCAGGCTCAGCACGTCCTCGTCGGACTTGGCAATATCCTTGAACTCAGCGCGGTATTTCTCCAGCTCCGGCTCCAGCAGGTCGGCGGGACGGCAGGTGATGACATCCTCCGGGGCGATGCCCGCCTTGGCGCGGACTTCCTCGTTGACCTCGCCGGGCAGCTTGCCGTATTCGCCTTTCAGCATGGCGCGGCTCTCCTTGGGGAAGGTCTTGTACCGTTCGCCCATGATGATGTTCATGACGGCCTGGGTGCCCACGATCTGGCTGGAGGGCGTCACCAGCGGGGGATAGCCGAAGTCCTTGCGGACGCGGGGGATCTCCGCCAGCACGTCGTAATACTTGTCCTCTTTTCCCGCCTGTTTCAGCTGGGAGATCAGGTTGGACAGCATACCGCCCGGCACCTGATACAGCAGGGTGTTGGTGTCCACCCGCAGCACCTTGGGATCCAGAATACCGGCATCCTGCAGCCGTTGGGCCACCTTGCGGAAGTGGACGGCGGCGTCGGACATCTTGCCCAGATCAAGACCCGTGTCGCGGGGCGTACCCTTCAGCGTAGCCACCAGAGATTCGGTGGCGGGCTGGCTGGTGCCGTT
Source organism: uncultured Oscillospiraceae bacterium (assembly GCA_934597125.1). GTDB lineage: Bacteria > Bacillota > Clostridia > Oscillospirales > Oscillospiraceae > Vescimonas. The sequence continues at coordinate 4,110 of CAKTQM010000047.1, forward strand.
GGCCATGGGGGAGAGGGCGGTGTCCACGATATCCACACCGGCATAGGCCGCCATCAGCAGCGTCATGTCGCCGGTGCCGGAGGTGTTGTGGGTGTGCAGGTGGATAGGCACCTTCACCGTTTCCTTCAGCGCCTTCACCAGCGAATAGGCATCCATGGGCAGCAGCAGGTTTGCCATATCCTTAATGCAGATCATGTCCGCACCCATTTCCTCCAGCTCACGGGCCAGCTTGACGAAATAGGCCTCGTTGTGGATGGGGGACATGGTGTAGCTGAGGGTCGCCTCCACCTGTCCGCCGTACTTCTTGGTGGACTTGATGGCCTGCTCCAGATTGCGCACGTCGTTCAGGGCGTCGAAGATGCGGATAATGTCGATGCCGTTTTCGATGCTCTTGGCGCAGAAGGCGTCCACCACGTCGTCGGCGTAGTGCTTATAGCCCAGAATGTTCTGGCCGCGGAACAGCATCTGCAGCTTGGTGTTCTTCACATGCTTGCGGATGGTGCGCAGGCGCTCCCACGGATCTTCGTTCAGAAAGCGCATGCAGGCGTCAAAGGTGGCGCCGCCCCAGCACTCCAGGGAGTAGTAGCCGATGGAATCCAGCTGCTCCAGAGCGGGCAGCATGTCCTCGATGGTCATGCGGGTGGCCGCCTGGGACTGATGGGCGTCGCGCAGGATGGTATCGGTGATCAGCAGGGGTTTATTCGATAAAAATTCCATAGTTTACCTCCTATTAGCCGAAGAGCGAAATCAAGACGCCCGCGGCGATGGCGGAGCCGATGACACCGGCCACGTTGGGGCCCATGGCATGCATCAGCAGGAAGTTGCCGGGGTTGGCCTCCTGGCCCACCTTCTGGCTGACGCGGGCCGCCATGGGAACGGCGGACACACCGGCGGAGCCGATAAGGGGATTGATCTTCTCCTTCAAGAACAGGTTCATGAACTTGGCCAGCAGCACGCCGCCTGCGGTGCCGAAGCCGAAGGCCACGATGCCCATGCCCAGGATCATCAGCGTCTTGGGGCTGAGGAAGGTTGCGCCGGTGGCGGTGGCGCCCACGCTGATGCCCAGGAAGATGGTGACAATGTTCATCAGCTCGTTCTGCATGGTCTTGCTGAGACGGTCGGTCACACCGCACTCCTTGGCCAGATTGCCCAGCATCAGGCAGGCGATCAGCGGCGCGGCGGAGGGAACCAGCAACGCCACGAAAATGGTGACCACGATGGGGAAGATGATCTTCTCCTTCTTGCTGACCTCACGCAGGGGCTTCATGACGATCTGGCGCTCCTCCTTGGTGGTCAGCGCCTTCATGATAGGCGGCTGGATCACAGGTACCAGCGCCATATAGGAATAGGCCGATACGGCGATGGGGCCCAGCAGGGCCGGAGCCAGCATGGCGGTGACGAAGATGGCGGTGGGGCCGTCCGCGCCGCCGATGATGCCCACGGAGGATGCCTCGGCGCCGGTAAAGCCCAGCAGGCGGCAGCCCACATAGGTCAGGAAGATGCCCAGCTGCGCGGCAGCGCCCAGCAGCAGGCTCTTGGGGTTGGCGATCAGGGGGCCGAAGTCGGTCATGGCGCCCACGCCCATAAAGATCAGGCAGGGATAGATGCCCAGCTTGATGCCCAGATACAGCACGTCAATCAGGCCTACGGAGACTGTCTGTCCCACGGAGACGCTGCTGAGAACAGCCTCCGAGACGCCGAGATTCTGCATCTCCGCAAGGAACTCCGCCGTGATGGGATTTCCTCCGAACAGATCCCAGTGGACGTGTCCGCCGGCAAAGAGGATCTCGTGATACATCTCCGCGCCGGGCAGGTTGGTCACCAGCATGCCGAAAGCGATGGGCACCAGCAGCAGCGGCTCGAACTTCTTCACGATACCCAGAAACAGCAGCACGCAGGCAATGAGGATCATCACCGCGCATTTCCAGTTATCGCCCTGAAAAAACTGGTAAAAACCGGTTTGCTCGCAAAAATTCAGAATGGCTTGCATGATGTGCCCTCCATTACTGGATGGTGCACAGCAGCGCGCCGGATTCCACGGCGGCGCCCTTGGTCACGGCCACGGCGGTCACCTTGCCGTCACGGGGAGCCATGATCTCGTTCTCCATCTTCATGGCCTCCAGCACCATCAGCACCTGACCTTTCTTCACCATATCGCCGGCGGCCACGTTGACAGCCAGAATGTTGCCGGGCATGGGGGAGGTGATGCTCTCGCCCGTGCCGGCGGCAACGGGAGCGGCAGCGGCGGGGGCGGCCACAGGAGCGGCAGCGGGCGCGCCGGTCATTTCTTCGATTTCTACCTCATAGGCGGTGCCGTTTACATTGACTTTGTACTTTTTCATGTGATTTCTCCTCTTCAAATCTTTTTCATGGAAACGATACGGATGGCACTGACATCAGTACCCATGTCTTCAGCGATGGCGGCGGCCACTGCGGCCACCATCTCCGGTGTGACGGCGGATGCGGCAGGCGCGGCAGCGGGTGCGGGGATAGCGGGAGCTGCTTGTTTCGCGTCTGTTCTGCGTACCACGTTGCTCATGACGGAGACCAGAACGATAATGCAGATCAGCCCCACAAATACCGTGCACAATCCCATCAGGCACACAAACAAGTTGCTGTAATCCATTTGCCTATACTACCTCCCATTCCTATTTTGGTACTTAAATTGTACCAAACATTTGGCATGAATTCAACCGTAAATTCCCTGTTTCCACAAAATTTGTAAGAATGTCTAAAAATTTTTTGGATATGTTGACGCTTCGGACAATTGACAGAGAAGCACTTTTCAAAAACAGGATGGCATGCTATACTGAAAAATATGCAGGGAGGTGGAAAAATGCGGTATGCAGCGGTGGAAAAAGGTATCTTTCTGGCGCGGCCCAACCGGTTTGTCGCCCACGTACGGCTCAATGGCGCCGAGACCGTCTGCCACGTGAAAAATACCGGACGCTGCCGGGAGCTGCTGGTGCCCGGCGCGGCGGTGTATCTGGAAAAGAGCGCCAACACGGGGCGCAAGACCGCCTACGACCTGATCGCGGTGGAGAAGGGCGGTCGGCTGATCAATATGGACGCCCAGGCGCCCAACAAAGTGTTTGCCGAGTGGGCGCGTACCTTCGACCCCACAGCCACGGCGGTGCGGGGCGAGTACCGGTTTGGCCAGTCGCGGCTGGATTTCTGCCTGGAGACACCCCGGGGCCTGCATCTGGTGGAGGTCAAGGGCGTTACGCTGGAGGAGAACGGCCACGTCTATTTCCCCGACGCCCCCACGGAGCGTGGCGTGAAGCATCTGCACGAGCTGATCCGCGCGGTAGAGCTGGGCCATCGGGCCACGGCATTTTTCGTCATCCAGATGGCGGACGTGACGGATTTTGCCCCCAACGACGCGACGCACCCCGCCTTCGGCGCGGCGCTGCGGCAGGCGCGGGCGGCGGGCGTGAACATCGCCGCCTACACCTGCCGCGTGACACCGGAGAGCCTGACGATCGACCGGCCGGTGGAGATCATCCTATAAAAAATACGCAGGCTTATGCCTGCGTATTTTTTATTAGGAGATCATGCCTGATATGGAAACCGCCGCTGCAGATAGTGGGCGAAGCGTACTGCTTCCCTCGACGGCGAATTGGGCAGCGCAACGCCCAGCACTCGCTTCGTGGGCGGCGTCAGCTCCAGAACGCGGACGCTCTCCGGCGGAGCTTGCAGGCACAGCTTCGGCATGGCCGTTACGCCCAGTCCCTGGGCAACCATGGACAGCAGCGTGGAATCATCGTCGCAGTTCACGCGAAGCTGGTTCTCCGGCTGAACGGACAGATAGCGGCTCAAGGCGTTCATGGGGGCCATGACGAAGGGGTATGCCGCCAGCGCTTCCTGGGAAATACTGTCCGTTTCCGGAGCCAGCTCCTTCGGCAGCACGGCGTAGTAGGGATCGTCCATCAGCGGATACCAGCGGAAAGCACGGCAACGGGCCGGGTCGCCCAGTGCCAGATCGACCGCGCCCTTCAGCAGCCAATCCGCCAGTGTGTCTGTGCCCACCTGAATGTCAAAGGTGACCTCCGGATGGAGTCCGTGGTACTCCTGCAGCACCTGCGGCAGCCATGTGCTGGAAATGCTGGAAAACGCGCCGATCCGCAGCGGCGCGGAAGCACCCTCCGCCACCTGTGCCGCCCGCTGGGCGAGGCGTGTCAAAGACGCCTCTGCCTCGATGAAAAGGGGCAGCAGCTCCTCTCCGGCGCTTGTCAGCCGGATACCGTTGTGATTGCGCTGCAAGACCTTACAGCCCAGCTCATTTTCCAGGCTGTTCATGGCCTGGGTCACGGCGGACTGGGTGCAGTTCATCTCCTGCGCGGCCTTGTTGAAGCTGCCTGTGCGGATGGCCGCCAGCAGAATGCGGATTTTATTGTCATCCATAGGAGCATCCTCCAGATAAATCAGATTTCCTAATATCCTGATTATAGATTCTGTCTTGGCAAAATGCAATCCCTGCGCTACACTTCTCTAAAAAGCGAGGTGTTTTTTATGATAACCGTAGAAGATTTCGACAAGGTGGACGTCCGCGTGGGGACAGTCGTATCCGTGACCATCAACAAGAAGGCCCGCAAGCCCGCTTACAAGATCACGCTGGACTTCGGCCCAGAATTGGGCGAGAAGACCTCCTCGGCCCAGCTGACGGAGCTGTACTAACCGGAGGACTTACTGGGCAGGCAGCTGGTCTGCTGTGTCAACTTGGCGCCCATGCACATCGGCAGTGTAAAGAGCGAGGTGCGCATCCTCGGTACGGACTCTCAACAGGGTGTGGTGCTGCTCCAGCCCATGGAGCGGGTGGAGAATGGAGATAAGGTCTTTTGATGCGCTTTTATCACGATCATCGCGGCGCGGCGCTGGTCTTTATCACCGGCTGTCTGTGGGGCAGTATCGGCCTGTTTATCCGCCTGATGTCCGACGCGGGCGCGTCCGCCGCCACCATCAGCTTTTTGCGGATGCTGTTTGCTTTTGTCATTCTGGCTGCTGTCACTGTGGCGCACTCCGGTATCTCCGCGTTCCGTGTCAGCGGCAGGACACTGCTGTTCAGCGCGGCCCTGGGGCTGGTGTGTCACGGCGTCTATAATGTTTTCTATAGCTGGGCCGTCACCCTGACCGGCGTGACCGTCAGCGCCGTGCTGCTGCGTATTGCGCCGGTCTTCACCGCAGTCATCTCGGCACTGTGCTTTCACGAGAGGATCACCCGTCACAAGTGCCTGGCGCTGGCCGCTAATGTGATCGGCTGTGTGCTGGCGGCTACCGGCGGCCGTTTCGACAGCGCATTGTTTTCGCTGACAGGCATCCTCTGCGGTGTGGCGGCAGGACTCTGCTATGCCCTGAGCGCCATCTTCGGGCGGCTGGCCGGGGAGCACAGCGATCCCTTCGTCGTCAGCACCTACAGCTATCTGTTTGCGGCGGTGTTCCTCGGCATATTCCTGAAGCCATGGGCGCAGCCTATCCACGTTACCCCCGCGATTTTGGGGCTGGGCTTCCTCTATGCGCTGATTCCTACGGCCATCGCGTATCTGCTGTACTATCGGGGCTTGCAGCAAATACAGGAGAGCAGTAAAGTCCCGGTGCTGGCCTCCATGGAAACGGTGGTGGCAGCGGTGATCGGCGTGTTGGTGCTGGGTGAGAAACTGGGCGTTGTTCACTATCTGGGGATCGTCGTTGTCATGGCGTCTATCGTGATGACATCTGCGGCGGATGGCCGCGCTTCGCAATACGCGGCACGATCCGGATTATCATAAAATGTGCAGGCAGTCAGGCCTGCACATTTTTCAGCAGATAATAGGTAATGCGGGCCGTCAGGCCCCACAGGGGATAGGGCAGTCCCTCGTAGACCGGTACCTCCATGCGGCCGTCGCCCCAGGGATAGGGCGTCGCCACCCGCACGGAATCGTAGGGGAAGTCCCCGTCGATCATGGGGCGCAGAGGGTAGCGGTACAGCGTGGGGGGATGCTCCGCCAGCCACTGCACCGGCACCAGAAAGGTGTCCGCCACCTCGCCGGGGCTGGGTCGCATCTGCGTTAGGGCAGACGGGGCCACGCTGGCCAGCACCGGATGCATCAGCGCGTCGGAGCGGAGATACAGAAAATCCAGCGGCGCGATGACCTGGATGGCGGAGGCGGGGATGCCCAGCTCCTCCTCCGTCTCACGCAGGGCGCAGACGGCGGGCGTTTCGCCCGGCTCCATCCGCCCGCCGGGGAAACACACCTCATGGGGCTGGCGGATGCCGCCGGAGCGCACCTCATACAGCAGAGACAGTCCCTGCGCCGTTTCCACCAGCGGCACCAGCACGGCAAATTCGCCCCGCGCGTTCAGCAGCCGTGGCTGGTGGTCGTGATAGGTATGGTAAAAATCGCGGATCTCCATGGGGCACCTCCCGAAAGGCCAATTGTTTTGAATAGTATACCACAAAACCGCCGCGGTTTGAAGCAAAAAAATGGCCCCATCTTTCGATGGGGCCGAAGTATCTGGGGTTTAGCAGCCGCAGCCGTTGTTGCAGCCGCAGTTGTTGTTATTGCAGCCGCAGTCGCCGCCGCAGCCGTTGCCGCAGAACAGGAACAGCAGGATGATGGCAATGATGATCCAGCAGCAGCTGCTGCCGCCAAAGCAAGAGTTCTGATTACACATAGCGTAACCTCCTATGAAATTTCTGGCTCTCTGTGGGAGCCTCATTCCATAGTATGTGGGCTGCGGCAAAGTGTGAGGGCGGCGGGGAAATTTTACTCCTGTGCCGGACGGGAGATGCGGTAGCTGAGAGTCAGCAGGGTGTCCACAAAGTGGATGTCCTCGGAGTACACATCGTCGGGCACGGAGATCTCCACATTGGTGAAGTTCCAGAAGCCGCGGATGCCCAGGGCCACCAGCCGGTCGGCCAGAGGCTGCGCCACGTGCTGGGGCACGGTCAGCACCGCCACATTGGGGTGATGCTGCGCCACATAGTCGTCCAGCTCATCCATGGAGCGGACGGTGACGCCGTTGATCTCGTCTCCGATCAGGGAAGAGGAAACGTCAAAGGCGGAGTCCAGATGGAAGCCGACCTTGGCGAAGTCAAAGTTTTGCAGCAGCGCGTGGCCCAGATGGCCGGCGCCCACGATGATCAGCCGGTGGTCATTGTCGATGCCCAGAATGTGGCCGATCTCCGCGCGCAGCTCTGCCACGTTATAGCCGTAGCCCTGCTGCCCGAATTCGCCAAAACAACTCAGATCCTGGCGGATCTGTGAGGCGGTAATGTCCATCTTGTCACCCAGCGAGTGGGAGGAGATGCGGACAACGCCCTTGTTGTACAAATCGTCCAGATAGCGGTAATAGCGGGGCAAACGGTGGATCACGGCGTCAGAGATTTTCTGTTTTTTCATAGATACCATCCTTTGGGCTTGGAAAAATATATGTTATTGTAGCGCATGAAAAGCGAGTTGTCAACTTTTTTAACAATCTTTTTTGAAAAAATTTTGCTTTACAACGGCAAGGGAAGTTGGTATAATAGATAAGCCGTTCAGAAGAGACCTCCCGACAGCGAGAATTCCATAAGTATGCGCCCGTAGCTCAGCTGGATAGAGTGACAGACTCCGACATTTCAGGCATCTCCAGTTGAGACATGGCGCAAAGCCTTGCCGCACCTGCGTTTGCGGGAACGGCAGAGAAAAAATGAGTGGTCGTTGACTACTATTTGACGACTATCGCAGAAACCCACAACCAAATATGCGCCCGTAGCTCAGTTGGATAGAGTGACAGACTCCGACATTTCAGGCATCTCCAGTTGAGACATGGCGCAAAGCCTTGCCGCACCTGCGTTTGCGGGAACGGCAGAGAAAAAATG
>CAKTQM010000048.1 GCA_934597125.1 uncultured Oscillospiraceae bacterium
ATGGCGGCCACGTTGCCGGCGATGACGGCAAAGAAGCTGTTCAGACCCATGCCGGGGGCCATGACAAAGGGCTTGTTAGCCAGAAAGGCCATGCACACGGTGCCGATGGCGCTGGCAATGCAGGTTGCCAGAAACACGCCGTTCCAGAGAGGGGTGCCGACGGCGAAGTTTGTCAGCAGATTGGGGTTCAGGGCGATGATATACGCCATAGTCATGAAGGTGGTCAGGCCCGCCAGGATCTCCGTCTTGACGGTGGTGCCGTTTTCCTTCAGGTGGAAGATGCGCTCCATTGTGATAAGTCTCTCCTTTATCAGTTTTGTCGATATGTGGGTATTGCTGTGGTATATAACAATATCTTAACGCACCTCTTAACGTTTTACAAGACTTTTTGTCAGGTTGGCTAATTATTTTTTTAGATAGCAGGGTTCAGCGAAACGAAAAAGGCACGGACAGGGGATCGTCGATCCACTTCCGTGCCTTTTGGCGGTTATACGCTTTGGGATTCCTGCTTTTGCGGGTGACGGGGTTCAGCGGGCCCCAGGTGCCCCGCAGCATGGCGTTACGCCTGCGCTTCTCCTTTTTAGAGAGCTTTTCATAGGGAATGAACTTTTCCATATCCGATACTCCTTTCTTGCATTGTGGTGCAGCATAGCAGAAAAAGGGCGCTGTGTCAAATGACAAAATGGTACACATTTTTCCTGTTTCGTAAGAATATCTGAAAAAGTGGGAAACGCGGATTGACAAACCGCTTTTTCGTGTTTATAATTACCCAATCAAAAGCAAAGGCGTCATGGAGAGGCTGTTCTCTCCGACGCTTTTTTGCATTATAACCGGTGAAAAGGAGTGGATCAGCATGAGTACGGTTCCGGAATACTTTGGCAGCCTGGTGTTTGATGACCGCCAGATGAAGGCGCGGCTTCCCTATGAGGTATATACTTCCCTGAAACAGACCATCGACCAGGGCGGCAGTCTGGACAACGAGGTTGCCAACGCTGTGGCCGACGCCATGAAGGATTGGGCCGTGGAGCACGGCGCCACCCACTATACCCACTGGTTCCAGCCCCTGACGGGCATCACCGCGGAAAAGCATGACAGCTTTATCGCCCCGTCCCCTGACGGCGGCGTCATTATGGAGTTCTCCGGCAAGGAACTGATCCAGGGCGAGCCGGATGCCTCCAGCTTCCCCTCCGGCGGATTGCGCGCCACCTTTGAGGCCCGGGGCTATACGGCGTGGGATCCCACCTCCTACGCCTTTATTAAGGACAAAGCTCTGTGCATCCCCACCGCCTTCTGTTCCTACGGCGGCGAGGCGCTGGACAAGAAAACGCCCCTGCTGCGCTCGATGCAGGCGCTGAACAAGCAGGCTATGCGGATCCTGGATCTCTTCGGCAACGAGGAGGTCAAGTGCGTCCGCACCTCTGTGGGGCCGGAGCAGGAATACTTTCTGGTGGATCGGAAGATGTTCGACCAGCGCATGGATCTGACCTTCTGCGGCCGTACCCTTTTCGGCGCCATGCCCCCCAAGGGACAGGAGATGGACGACCACTATTTCGGCGCCATCAAGCCCCGCGTGGCGGCCTATATGGCCGATCTGAACGAGGAACTGTGGAAGCTGGGGGTATTGGCTAAGACCGAGCATAACGAGGTGGCCCCCGCCCAGCACGAGCTGGCCCCCATCTATACCACCACCAACGTGGCCTGTGACCACAACCAGCTGACTATGGAGATCATGCGCAAGGTGGCCGAGCGCCACGGCCTGGTGTGCCTGCTGCACGAAAAGCCCTTCGACGGCGTCAACGGCTCCGGCAAGCACAACAACTGGTCGATGGCCACCGATACCGGCGTGAATCTGCTGACCCCCGGCGACACGCCGGATCAGAACGCCCGCTTTTTACTGTTCCTGTGCGCCGTTATTCAGGCGGTGGACGACTATCAGGATCTGCTGCGCCTGTCCGTGGCTACGGCGGGTAACGACCACCGCCTGGGCGCCAACGAGGCGCCTCCCGCCGTGGTGTCCATCTTCCTGGGGGATGAGCTGACGGCCATTCTGGACGCCATTGAAAAGGACGAGCCCTACTCCGGCACCGAAAAGCGTGTCATGAAGCTGGGCGTCCATGTGCTGCCCAGATTTCTGCGGGATACCACCGACCGCAACCGTACCTCGCCCTTTGCCTTTACCGGCAACAAGTTCGAGTTCCGGATGCTGGGCTCCGCCAACTCCATCGCCTGCACCAACATTATGCTGAATGCCGCCGTGGCGGAGTCGCTGCGGCAGTACGCCGATGTGCTGGAGCGTGCCGACGACTTCGAGGAGGCCCTTCACACCCTGATCCGCGACACCATTCGCGCTCACAAGCGCATCATCTTCAACGGCAACGGCTATGACGAGGCCTGGCTGAAGGAGGCCACGGAAGAGCGGGGCCTTTTGAACCTGCCCACCACCCCCGACGCCCTGCCTTATATCCTGAGGGAGAAGAATGTCCGCATGCTGACCTCTTTGAAGGTCATGTCGGAGGCGGAGATCCGCTCCCGCTGCGAGATCATGCTGGATAACTACCGCAAGACCGTCCATATCGAGGCGCGTACCATGGTGGATATGGCCCGCCGCCAGATCCTGCCCGCCGTGGAGGGCTATACCGTCACGCTGGCGGAGGGACTGACCGCCAAGAAGGCCGCCGTTCCCACCCTCAGCGGCCGCTATGAGACCGGCCTGATCGAGACCCTTTCCGCCCTGACCGACCGGATCGCCGACGCCGCGTCTGAGCTGGAGACGGCGCTGGAGACCTATCACGGCATCACCGACGTGACCGAGAGCGCCAATTTCATCCGCGATGCCGTCCTGCCCGGGATGGCCGCCCTGCGCGCCCCCTGTGACGCCGCCGAAAAGTGCATTCCTGCCGCCTGTTGGCCCTTCCCCACCTATGGGGAGCTGATGTTCGGCGTGAAGTAAGGCATTCGCGCCCCTTGAAACGAGCTGTTTTAAGGGGCGCCTGCTCTTTTCCGCGGTTTTTTCCGTGTTTTGATTGAATCCGCGGGGCAGGTGCGGTATAATAAAGCGATTTACGAAAATAGGGGAGGGTATCCCATGACATTACAGGAATACTTGAATTCGATCCGCCATAAGACTGTGGCGGTGGTGGGCATCGGCGTCAGCAATACGCCGCTGATCCGCCTGCTGCTGCAAGAGGGCGTCGCCGTGACCGCCTGCGACAAGCGGACGCGGGAGCAGCTGGGCGAGCTGGCCGGCGAGCTGGAGTCGCTCGGCGCGCGGCTGCAGCTGGGGACGGAGTATCTGGAGGGACTGGATCAGGATATCATTTTCCGCACACCGGGGCTGCGGCCCGATGTGCCCCAGCTGACGCGGGCCGTGGCCGGCGGCAGCGTGCTGACCTCGGAGATGGAGGTGTTTTTCCGGGTGTGTCCCTGTCCCATTATCGCCGTGACCGGCAGCGACGGCAAGACCACCACCACCACCATCATCGCGGAGCTGCTGAAAAAGGCGGGGCATACCGTCCACGTGGGCGGCAACATCGGCCATCCGCTGCTGTGTGAGGCGGGGCAGATGCGGCCCACCGATTACGCGGTGCTGGAGCTGTCCAGCTTTCAGCTGATGACTATGCAGTGCAGCCCCCATATCGCCGTGGTGACGAATCTGGCTCCCAACCATCTGGATGTACACAGGGACATGGCGGAGTATGTGGCCGCCAAGGAGAATATCTTCCGCCACCAGCAGGCGGGGGATCGGGCGATCTTCAATTTTGACAACGACATCACCCGCGCCCAGGGGGAGAGTATTCCGCAGCGGGCGGTGTATTTCAGCCGCCGGAGCGAACCGGAAAAGGGCGTGTTCCTGCGGGGGGAGGAGATCGTCTGCCGTGACGGGGCGGGGGAACGTACCGTCATGACCGCCGGAGATATCAAGCTGCCGGGCGTCCACAATGTGGAGAACTATATGGCGGCCATCGCCGCGGTGGACGGTCTGGTGCCCGACGAGACCATTCGGGACTTTGCCCGTGAGTTTGGCGGCGTGGAGCACCGGATCGAGCTGGTGCGCACCTATCGGGGCGTGCGGTACTATAATGACTCCATTGCCTCCAGCCCCAGCCGTACCACGGCGGGACTGCGCTCCTTCAAGGAGAAGGTGATTTTGATTGCCGGCGGCTATGATAAGCATATTCCCTTTGACGCGCTGGGGGAGGAGATCGTGGAGCACGTAAAGCTGCTGGTGCTGTGCGGCGCTACCGCCGGCAAGATCCGCGCCGCTGTGGAGAATGCGGCGGACTACCGTGCCGGCCATCCGGAGATCCTGGAGGTCACGCCCTTCCAAAAGGCGGTGGAGACCGCCCGGGATCGGGCGGAGAGCGGCGACGTGGTGACGCTGTCGCCCGCCTGCGCGGCCTTTGACCAGTTCAAGAACTTTGCCGAGCGGGGCAAGACATTTAAGTCCATTGTCAACAGCTGGCAGGAATAGGGATAAGCCGCGGCGGCATACCCTTCCCGTAAGGGGAGGTGTGTGCCATGGAGGGCTTGCGCTATCTGCGCCTGACCGCCCGCCAGCGGGTGGGCGTCTGGCTGACGCTGCTGACGCTGGCGCTGCTGGCGGCGGCGGTGTCGCTTTTGTGGCATCTGAAGCCGGTGATGACCAGTATGGCTACCGCAAGGGTGTCCAATATGGTGAACCGCATCGTATCCGCCGCCGTCAACGAGGCGGTGGAGAACGGCCAGATCGACTACGGCAATTTTGTCATCTTCGACAAGGACGATACCGGCCATATCACCGCCCTGCGCAGCAATGTGGCCGAGGTGAACCGTATGCAGGGCCAGATCGCCGATGAGATATTGCACCGGCTGTCGGAGATCTCCACCAGTGAGCTGGAGATCCCGCTGGGCACGCTGACCGGCTCGGCGCTGCTGGCGGGGCGGGGGCCCAGCCTTTTTGTGCGGATGCAGGCGGTGGGCAGCGCCAGCGCCACGTTTCGCAATCAGTTTACATCCGCCGGTATCAACCAGACCCGCCACCAGATCTTTTTGGATGTGGATGTGTATATGAGCATCCTGCTGCCGGGGATGAAGACATCCACCAAGGTGTCCAACGAGATCGCCGTGGCGGAAACAGTGATCGTGGGCGGCGTGCCGGACACCTATACCTATTTCAGCACCATGCCCGACGAGATCGCGCAGTATGCCGAGGACTATATCATGAACAACGGATAAATGAGGATGCACTATGGACTATCGTGAAGAAATGAAGCAGCTGCGGGAGACCCTGAATGCCAACGGGTATCTCTATTACGTGCTGGACGCCCCCACCATGTCGGACTATGAGTACGATCATCTGCTGCGGCGGCTGGAGGATCTGGAAAAGGAGCATCCCGAGGAGATCACCCCTGATTCCCCCACCCAGCGGGTGGGCGGCAAGCTCCTCAGCCAGTTTGAGGAGGTGCGTCACGCCGTGCCGCTGGAGAGCCTGCAGGACGTGTTCAACGGGGAAGAGGTGCGGGAATTTCTGGAAAGAGTGTCGGCGGAGCTGCCTGACGCGGCGTACAGCGTGGAGCCCAAGGTGGACGGATTGTCTGTGGCGCTGGAATACCGTGACGGTGTGTTCGTCCGGGGCGCCACCCGCGGTGACGGACGGGTGGGGGAGGATGTGACGGAGAACCTGCGCACCATCCGTGCCATTCCCATGACATTGCCGGAGAAGCTGCCCCACCTTATCGTGCGGGGCGAGGTCTATATGGCCCGCACCGTGTTTGAGGAGATCAACGCCCGCCGCGAGATCGAGGGCAAGCCTCTGCTTGCCAACCCCCGCAACGCCGCCGCCGGTTCCCTGCGGCAGCTGGATTCCAGGATCGCCGCCCAGCGGCGGCTGGACATCGCCGTGTTCAATCTGCAGCTGGCGGAGGGGCGGACGTTTGCCACCCATACCGAAACGCTGGATTATCTGGCCGGCCAGCACTTCAAGGTCATTCCCCACAAGCCACTGGGGAAGGCGGAGGACATTCTGACGGAGATCGAACGTCTGGGTGACGACCGCATGGCCTTTCCCTTTGATATCGACGGCGCGGTGGTGAAGCTGGACAGCCTGTCCCAGCGGGAGGTGCTGGGCAGCACCGCCAAATGTCCCCGCTGGGCCGTGGCCTATAAATACCCGCCGGAGCAGAAGCCCTCGGTGCTGAAAAATATCGTGATACAGGTGGGCCGCACCGGCGTGCTGACACCCAAGGCGGAGCTGGAGCCGGTGCGTCTGGCAGGCACTACCGTTACCTACGCCACACTGCACAATCAGGATTTCATCACCGCCAAGGATATCCGTATCGGGGATACTGTCATCGTTCAGAAGGCGGGGGAGATCATTCCGGAGATCGTGGAGGTGGTGAAGGACAAGCGTCCCGCGGGCGCAGTACCCTACTACCTGCCCCGGACGTGCCCCGTGTGCGGTGCGCCGGTCAGCCGGGACGAGGACGGCGCGGCCATCCGCTGCACCGGCGCGGAGTGTCCCGCCCAGCTGCTGCGGAATTTGACCCATTTTGTCAGCCGCAATGCCATGGATATCGACGGCATGGGGCCGGCGGTGATCCAGCTGCTGGTGGACAACGGTCTGGTTAAGACCGCCGCCGACCTCTACAGCCTGCGGGCGGAGGATATCGCCCGTTTGGATCGCATGGGCGAAAAATCCGCCGCCAACACCATTGCCGCCATTGAAAAGAGCAAGGAAAACGACCTGTGGCGGCTGATCAGCGCGTTGGGCATCCGTCAGGTGGGGGATAAGGCCGCTAAGGTACTGGCTGCCCGCTTCGGCAGCTTCGATGCCCTTGCCGCCGCCACGGAGGAGGAACTGACCGCCATTGATGATGTGGGACAGGTCACTGCCCGCTATCTCCGCCAGTGGCTGGAAAGCCCCCAGTCGCAGGATCTGCTGGCACGCCTGCGGGCGGCGGGTGTGAATATGACCAGCCGTCAGGAGCGGCTGGACGACCGCTTTGCCGGACAGACCTTCGTGCTGACCGGCACGCTGGAGCGCTTTACCCGTGACGAGGCCGCCGCCATGATCGAGCAGCGGGGCGGACGGGCCAGCGGCTCCGTCAGCAAGAAAACCACCTATGTAGTGGCCGGCGAAAACGCCGGCAGCAAGCTGCGCAAGGCTCAGGAACTGAACATCCCCGTGCTGACGGAGGAGGAGTTCCTGACGCTGCTGCAATAACAGACAAAGGAGGACACACCATGGCAGTGCATACCGATCCGACCCTGCGCCATCAGGTGATCTACAGCGTGTTTGTCCGCGGCCACACCAAAGAGGGCACCTTCCGCGCCCTGGAGGGCGATCTGGCCCGCCTGCGGGCGCTGGGGGCGGACATCCTGTGGCTCATGCCCATCCATCCCATCGGCGTGGAGGGCCGAAAGGGCACCGTGGGCAGCCCCTACGCCATCTGCGATTACCGCGCCGTCAACCCCGATATGGGTACGGTGGACGACCTGCGCCATCTGGTGGAGGCCATCCACCAGCAGGGGATGCGGTGCATCATCGACGTGGTGTACAACCACACCTCGCCGGATTCCGTGCTGGCTAAAACCCATCCGGAGTTTTTCCTGCGGGATGAAAACGGCCGTCCCACCCGCCGCGTGGCGGACTGGTGGGACATCGTGGATCTGGATTACCGAAACCGCGATCTGTGGCGCTATCAGATCGACACTTTGAAGCAGTGGGCGGCCATTGTGGACGGCTTCCGCTGCGACGTGGCAAGCGCCGTGCCCATGGACTTCTGGCGGCAGGCCAGGGAGGAGGTGGAGGCCGTCCGTCCGGGCTGCCTCTGGTTGGCGGAGAGCGTCCACGGCGCCCACGTGCTGGCTATGCGGAAAATGGGTGCCTACTGCGCCACGGATACCGAGGTGCAGGAGGTCTTCGACCTGACCTATGACTACGACGTGTGGCCCTGCTTTGAAGGGGTGCTGACGGGGAAGACGAGCCTGAGAGAGTATGTGGATCTGCTGAACTATCAGGAACTGACCTATCCCGCCCACTACATCAAGGCGCGGTTCCTGGAGAATCACGACACGCCCCGCGCCGCCGATTGGATGCGGGACGACCGGCAGCTTGACAACTGGCTGGTGTTCCTCTACTTCCAGCGGGGCACGGTGATGCTCTACAGCGGTATGGAGTATGCCCCCAGGGCGCGGGTGGACTTCTTTGAGAACCAGAGCAACTACGGCGACATGCAGCGGGATATCCAGCTTTCTCTGCGGAAGCTGAAAGAGATCAAGAGGACGCTGCCCCTGACCGGCGGTTACTGGCTGGAGGAGGCGGATGGCCTTGTGCTGGGCCATTACGAAAGCCCGCAGGGCCGGATACTGGGGGTGTTCGACCTGCTGGGCCGCGGCGCGGGCAGCGTCAGAGTGGAGCTGCCGGACGGCACGTATCCCAATGCACTGGGCGGCAGCGTCACCGTGGAGGGCGGTACGGCGGCCTTTGACGGCAGGCCCGTCATCTGCGCCATTTGACTTTTTTCACAAAAAAAGCCGTCCCACATCGGGGAAAACGCAGAAATCCCCCCGCACAAATTGACTTTCCCATGAAACGTGATACCATATAAAGTGTATATCTGTGCGTTTTCGACCCATGGGGCGGAAACGGCTCGGAATAAAGAGGAGGAAAAGAGTATGAGTAAGCTCATGAAGATCTGCGACGGTAACGAAGCCGCGGCATATGTGGCATATGCCTTCTCGGAAGTTGCCGCCATCTATCCCATCACCCCGTCCAGCCCCATGGCGGAGCACGCGGACGAGTGGTCGGCCAAGGGGAAGAAGAACATCTTCGGCCAGACCGTCCGTCTGGTGGAGATGCAGTCCGAGGCCGGTGCCTGCGGCGCCTGCCACGGCGCACTGGAGGCCGGCGCGCTGGCCACCAGCTTCACCGCGTCCCAGGGCCTGATGCTGATGATCCCCACCATGCACCGCATCTCCGGCGAGCGTCTGCCCGGCGTGCTGCATGTGGCGTCCCGTACCGTGGGTACCCACGCATTCTCCATCTTTGGCGATCACTCCGACGTGATGAACTGCCGCCAGACGGGCTTTGCCCTGTTGAGCAGCGGCAGCGTGCAGCAGGCCGCCGATCTGGCCGCCGTGGCGCACCTGAGCGCCATCAAGTCCCGCATCCCCTTCCTGCACTTCTTTGACGGCTTCCGCACCAGCCATGAGATCCAGAAGATCGACGTGCTGGATTACGACGAGTACGCCAAGCTGGTGGACTATGAGGCGCTGGCCAAGTTCCGCGCCAACGCCCTGAATCCCGAGGATCCCCGTATGCGCTCTCTGGTGGATAACCCCGACATCTACTTCCAGCTGCGTGAGTCCAACAACACCGACTATGCCCAGCTGCCCGACGTGGTGGAGGACTACATGGCCCAGATCAGCAAGCTGACCGGCCGCGAGTACCATCTGTTCAACTACTTCGGCGCACCGGATGCCGAGCGTGTCATCGTGGCGATGGGCTCCGTCTCCGGCTGCGCGCAGGAGGTCGTGAATTACCTGAACGCCAAGGGCGAGAAGGTGGGCTTCCTGCAGGTGCACCTGTTCCGCCCCTTCTCCGCCAAGCATCTGCTGGCGGCCGTGCCCAAGACGGTGAAGAAGATCGCCGTTCTGGATCGCGTGAAGGAAGCCGGCTCCATCGGCGAGCCGCTGTATGAGGATATCTGCGCCGCCTATATCAACGACGCCAACCGTCCTCTGATCTACGCCGGCCGCTATGGCCTGTCCTCCAAGGACACCACTCCCGCCCAGATCAAGGCCGTGTTCGACAATCTGAGCCTGTCCGAGCCCAAGAACCACTTCACCATCGGCATCGAGGACGATGTGACCCATCTGTCTCTGCCCATCGGCGCACCGCTGCTGACCGAGCCGGAGGGCACCATCGCCTGCAAGTTCTGGGGCCTGGGTTCCGACGGTACCGTGGGTGCCAACAAGAATTCCATCAAGATCATCGGCGAAACCACCGATATGTACTGCCAGGCGTACTTTGAGTACGACACCAAGAAGTCCTTCGGTATCACCAAGAGCCACCTGCGCTTCGGCAAGCACCCCATCAGTTCCACCTACTACGTCTCCAACGCGGACTTCATCGCCTGCCACAACCAGACCTATCTCACCAAGTACGACATCATCTCCGAGCTGAAGCCCCACGGCAGCTTCCTGCTGAACTGCGAATGGGCGGAGAACGAGCTGGAGCAGCACATCCCCGGCGATATCCTCAAGTACATCGCGGAGAACGACATCAAGTTCTACATCATCGACGCCAACAAGGAGTCTCAGGCTCTGGGTCTGGGCAATCGCTCCAACATGGTGCTGCAGGCCGCCTTCTTCAAGCTGGCCAATGTTATCCCCGTGGAGGACGCTGTGGCTCATATGAAGGCTGCCGTCAAGAAGACCTACGGCCTCAAGGGCGAGAAGATCGTCAACATGAATATTGCCGCCGTGGATGCCGGTATCAACGCTCTGGTCGAGGTCAAGGTGAAGCCCGAGTGGAAGAATCTGTCCGGCGCCGCCATCAAGCCCGCTGCCGATAACCTGCCCTATGTCATCAAGAACATTCTGGTGCCCATCAACGCCCAGAAGGGCGACGATCTGCCCGTTTCCGCCTTCAAGGGCATGGAGGACGGCACCATGCCGCTGGGCACTTCCCGCTATGAAAAGCGCGGCATCGCCACCCATCTGCCTGTGTGGGACGCCACCGAGTGCCTGCAGTGCAACATGTGCTCCTTTGTCTGCCCCCACGCTGTTATCCGTCCCTTCCTGCTGGATGAGAAGGAAGCGGCCAACGCCCCTGCCGGTCTGGTGATGGTGGATGCCAAGGGCCCCCAGCTGTCCGGTATGAAGTACGCCATGGGCGTGTCCACGCTGGACTGCACCAGCTGCGGCAGCTGCGTCTCCTCCTGCCCCAAGAGCGGCAAGGCGTTGAAGATGGTGCCTACCCACGAGGTGTCCCTGGATCAGACCAACTGGGAGTATCTGTTCAACCTGCCCATCAAGGGAGACAAGGTGGATAAGTTCAGCCTGAAGGGCAGCCAGTTCAAGCAGCCGCTGGTGGAGTTCAACGGCGCCTGCGCCGGTTGCGGCGAGACCCCCTATATCAAGCTGCTGACTCAGCTGTTCGGCGACAAGATGTATCTGGCAAACGCCACCGGCTGCACCCAGGCCTGGGGCGCGGCGATGCCCTGTGTCCCCTACTGCAAGAACCAGGAGGGCAAGGGCGTTGCCTGGTCGAACTCCCTGTTTGAAAACAACGCGGAGTTCTCCTATGGTATGTGTCTGGCGGTCAAGCAGCTGCGTGACTGCGTCACCGGCTATGTGAAGGAGCTGGATGCCCTCACCAAGGACGAGACCGTCAAGGCTGCCATTGCCAAGTATCTGGAGACCTATGACGATCTGGACGCTTCCACCCCTGCCACCGCCGCGCTTGTGGCCGTGCTGGAGAATGGCAAGTTCTCCGCCGACGAGCAGAAGCTGGTGGACGAGATCCTCAAGCGCAGGAAGGATCTGTCCAAGAAGACCATGTGGATGTACGGCGGCGACGGCTGGGCTTACGACATCGGCTACGGCGGTCTGGATCACGTTTTCGCCATGGGCGAGGATGTGAACGTGCTGCTGGTGGATACCGAGGTGTA
>CAKTQM010000049.1 GCA_934597125.1 uncultured Oscillospiraceae bacterium
AAACGGCCAGCAGCGCTCGGCTGCTGACCGGGGAAATTTTATATTTTTTCTCTGTCCTCTTGACGGGGTGCGGTTCAGATGTCAGTTCTGCTTTTCTTTGCTTACACCGACGCAGGTTTTGTGCCGCTTAACCGTCGTAGAGGACGTAGATCAGCAGACTGCCGCCGTTCTCCACGATGCAGACATTGCAGCGGAAGCCAGCGTCTGCAAGGCTGTCCACGCCAGCCTGCATCATGAGCTGACGGAAGGTAAAGTCCACCATGTCCCGTGCCTTGGCCTCTAACGTCTCTTGCGAGGCGTCCGTTGGCACCGCGGCGGGGAAGCGGTAGGCGCTGTTATCCAGCGTCAGGCTTGCATCCGTGGTGACACCGTACTGTGTAACCGCATAGGCGTTGGCGGCGTCAATGGCCATCTGCCGGTCCGCCGGGACTGTAGGTTCGGGAACGGGTTCTGGTTCCAGCGTAGGCTCCGGCTCCACATATCCCGTTTTTGCGTGGACGATCTCGGAGGGAATTTCCTCTGGTAGTTCCTCAATCGGTTCAGGAGCATCGGCGGTTTGCGGAGTACTTTCCTCCTGATGAGTATTCTCTTTTTGTGGTGGCTCCTGCTCTGTAATCGGCACTGTGTCTGGTTCATGCGCTGTCGTTGTTGGCTCAGGTGTCGCTTGTGGCTGCTGTGCTTCTTCCTGCGCTGCCGGTGTTGGCGGCAATGTCGCTTCTATTGGGTTGCTCTGCACCTGCCCACAGGCGGTGAACAACAACGCCGTACCGATTGCCAGTAACATGATCTTAGTTTTCATTTTGTTCCTCCGTTGCGCAAAGAACGGCCAGAGCTCCCTCTGACCGTTCTTTTTGGTGTTGTTGTGATTCCGTTGTCAGTTCCAGCGCCAGCCGGAAGCCACACGCAAAACTGTCGAATGCAGCATTCTCCGCCAGCAGACCTCTCGTGTCCAGCAGCCGCAGCACTAGCTTGCGCTCCGGTTTTTCCAGCCGCCGCATCAGTTCCCGAAAAGCCTCGTCGTACTGCCGCTCGACTTCCGGCTTGGGCAGTTCTTTCCAGAATTTGCGATGCAGCTCCCGCAGGGTGTCGTACATGATTCTCACCTCCTGCGACAAACAAGTATCACAGAAGTGGAAGAAAGTCAACGGGAAAGAATGACGATGTTGCCCAAAATCGCGCCGCACATACTTATCATCTTCCCCGCTTCTTCACATCCTCGTCGATGCGACGCTTCCAGTCGGCGCTGAGAGGGCGGGCGGCGCGAACGCTGCACACGGCCTCATTGATG
Source organism: uncultured Oscillospiraceae bacterium (assembly GCA_934597125.1). Classification (GTDB taxonomy): domain Bacteria; phylum Bacillota; class Clostridia; order Oscillospirales; family Oscillospiraceae; genus Vescimonas. The sequence continues at coordinate 1,289 of CAKTQM010000049.1, forward strand.
ACCTCGTAGTTCAGGGCCGTACCGGCCTCGTCGCACTTGTAGTTCACCGCACGGTCGGCGCCGATACCGAAGCGGGCCGCTTCTTTTGCCGCGTCGATATTGGCACCCAGGAAGAGAAACTCCCAGCCATACTTTTCTTTCTGTCTCTCGATCATGCGCCGCACCGTCTCATAGTCGTAGCGGCGGCTGGCGTTCTCATAACCGTCGGTGGTGATGATGAACATCGTCTTGTCCGGCACGTCCTCACGACGGGCGTACTTGTGGATGTTGCCGATGTGGTGGATGGCCCCGCCCACGGCGTCCAGCAGCGCCGTGCAGCCACGGGTGAAATACTCCTTTTCGGTCATGGGCGGCACCCTCTCCAGCGGTAGGCGGTCATGAATGACCACGCTCTCGTTGTCGAACAGCACGGTGGAGACCAACGCCTCGCCCGCCTCTCGCTTCTGCTTGTCGATCATGGAGTTGAAGCCGCCGATGGTGTCCGTCTCCAGCCCCGACATGGAGCCGCTGCGATCCAGGATAAAAACCAATTCTGTCATAATGAAAACCCTCCTTCGTTTGTTTACGCTGTCATTGTAGCGCAGTCGGAGGAGGGTTTGGTCTCCTGCGGGGCGACATTTAGAATATCGATCCGTTCTTTTGGTATTTATTCCAAATTACACTATCCAAATTTCTGACTGTCAAGTCATGATAGCCGCTATCCTTTAGTATTTTGACAGTTTCTCTGAACAGTATCTGGCACTCGTCATTTGGAACATCGATGCCAAGGGCATTTTTTATACAACGGTGAATATGAACATCCGGCTTACATCGATTAGGGTCTCCTGCCATCATGAACATATAATTCACCCCGGCATCCCCCATCCCTTTCACTGAGCGTAAAACAATTTCAAGCAGAGTTTCCTTTTCAAAATAGCGAAAATCATCAAATGTATCCATGTTCAAGAGCTCATGCAATTTCGTTGCGATCTCATAGCATACTTCAGCCTTATTTCGACCGCTTAAGACTTGATTGTTTTTTAATACATCCCGTGCAAATGCAGCGCAATCGGCAAATTCTCTTATATGAGCAATGAAATCAGATAGCGTGTCCTGCGCAGCGTACAGATTTCCTTCCATATATGTGTCGGCATATCGTTGCAGAACAGGAACAGTCACCGCAAAATATTTAGCCCTCAGTGAATAAACGCAGTCAAGAAATGCATATGGGCAAAGACTGATAACGCTCTATTTTACGAACGTTTTTTAGCTCTGTTTCAAAGTTTTTCAAACAATAATGCGAAAACAAGCGTATCTGTTCCGCTGTGATCATTTGTTACTCACGCTCCCAACAGACTCTGATCAAAAGCGAACAGGGCCTCGTTGATCTCAAAAATGTCGTACTTTTTCTGCCCGATGAAATACTCGATAATGACGTCGAACTTGCTGCTGGCGCTGAGGGCGTAGCCCGCACGGGCGATGAGGTCGCGTGTCTCGTCCAGGTCCAGCTCCAGCGCGATGGCAAAGGCGATGGCCGTGGACTTGGAGGGCTTGTAGTCCGGATTGTTGCGGATCTTGGAGAACAGCTTGCGATCCACATTGGCCTTTTTGTAGACTTCCGCATCCTTTTTGCCGCTGCGGTCGATAAGCTTCAACAGCGTCTCCGAGAAACCGGCATCCAGATGCGCCAGCAGATCGTCCAGCCCATCGGCAGCCTTGGGAGCCATCATCGGCGTAGGCATCGCGCTCTCGCAGACGGCTTCCGCATGGCTCTCGAAAACGCTCATTCGGCGCAGATACTCCCGCCGGGTGTCGGTGTGGGCATCCACATAGTGGTCGTCGATGTACTCGGCAATGTCGGCGAACAATTTGCCGCTGATCTGATAGGCTTTGCGGTCGAAAATGACGAGGTAGACTGTCATGTCGTTGTGCAGCAGGAACTCGCCGATGGTGTCCACCGCTACGCGCAGCGCCTGATCCTTGGGGTAGCCGAAGATGCCGGAGGAGATCAACGGGAAGGCCACCGTCTCGCAGTTGTGCTCCTTGGCCAGCGCAAGGCTCGTCTGATAGCAGGAGACGAGCTGCTCCCGCTCGCCGTGGCTACCGCCGTTCCACACGGGGCCGACGGTGTGGATCACATACCGGCAGGGCAGGCGGTAGGCTTTTGTGATCTTGGCATCGCCGGTCTTGCAGCCGCCCAGCGTCCGGCACTCGGCCAGCAGCTCCGGCCCTGCCGCGCGGTGGATGCAGCCATCCACGCCGCCTCCGCCCAGCAGGGACTCCTTGGCCGCGTTAACGATGGCATCCACGGGCATTTTCGTGATGTCGTTGCGAACGATGATAAGGGGCATATTGTCACCACCAATTCCTACGATCCAGAATCAAGCCAACGTGCCGTTGTCCTCCACCTTTTCCGCTTCGGACAGTTCTTCCCAATCTCCAAGGTTTCCGCACCTGCGAAGGTAATCGTGGCCGCCATCCACGGCGCACGAACCGCAGCTGCAAAACTTGAAATCATGGACGGTTTTACTTTCGATGATGTCCCCGCATTTTTTGCATCTGATTGCGTTTCTGATAATTCTTGGCATAGTCATTCCCTCTTTAGCGCATTTCTGATTTTCTCTTTTTCTCCACTGCCATCTGTACGGAGACGCAGGAGCGGAACGGCGCACTTCTCCAAAATGGAGTTCTTTTTCATATCTCGCTCCGCCTGTTTGCTCCCGGCCTCATGGAAACCTGTTCCGTCCACCTCGATAGCCAACATAGGTTGCTTATCCATCTGATTGAACAGCAGAAAATCCACATGGGTCAACGGATTCCGGGCATATTTACGTTCTTCCTCTGTCAGCGGTTCATAGTTCTTCACCAGCGTCGCAAGAGAAACATGTACCGCACAGCCGATGGAGGAAAACGCCTCCTCGGACAGCACCTCTTGAATCACAGAGTACATGAGATTCTCGGAATCGTACTCCGATACCCGCTTATGTTTTTGCAGGTATGCCCTGCGCTGCTCGGCATAGCCCTGATAGAGCATATCGAACACGGAGTAGACCTGGCTCTGGATAACCTCAAAATTGTTATATTCGATGTACCGCGTTAGGTCGCCATAGTTGGTTTGGTCATTGCGTGGGTCCTGCGATGTGACCACCGCCAGCGAATGAACCGCGCGGGAAACCGCCACATTCAGCATGTGGGGATCATCCACAAAATCTGTGATGACATTGTCGACCGAGGTCAGAATGATGGCATCCTGTTCCCGTCCCTGAAACTTGTGGACGGTGTCCACTTCGTAAGTATCTCCCAGCTGCTTGCGGATGGCTGTTACCTGATCCCGGTACGGCGTAATAATGCCGATGCTCTGGAAATTCTGCTGATGCAGCCGCAGAGTACCTCCCACCGGATGACATCGATCTGTCTCTGGTTGAGATGCCAGCGGGCATGGTTACCGGCAGTCGTCCGGTACATGGCCAATACATTCGGCTCATCATGGTCTTTGGTTATGACAATCAATTGCCCATGGTAGAACTTCTGGTTGCAGAAGTTGATGATTTTGGGGTGGCAGCGGTAGTGTTCCCGCAACAGCGTAACAGGCGCGTCCTGCCATAGGCATCTCCCCATCAGTTTAACTCGCAGTTCATAAGGTGTGAGTTATTTCATCACTCGCTCAAGAAGTGTCCGGTAGCTATCCACCACATCATAAACTACATTTCCGTTGCTGATCGCCTTGAAATGCTCTCTTGCACAGTGGATTTTGGATTCCTCTATGAGCCGGAGCTGCATAGAGGACATGGAGCCTTTCGTCTCGGCAACAAAATAGATGTGCTTGACAGTTCCTTTATAGAAAGCAATCGCCCAGTCTGGATTATAATGTCCGACCGGTGTTGCAATATAGAAGCTGTCCGGCAACTTCACATAAACCGCAACATCTGTGTTGGTGTCCAGATTGGCTGCAAAGTCGCGCTCGTTTGTGGAATCGTATACGATATGGTCGTACAAATGCCGCTGCGCTTTCATCGCATTCGTTCCAAGCTTGCCCTTGATGGTCGGTTCAGTAAAGATGTCCGTGTCGTAATGCTCGTCCAGCACATTGTAAGTAACGTGCTGAGTAATTGCAGTTGCCTTTTCGTCATTGATCAATGCGGCTGCTTTGATAATGAACTCTTCCGGATTGAATTTGAACTGCTCGAAAACAGCTCTCTCAATGCCAGTCAAAATTGCAACAACTGCTTTGCGTGTCAAACCGGTCTCTCCGACCAGCTTGCCAATCAGATCATACTTCACGCTGCTGTTGGCGCGGATCTGCTTGCTGCTGTCATAAGTAGATGACTTTGACTTCGAGAATGCGCTTCCGTCAAGAAGCGAGTCCTTTGACTTAATCTCCTCCATTGCGCCGGTTTCAACTTTGAAGAAGATTTTCGGCACATGGAGATTTCGGTTGATGGACGCAATCGCCTTGTTTACAAGTTCATCGGTGTCAAAATCAACCACATACACGGATTTCGGACTGATGCGTTTCCAGAGAGCCTTGAACTCCGGCATAGCGAGTTTGTCGGGGTCAACTTGCAGCTCGACGTTCTTGTCGCGGGCGTTCTCCGGCTGCATGGCGCGGCTGTCATAGACGGAATCAAGAATGTTGATCACAGAATCGCGGCTGTCTGCCACTTCCTCCGCAACCTGAATCGTACCGTTTGCTTTGTCGGCATAATACTTATCGGTCAGTACTCCACGCTTGACATATCCACTGGAAATCAAGTCCTCAAAGATTGCCTGCGCCGTATCGCCGTCCACGACCTGCTCGTTGCCTCTGGTATCCACAAGAGTCTTGCCCTTGAACAGATCAGCAGTAACAGCCACAGGACGTCCGGCAACTGCATCGGCAAGCTCAGTCTGCAAGCCCTTTGCAAAGCTGTCATAGCTCTCACTGGCGATGACGGTCAGAACATTGATGGACTGCACATCATTTCCGAGCACGTTGGCATCCATGCGCTCACCGTCCTGATTGACGCACAGGCGCAGACCGCGACCGACTTCTTGCCGTTTGCGAACCTCACTGCTGCTTTGTTTCAGTGTGCAAATCTGGAACACATTCGGGTTGTCCCAGCCTTCACGCAGCGCGGAGTGCGAGAAAATGAAACGCACAGGGGACTTTTTCGGGTCACGATCCAGAAGCAGTTCCTTGTTCTTCATAATCAGGTCATAGGCGTCAATATCGTCAGACGTGCCCTCCTTCTTGTCGGAGAGCTTGCTGTCGGTCATCTTGCCCTTTTTGTCCACGGAGAAGTAACCGGCGTGGGTATCATGGGCGGAAATTGCGTCCAGATAGCGGATGTAGTCCTCATCGCCGATCTCCCGCTGCATGGAGCTGAGAATGTCGTTGTACTCTTCCTCGAACATATCCGCATAGATGCCGTTGAACGGATGCCCAGCCTCGTCGTACTGCTTGTACTTTGCAACCTCGTCGATGAAGAACAGCGACAGAACCTTGATGCCCTTATGGAAAAGCTGACGCTCCCGCTCCAAGTGAGAAAGAATCGTTTCGCGGATCTGAATGCGTCGGAGCTGGTCTTCGCTGACCTTACCGATCACATCTCCGGCAAAGATTTTGATGCCGTTTAGGAACTCTACGGAGTTGTCGCGTCCGTCGATAGACTTGACCACAAAGCCTTCCTTATACTCGTCGAGCTTGCCAGACTCGCCGGAGTTGTCATAGAGGTTGTAGCCAATACCGACCGTGGCGGTTTTCTTGCGAAGTCCCTTTGCTCCAATGTAGTCAAACTGAATGGTCGCTGTCGGGTCAGCTTTGGAAAGGTTGATGCTTTCCAGATAGACAAATCCCTCGGTTGCCGTGCTGCCGGACTCTGTGATGCCCTTAACGGCAATTTTCTTGACCAGCCGCTTATTGTATGCCTCCATCGCGTCAAGGCGATAGACCATGTTATAAATGCTGTCTGATTTGTGGGTTGCGGAGTAGCGCAGCGTCAGCAGCGGGTTAAACTCTTTCAGACGTTCCTTTGTCTGCTTGCCCTCGACCGACTGCGGCTCGTCAATGATCAAAATCGGGTTTGTCTTTGCGATAATGTCGATTGGGCGGCGGGAACGGAACTCGTCCAGCTTCATGTAAATGCGTCGCGCATCCTTACCTCTGGCGTTGAATGCCTGAGAGTTGATGATCATGACATTGATGGCGCTGTCCGACGCAAAGCGGTCAATTTCCGTGAGCTGGGCAGAATTGTAGATAAAAAACCGGATCTTCTTGCCGTATTCCTCCGCAAAATGCTCCTGCGTCACCTGAAAAGATTTATATACGCCTTCGCGGATGGCAATGCTCGGCACGACCACAATGAACTTGCTCCAACCGTAGTGCTTGTTCAGCTCATACATGGTCTTGATGTAGGTATAGGTCTTGCCGACACCGGTTTCCATTTCAATCGTCAGGTTATAGCGACCTTCCAGCTTGTCCGACGGCTTGATCTGATTGGCGCGCTGTACCTTCTGCAGATGCTCTAAAATCAGCTTGTCGGAAAGCTCCGGCACAATGCGTTCATTCCGCCAACCGGTAAAATCCGTATCATCCTCCAAGCCAATCTGATAGTTTCCATCACCGCGGTCCATCATATATGCGGGCGTAAGGTACGGCTGTCCGGCGAAAACGTCAACAACTGCTTTTGCCGCATCTGCCTGAAATTTTTGGTGTTTGAATTGGAGTTTCATAACTGATGCTCCTTGGTTTTCTTTTGGATCATTTTCAAATTGATTTCCTTACATTTTTCACGGTTTTCATGAAACCTCTGCTCAATCTCATTGTTTGATTCCGTTTTAGTCGCAGGAAGTAAATCCGCATTATAGTAAGAAAACATTGTATGAACCGCTGCATTTGCAAAAGCCGCTAAAAAGCGAGATTCTATCGCAGGTACAGGTTTTCCCTCAAATGCGTAACGCCAGTCAACGAAGGCGTTTGAGAGCAAAATAAGCTCATCGAGTCCTTTTTCAGAGCCCGCATACTCCGGTGCCTTTTCGATTAAGTATGCCCACAGTTCCTGTTGAAAGGATTTCGGAAGCATCTGAAAAAGAATTAGCAAGTTGTGCTCTTTTCCATATTCAATTTGGTTTTTAGCTAAAATTGCCTTGAGTGCTAATTCGACAGAAAATGCGCCGTTTACAACTAAAGGGGCAAAAAGCAAAAGCAGCGTATCTGAATCGTCCCGGCTTAGTTGGTCAAGTGCTATATATGCGTTATAAAATGCCTTTGCTTGATAGACTAACAAGTCGGCGTTCATCACATCACCCTCACGCGCTTGGAAATGTCGCCCGCGTCCTCCGGCATATAGAGCTTGAAAATCTCGAACACGTTGATCTTCTCCGGGCTGGACGCAAAACCGGAATCACGGAAGACGGCGCGGAGCGGCTTACGCTTGGCGATCTCTTTTACCACGCTTTCGGGAATATTCGCGTCAAAGCAGGCGATCAGGTCGCCATCGTTGTAGGTGTGGACGGTGCAGCCGTCGATTTGCTCGGACTTGTACGGCAGGGACAGCGGCAGCCCCCAGTCAATCAGGCAGCCGAACAGCAGGTCGAGATTGGTGCGGTCATCTTTGATGTTGGATTCCAGACCTGCGAGCATCCCCTGATCGTAGTCATCCGGCGCATAGTAGACGTCCTTCATGTTGGTATCGTCCAACTTGAGGACGCGGAAACCGATGTCGAGGTCTTGCGTGGTCATGGGGCTTTCGGACTTAATCTTATCCCCGGCGCGGCGGATGCGCTCTTTGCCGATTTCACAGATGGTTGAGAAACCTGCCTTATACGCAGTGCCTTCCTCGTCACACACTTCCGGTAACTGCACCATGGCATATTTAATATGGCTTCCTTTGTCAGCGTTCATCTGCATAACCGCATGAGCAGTTGTTGCCGATCCGGAAAAGAAATCCAGCACGATAGAATCATCTTTAAGGTTTGCCAGCGTCAAAAGCCGCGTCAGCAACCTTACAGGTTTGGGACCGTCGAATGCACCAGCGTCCAGAAGTTTTGTGACCTCCTTCGCTCCTTCCTGACTATGACCTACGTCCTTATAGAACATAATAGAAGTTGGAGCCATTCCATCATATTTTAGCTCGGTAAGGAACCTCTTCATACATGGAACGCTGTTGCCATCTGCTCCAAAATATATTCTATTATCTTGGAGTCTCTCCAAAAATGCATTTTTGGAGAGACTCCAGCAGCGACCTGCTGGAGGCTCTATTACACGCCCGGAGGGCGTTGTAATAGGATAATCACAAGCTGCATTATATGTTTTAACCGATAAGTCGCTCGGTTTCCAAACTCCTCTTGGGTCATTGTCGGGGTTCTGGTAGCGTGCGTTAGCTTCTTCTGTGCGAGGTAGTCTCCCAATTACGAAATTAGCAAGATTTCTGGCATACATCAGTACATAGTCATGGCTATTTGAAATAAAGCGAGCATCGTTTTTGGGGGCATAAGCCCTTTCCCATACCAACTGCGCTACGAAGTTTTGTCCGCCAAATACTTCATCGCAACATTTTTTGAGATTTTCCTGTTCATTGTCATCAATGCTGATAAAGATAACCCCGTCATCCGTCAGCAGATTTCTTGCCAGCATCAGTCGTGAATAAATCATGCTGCACCAATCAGAATGAAACCGTCCGTTGGTGTCGGTATTCTTGAACAGGCGGTTTTCGTCCTCGTCGTACATTCCCATCTGCTCGTTTTCTTCTTCCTGCGAGCGCATAAAATCGTCGGCGTAGATGAAGTCGTTGCCAGTATTGTACGGCGGATCAATATAGATCATCTTGATCTTGCCGAGATAGCTTTCCTGCAAGAGCTTGAGAACTTCCAGATTGTCGCCCTCGATGTAGAGGTTTTCGGTGGTGTCCCAATCCTTGCTCTCTGCCACACAGGGGCGCAGCGTCTTCCGGATTGGCTTGTTGGCTTCCACGATTGCCGCCTTCTTGCCGACCCATGTGAACTCGTATGCCTCGTCGCCGTCCACCACGTCCGGCGAGAGCATCTGTTTCAGCAGTTCAAAATTGACCGCCCGCTTGATTCCACCGTGTCCGTCCGACGCTTCGGTGACGCAGTTCGGGAACAGGTCGGCTATGCGGTCTATGTTCCGCGCCGTAAGGTCCGGCGATTCAAATTTCATTTTGTCCATTAAAATTCTCCAATTCCTTGCGGAGATTTTTCAGCTCCGCGTTCATTTCCATCCGCCGGTTAAGCTGTCTCTCCCGCCGCATCTTTGATTCCAGCGCGGCGATCTGCTTCTCCAGCAGTTTCTTCTTATCATCCCGCTCGACCGACTCACGGAGACTTTCGCCCGAATCAGCCGTGAGCGCGTCTCCCGCGACCTGCCTGACAAGGCTCGCGTAAACGTCGTCCATGTTCAGCCCGTCAACGCTGAACTTCAGTTCATCCTCCGGCATCCAGTCAGTGTGATAATACCGATTGACTTTGAAGCTGTCCGCCCCGGTCGCTTCCTTATATCCGATCCACGCCTGCGCGTTGCCGTCGCAGGTCAGGATGAAGAGGATGTGATATGGAATCTCTTTGTCGATCTGCTTCAGAACAGCCTCATCGAGCCGCGGCTCATTCAGGCGCACCTCGAATACCTCAATCTCGGTTACAGTTTCGCCCGCGGGAATATTCAGCGTCGACGCCGCCAACTTATTCCGCCAGTAAATGAGCTTTATCTGTTCGACAAACACCTTTTTCAGCGCGGGCGAAATGTCAATCTTCTCATAGAATTTCTGCTTCGGTATTCTTTTGCCAAACTCCGTAGACGCGGGAAATCCAAGCATCGCAAGCCCTCCTCATTTCACCACCAAGAAGCAAACCAACTCAAAATCATCCAACCCCGAGACCGCGCTGAGCAGCGCGGAAGTCCCGCCGCTCTTAAACAGGCTGTCAATGTCATTCTCTTCCTTCGCGTCGATAATCGAATTGATCGCCTCACTTAACAGCTCGGAGACCTCGCCCATCCTGCGCCCGTCATCCGTCTC
>CAKTQM010000050.1 GCA_934597125.1 uncultured Oscillospiraceae bacterium
CCGGGGATGCCGCAGCCGGTACCGATCAGCATGGGGATGAAGGACTTACCGGACAGGCCGAACTTACGGAAGATACGATCCAGCACAAAGGCGATACGGGCCATGTAGCCGCAGGCCTCCAGGAAAGCCAGCAGCAGGAACAGCACCAGCATCTGGGGCACAAAGCCCAGCACCGCGCCGACGCCGGCCACGATGCCGTCCAGAATCAGGCCACTGAGCCACTCGGACGCGCCGGCGGCCTCCAGACCGTTGCCGATCAGAACGGGGATACCGGGTACCCACACGCCGTAGTCGGCGGGATCGGGCTCGTCGCCGATCTCGTCCAGCGTAGCCTTGGCTTTCTCATAATCGGCCAGGGTAGCGGTCTCGGTCTCGACGGCCAGGGTCTCCTCGTCCTCCACGTCATAGGTGAAGGTGCCGTCAGCGGCCAGCTGGCCGTTCTCTTCAATGTAGGCGTCATAGCCGTCCACGATCAGGGAGGCCTCGCCGTAGGCGTCGGCCACCTCGCTGTACTCGCTGGAGCCGATACCAAACAGGTGCCAGCCATCGCCGAACAGGCCGTCGTTGGCCCAGTCGGTGGCGGCGGAGCCCACGGTCATCATGGCGATGTAGTACACCAGGAACATGACGATGGCGAAGATGGGCAGGCCCAGCCAGCGGTTGGTGACGATGCGGTCGATCTTATCGGAGGTGGACAGCTCACCCTTGTTTTTCTTCTTATAGCAGCTCTTGATGACCTCAGCGATGTAGACGTAGCGCTCGTTGGTGATGATGGACTCGGCGTCGTCATCCAGTTCGGTCTCGGCGGCCTTGATGTCGCTTTCAATGTGCTCCATGGTCTCGGCGGGGATGTTCAGCTTTGCCAGCACCTTGTCGTCACGCTCGAAGATCTTGATGGCGTACCAGCGCTGCTGCTCCTCCGGCATGCTGTGAACAGCGGCCTCCTCGATGTGGGCGATGGCGTGCTCCACGGGGCCGGAGAAGGTGTGCATGGGCACGGTCTTGGCGCTCTTGGCGGCGGTGATGGCGGCCTCGGCGGCCTCCATGACGCCGGTGCCTTTCAGGGCGGAGATCTCCACGATCTGGCAGCCCAGCTGACGGGACAGCTCCGCCACGTTGATCTCGTCGCCGTTCTTCTTGACAATATCCATCATGTTGATGGCGATAACCACGGGGATGCCCAGCTCGGTCAGCTGGGTAGTCAGGTACAGGTTACGCTCCAGGTTCGTGCCGTCGATGATGTTCAGGATGGCATCGGGACGCTGGTCGATCAGGTAGTTACGAGCCACCACTTCCTCCAGCGTGTAGGGGGACAGGGAGTAAATGCCGGGCAAGTCCATGATAGTCACGTCATCGTGCTTTTTCAGCTTGCCTTCCTTCTTCTCCACCGTGACGCCGGGCCAGTTGCCCACGAACTGGTTGGAGCCGGTCAACGCATTGAACAGCGTGGTCTTACCGGAGTTCGGGTTGCCCGCAAGGGCAATTTTGATTTGCTTTTCCATATACGCTCCTTTCGGATAGCTGATGCTAACCGTCACACAAAAATTTTTATTACTCGACCTCGATCATTTCCGTGTCGGCTTTGCGCAGGGACAGCTCATAGCCGCGGACAGTGACCTCCATCGGATCGCCCAGGGGGGCTACCTTACGGACATACACCTCGGTGCCGCGGGTAATGCCCATGTCCATGATGCGGCGCTTGATGGGGCCTTCACCGTGGAGCTTGACGACCTTCACGGTCTGGCCGATCTTGGCCTCTTTCAACGTTTTCATACGTCTCCTCCTTATCACACGATATTTATATAAAATTCAAAAAATAAAGACGCAGGTAAGCAGCTTAAAAACCTCGCGGCGTTCGCCGCTCGCTCTTACACCATGATCTTCCGCGCCATCTCCTCACTGATGGCTACACGGGATTCCTTGACCTTGACAATGACGTTGCCGCCCAGCGAACTGATAAGCGTCACCTCACCGCCGGCCACAAACCCCAGATTTTCCAGGTGTCTGCGCACCTCATCGTTTCCGCCGATCCGGTGGATGATCTGCTCCGTTCCCACATCGGCCAATGTCAGCGGCATCATATGCTTCCCCTCTTTCTGACGGAACTTCTATTAGCACGGGCTAACCATTCGTCTTAAAAAATGGTTAGCACTTTCTAACCACGCCAACATTATAGTTAGCGCAAGCTAATTTGTCAACAGAAAATTTGCATTTTTTTGTCGCAAATTGTATTTCATCCACTTGCCCACCGGCCGCAGCCCCCTGCCCGTCTCTCTTTGTGCATTTTTCACGACAGCGCAAAAAGGACGGAAGCCGCGCTTCCGCCCTCTTTTTCCGCATAGTCATACCCAGCGCGCCAGCGTGACCGACAGCCGCCCCTTGCGGGTAGTGCCGCCCACCTGGGCCAGCTCCGCCTTGCCAAAGCCCCGCACGGCGATGCGGTCACCCTCTTTCAGCTGCCGGTCGCCTTTCAGGCACACCAGATCGTTCACCGCCACCCTTCCGGCGGCGATCAGCTGTCCGGCGGGGCCGCGGGTCATGGAGAACGCCGCCCCCACCAGACAATCCAGCCGCAGGGAGGGCACCGTGTCCCGTATCTCCCGCTTCTCCGCCGCCGGACGCTGCACCTCCGCCAGCGGGATCTCCGTCAGGCGCAGCCTCGTGTGTCCGGCGCTGGTAAGATTCTCCAGCAGATAGGGCAGCACCGGCCGCGTCACCAGAAAATCACACTGCCCCGCGGAGACATAGATGTCTCCCACCGTCTCCCGCTTGATCCCCGCGCCCATCAGGCTGCCCAGAAAGTCCCGATGGGTCAGGGCGTCCTTTTCGTAATACACCGCCCGCACGGCGGCCACAGGCCCCTCCGGCGCGGTCAGCTCGTCCTCTGTCAGATAGTCCGGCAGATAGCAGGCCACACGGCGCTCCGCGCCCTCGCAGCCGCCGAAAAACACCAGCGGCACATGGGGCAGCAGGCGCTCCGTCATCGCCTGCTCACGGGGTGAGAGAAAGCCCGTGGCCGCGAAAATATTTCGCTCCTCGGCGTGGCTCAGCTTGTCATACAGCCGCGCCAGCAGCAGCCGATCCTCCTCCGTCTCCGCCGCCGCAGCAATCGCCCGCTGCTTGTCCATGCGCTCTCCTCCCTTTTTTCTTTGCCGCTACCGTATTGCATTCTCCAATACCTGCCGCAGCAGGTCTGTCACGCCCTGCGCGGCCTGAATGGTGGCGATCATCAACAGGTCACCATCCACCTCCGACCAGTTAAGGTCATATCCCGCGCTGCGGATAAGCTGCGTCAGGAACGCCCGCTGGGTGCGTCCGTTGCCCTCGCGGAAGGGGTGCAGGTAGTTGGTTGTGCAATAAAAGTCGGTGATCTCCTCCACGAATGCATTGTGAGACAAGCCTTTGAAATAATTCTGCTCCTTCAGCCGCTCAAAGATCAGCTTGGCCTGCGGTTCGATTTCCCCGGCAGGGCAGAAATCCGTCCCCTTCTTGCTGATGTTCACCGTGCGGATCCGACCCGCCCAATCGTACAGGTCAGAGAAAAGAAACTGATGGATTGCCTTGTAATGGGCGAAGTCAAAAACGCCTTCCAGCGGGCATTGTTCCAGCTTGGAGGCGTTGACATAGGTGGCGAGAGCCTCCGCCTCTTGCAGCGCGGCCTCGTCGTGGATATGCAGTTTGTTCACCAGCACCGTTGTGCCGGGGTAGCAGTTGTCCTGAATAGGATCGATGCTGTACGCCATATCATTGTCACCTCTCGGCCGGTTTTGCAAAACGCCGCAGCAGCTCCGCCGTAGTTACCTCACCCCGCAGCGCTCGCTGGCACTGCTCCCGCATCTGGGGTGTCACCTGGCAGCCCTCCATGCGGACGGAGGCCTCCGCATTCTTCATGGAAACCGTATATCGTTTGTCGCTGTTCTTGTACATAGAAAAACTCCTCGCGGTATCCGCGAGGAGTCTGGAGCTTGTGGCCGGATTCGAACCGGCGACCTGCTCATTACGAGTGAGCTGCTCTGCCAGCTGAGCCACACAAGCATCTCTATGAGAATCGGCTCCTCGCCGTGCTCTGTTTGCGGTTCCGTCCCGTCAACGCCGTCCGGAAACCATTTGGTATCATACCACAGATCCCGCCGCCCGTCAACTTTTATTTTTCATCAGCGGGCAGAAAAGAGACGGCACACGCCGTCTCTTTTCGCGATTTCCGTTAAACGTCCTGCTCCTCCAGCTCATAGAGCCACACCTGGATCGACGGCTGGCGCCACGTCACCGCGTCGCTGCGCCTCTGCCGCCACAGATTCTCCGCCCCCTGGGCGGCGGGATAGACGGGCGCATGCTGCCGCAGATAGTTCACCGTCTCCGTCAGCACATTGCCCTCCTCCTGCCGGAAAGCATCGTACAGCACGTACAGCCGCACATTTTCCCCGCGGGCGGGCCGCGTCCAGCGGGCGGTGATGGTAGATTGGGCAAACGATGTCCCGAAGAAGTCCGACGACCAGTCGGCATTGCCGGTCAGCTCGTAAAGATCCGCCGTCAGCGCCTGACCGTCCCTGTCGCACAGCAGCCGTCCCTCGCAGACGCTGCCGGAGCGCCAGCCCTCCGACATCTGCTCCACCTTCCACACCTCCAGCATCTCCGTGTACCGGGGCTCTGACAGCGGCAGCGTGTAATCCAGATAATGCAGCAGCCAGTACCGCTTTTCTCCGTACTGCTCCGGCAGCTCCACGGCAATGTGGGTCATGACGCTCTGTGGCGCCTCATAGACCCGATAGCGGTAGCACATCCGGCCGTCCGAGCGGTTGTACCAGCCGTCCAGCACCCAGCCCGGATGGGTGTCCTCCTCCACCTGCTCCTCTGTGTCATATAACTGATACGCCTCCCCATACAAGGGGTCTTCCTCCGTATAGACCTTTACCGCGCCGGCCATCCGCGCCACCTCCTCCGCCGTCAGGTCATCCAATACCTGCCGCGGGAAGCCCAGCTCCAGCAGCTGGGCGCGGATGGCCGTGTCCTGCGGGGCGTCGTCGCGGGTCTGCCAGTCCATGGGCAGCCGCTGGCACAGGAACAGCGCCAGCAGCAGCGCCGCCAGCGTCGCCCCCAGATAGCCCCACAGCACCGCCGCCGAGGGCAGGCGCACCGGCGCGGCGTGAATGGTGTAGCCCATATCCGCCAGTGAGCGGGACAGCTTCACCAGATTCCGCAGGATCACCAGATACACCACCAGCAGCGGCAGCACCGCCAGCCAGCCCTGCAGCTGCAGCATCGCCAGGAGGAACAGCGCCACATAGAAATTCACCAGCGCACCGGCAGCGGGCGCGGCGGGCTTCTCCGCCCCCGCGGCGCGGGACACCCCCACCATGCCCCGCCACAGGCACACATACAGCGCCAGCGTCAGCACCGCGATGACATAGCCGGTGATGACACCCGTGTCCACCGGCAGCGCCGGCAGCACGACGTTCAGGCTGCGCATCACCGCCAGAGCGATGGACAGGCCATAGCAGGCCCCCAGCGCCCGATTCTCCCGCCGCAGCGTGCGGAAGCCCAGCACCATCAAAATCGCCCCCAGCAGAGGCAGGATCAGTGCCAGATACAGGAAGTTCAGGGTGATCGTAGTCAATCCGATGCCCCACAGCACCAGATCCATCGCGTCCCGCCAGGGGTTCACCACCGCCATGGCGGGGGGCAGCGCAGAGGCGTCCTCCCGCAGCAGCTGATCGAACCGCAGATCGTCACGCACCGAAATCACCCCCCAACTGTTGACGCAGCCTCTGCCGCAGGCGGTACAGCCGCCCCTCCACCGCCCGCTCCGTCAGACACAGCTCGGCGGCGATCTGGGCGGTGGGCTGGCAGTAGTAGTATTTCCGGTAGAAGAGGTTCCGCTCCGCCGGCAGCAGCCCCCTGATGGCGTCCTGCAGCCGCTGCTGCCGCTCACGGCGCAGCAGCTCCTCCTCGGCGCTGCCGCCGGTGTGGGGAACGGTCTCCTCCAGTGGCGTCTCCGGATGGAGGCGGCGGGCGTGGTTCAGGGCGGCGTTGCGGCTCAGGGCCGTCAGCCACGCCCGCAGCGTGCCCTTCTCCCCGTCAAAGCTGCCCGCCGTCTGCCAGAGCTTCAGGGAGATATCGGCATAGCACTCCTCCTGATCCCGCTCGTCCGGCAGGATGGGCCGCAGGATATAGCGGATCAACGGCCCGTACTGCCGCAGCAGTCCGTGCAGCGCCGCCTCGTCGCCGCCCGCGATCTGTTCCATCAGCTTTCCCTCGTCCAACCGTCTCTCCCTCCTCTCCGGATGGTTCTTTTACTCTATAGTACACCATTTCTGTCAAAAACCCACGGAAAATTTTGCAGAGACAGAAAGCCGCCCTGACGCGGCGCGTCAGGGCGGGGGATATTTCTTTTCCAAGCCTCCCCCGTGTAGGGGGAGGTGGCAAAAATCTTTGATTTTTGCCGGAGGAGTTGGTACGTTAAGAAAATAGCCGTGGCATATTTGTAGTACCGATCTCGGCGGCTATGCCGCCGCAGCATCCATCCGGACTTTCACGGCACCATCTCAACCGGCAATCCCCCAGTCTCGGCTTACGCCGGGCCAGCCCCTTTACACAAGGGGGCCTTCGGGTGCGCCGCCTTGCGGTCAGCTTACTTCATCTGCTCCAGCGCAGAGCGGGCGGCGGACTGCTCCGCTTCCTTTTTGCTGTGGCCGGAGCCCAGGCCGATGGTCTGGCCGTTCAGCGTCACCGCCACGGCGAACACCTTGGCGTGATCCGGCCCGCTTTCGGACACCAGCGCGTAGTGCAGCTCCTGATTGGGCTTGCGCTGCACCAGCTCCTGCAGTTCGGTCTTGCAGTCGCGGCGGCGGCTCTCCACCACCTGCTCCTGCTCCTTGTCCAGCAGCACGCGGTGGATCAGTTCGCGGGCCTTGTCGATACCGCCGTCCAGATACACCGCCGCCAGCACGGCCTCCACCGCGTCGGCCAGGATTGAGGGACGGCGACGGCCGCCGCCGCTCTCCTCCCCCTTGCCCAGCAGCAGGAAATCACCCAGCTGTAGGCTCTGGGCCACCTCGTGCAGGCTCTCCTCACACACCAGCGCGGCGCGGATGCGGGTCAGTTCACCCTCCGGCAGATCGGGGTGCCTGCGGTACAGATGCTCCGCCGACACGAATCCCAGCACCGCATCACCCAAAAACTCCAGCCGCTCGTTGCTGCTGATGCCCATGGTGCGGTGCTCGTTGGCGTAGGAGCTGTGATACAGCGCTCCCCGCAGCAGCGACGGATCATTGAACCGATAGCCCAGCCGCTCTTCCAATTGATGTAACGATTCCATAGCTCATCCCTTCCGGATCGTCGCCCACACTATCCCGCCCCGCGGGATCCCATGGGCGGTGACCCAAAATCAGTTTTCGAAAAGAAAACCCCACAAAGTGGGGTTTTCTTTCTATGTAGTATATCACTCAATATGGCGGCTGAGATAGCGAACGCAGTCACCAACGGTCTTGAGGGATTGCAGATCCTCTTCATCGATCTCGCCGATGTCGAATTCCTCCTCCATCGCCATCACCAGCTCCACCAGATCCACGGAATCCGCGCCCAGATCGTCCACAAAGGAACTATCCATGGTCACTTCGTCTGCATCAATGGCAAACTGCTCCGCGATCAGATCTTGCATGGTTTTGAAGATCGTCTCCGGTGTCATAGGAAGTTACTCCTCCTTTCAGATTGCATTATCTTGGAAAATAATACGGCAATCCGACCATGCTGTCAATACCTTTTTCGTAAAATTATCAGGAATTACGCATGAACGGTCATTTCTTCCACATGGGCGGCGATCTCGTCCACCAATCCGCTCATGGCTACCTCTCTGGCCTGGCCGATGGCGTTTTCGATGGCCTCTTCATTGGATGAACCGTGGGCCTTGATGACCGGCTTGGAGATGCCGATAAAGGCGGTGCCCCCCACCTTATTGGGATCCAGCTGCGCCTTGAAGGCGTTCAGCCCCGGCAGCACCATGGCCGCCGCCAGTTTCGTCAGCAGGTTTTTCTTGAAGATCCCCTTCAAGGCGCTGCCGGCAAAGGAGCCCACACCCTCGATGGTTTTCAGCATCACGTTGCCGGAGAAACCGTCGGTCACCAGCACGTCGCAGCCGCCCTTGATGGCCTCCTTGGCCTCGATGTTGCCGATGAAGTTCAGTGCCGGCTGCCGCAGCAGCAGCTCACGGGTCTGGCGCTGCAGGTCGGTGCCCTTCTCCGCCTCCACACCGATGTTGAGAAGACCCACGCGGGGATTCTCGATGCCCAGCACACGGCGGGCGTAAAAGCTGCCCAGATAGGCGAACTGCACCAGATACTCCGGCGTACACTCGGCGTTGGCGCCGCAGTCGATCAGCACGCAGCGGCCGGTGGTGGTGGGCATGACGGGCGCCATGGCGGCGCGGCGGATGCCCCGTACCCGCTTGGTAATCAGGGTCGCCCCCGTCAGCAGCGCACCGGTGGAACCGGCGGAGATGAAGGCGTCGCCCTCTCCGTCCCGCAGCAGCGTCAGGCCCACGCCCATAGAGCTGTCCTTCTTCCGGCGGAACACCGTGGCGGGATCGTCCTCCATGGTGACCTCCTCAGTAGTGGGAACGATGGTGATGCCCTCCGGCAGCTCCGTCACGCCGCACTGGGCCATGGCGGCGCGAATGGCGGTCTCGTCGCCGGTCAGGGTGATGTCCACGCCCCAGCGCTTCTGTCCCTGCAGCGCGCCCTTGACAATAGCCAGCGGCGCGTTGTCTCCGCCCATGGCGTCTACGATGATCCTCATTTGCCGAGCACCTCCTGCCGCAAGCTGTCGATGATAGCCAGCGAACGCTGGCTCAGCTCCGCGTTTTTGTTGCGCTTGCCCTTTACCCGATGGTCAAGGGGCGGAATAATACCGAAATTGATGTTCATGGGCTGGAACTCCGCCACCGATTCGTTGCTGACGTACAGCCCCAGCGCGCCGATGGCCGTCTCGCGGGGGAAGTCGATGGGTGCCTTGCCCAGCAGCCGCCGGGCCAGCTCCACCCCCGCCAGAAAGCCGCTGGCGCAGGACTCCACATAGCCCTCCACGCCGGTCATCTGTCCGGCAAAGGCGATGCGGGGATCGCTCTTGAGCCGGTAGTACCGGTCAAGAAGCCGCGGGGAATCCAGATAGGTGTTGCGGTGCATCACGCCGTAGCGCAGGAACCGCGCCTCCCGCAGCGCGGGGATCATGGAGAACACCCGCTTCTGCTCTGGCCATTTCAGATGGGTCTGAAAGCCCACCAGGTTATAGATGGTGCCGTCGGCGTTGTCCTTGCGCAGCTGCACCACCGCGTAGGGATCCCGCCCCGTCTTGGGGTCGGGCAGACCCTTGGGCTTCAAGGGGCCGAAGCGCAGGGTGTCCTCGCCCCGTCGGGCCATGACCTCCACCGGCATGCAGCCCTCGAACACGTTCTTGTCCTCAAAGCCGTGGACTTCCGCCTCCTGTGCGGCGGTCAGCGCCTGCCAGAAGGCCAGATACTGCTCCTTGTCCATGGGGCAGTTGATGTAGTCCGGCGTGCCCTTGTCATAGCGGCTGGCAAAATAGGCGCTGGCCATATCCACGCTGTCAAAGGCCACCAGCGGCGCGGCGGCGTCAAAGAAATGCAGCGTGTCGGTGTCGCCCAGCAGCGCCGTCAGCTTGTCCGCCAGCGCGTCGGAGGTCAGCGGGCCGGAGGCGATAACCACCTCCCCTTCGGGGATCTCCGTCACCTCCTCCGCCACCACCGTGATGTTGGGGTGGCTGCGGATGCGCTCCGTCACCATGGCGGCAAAGCCGTGGCGGTCTACCGCCAGTGCGCCGCCGGCGGGCACCGCCGTAGCGTCGGCGCACTGCAGAATCAGACTGTCCAGTCGCCGCAGTTCCTCTTTCAAAAGTCCCACCGCGTTTTCCAGCCCCGCGCCCCGCAGGGAGTTGGAGCAGCACAGCTCGGCAAAATCATCCGTCACATGGGCGGGAGTGCGCTTGAGGGGCTTCATCTCCCGCAGGATCACAGGAATACCCCGCTGGGCCAGCTGCCACGCGCATTCGCTGCCGGCCAGCCCCGCGCCGATCACAGTTACCGGGTTCATTCCGCGCCGCCTTTCTCCGCCTTTTTGGCGGCGGTCTTTTTGGTGGTCGTGGTCTTCTTCGCTGCCGTGGTCTTGGCGGCGGTCTTTTTCGCGGTCGTCTTCTTGGCGGCGGACTTTTTCACCGCGCCGTCCTCCTCCGCCTTGGCCGTAGTCTTCTTCGCGGCGGTGGTTTTCTTTGCCGCGGTGGTTTTGGCGGTAGTCTTGGCCGCTGCCTTCGTCGTCTTTTTCGCCGCCGTCTTCTTGGCGGGCTTTTCCGCAGCGGGGGCTTCCGCCGCTTCCGCGGCGGGCTCGCCGCCCTCGGCTGCGGCATCCTTTTTGCGGTGATAGCCCCGCTTATCCTCCGGCAGGAAGTTGGCGCACGCTTCATTGATGCAGAAGGGTTTGCTGAACCCCCGTCCCGCCCGCTTGAACATAGTCTGGCCGCACAGGGGGCAATCCTCCTTGGTGGGCACGTCCCATGTCATGAAATCACAGGTGCGCTCGCCCATCTTGCTGTTGGTAAACTCGCAGCAGTAGTAGGTATACTGCTTGCCGGAGGTCTTGCTGGTGCCGCTGCGCTTCATCAGTCGGCCGCCGCACTTGGGACAGCGGCCCGGCATCTCCACCACCAGCGGCATGGTAAAGGTACATTCCGGATAGCCCGGGCAGGCCAGGAACGGGCCGAACCGCCCCTCCCGCTCCACCAGATTGCGGCCGCACACGGGGCACAGCTCGTCGCTGATGGTAGGCTCGGGACGGATATAGTCGCCCTCCTCCGCCTCGGTCAGATGCTGGGCGAAGCCGTCGTCATAGAACTGGTGCAGCACCTGCTTCCAGGGCAGCTTGCCCTCCTCCACATCGTCCAGCCGCTGCTCCATGTTGGCGGTGAATTTCAGGTCGGCGATATCGGCGAAATACTTCTCCATCCAGGTAGTCACCGCCTTGCCCAGATTGGTGATCAGCAGATACTTGCCCTCCTTCTTCACATAGCGGCGGTCAAGGATCGTGGACACCGTGGGGGCATAGGTGGAGGGACGGCCGATGCCGTTTTCCTCCATGGCGCGGATCAGCGCCGCCTCGGTATAGTGGGCGGGCGGCGT
>CAKTQM010000051.1 GCA_934597125.1 uncultured Oscillospiraceae bacterium
GACGAGCGGGAGCAGACCCTGAACCAGCTTCTGGCGGAGATGGACGGCTTTGACCCCAGCAAGGGCATCATCGTCCTGGCCGCCACCAACCGGCCCGAGGTGCTGGACAAGGCTCTGCTGCGTCCCGGCCGCTTCGACCGGCGCATCACTGTGGATCGTCCCAATCTGGCGGGCCGTCTGTCCACCCTGCAGGTTCATACCCGCAACATTAAGCTGGCCGAAGACGTGGATCTGGAGAAGATCGCTCAGGCCACCGCCGGCTGCGTGGGCGCCGACCTTGCCAATCTGGTAAACGAAGCCGCCCTCCGCGCCGTCCGCAAGGGCCGCCGCGCCGTCAATCAGAACGACCTGCTGGTCTCCTTCGAGCTGGTTATCGCCGGCAGCGAGAAAAAGGGCACCGTTATCACCGAGCAGGAAAAGCGCATCATCGCCTATCACGAGGTGGGTCACGCCCTGGTGGCCGCCAAACAGAAAAACGCCCAGCCCGTCAGCAAGATCACCATTGTGCCCCACACCCAGGGTGCCCTTGGTTATACCCTCCATCTGCCGGAGGAGGAGAAGTTCCTCATGTCCAAAGAGGACATTCTGGCGGAGATCCGCACCCTGCTGGCCGGCCGCTCCAGCGAAGAGGTGGTGTGCCACACCATGACCTCCGGCGCCGCCAACGACATCGAGCGTGCCACGGAAATGGCCCGCAATCTGGTGGCCCGCTTCGGCATGTGCGACGAGTTTGATATGATTGCTCTGGGCACTGTTCAAAGCCAGTATCTGGACGGCGGCTATTCCATGTCCTGCGCCCAGGAGACCTACGCCGCCGCCGACCGCGAGACCATCAAGATCATCCGCCAGTGCCATCAGGAGGCCAGGGAGATCCTGGAGGCCAACCGTGAGCTGCTGGACAAGATCGCCGCGTACCTGCTGAAAAAGGAGACCATCACCGGTCAGGAGATGATGGCCATTATCGAGGGCCGTGACCCCGAGACCGTGGACAACTACGGCGCCACAAAGGAACCGGATCAGCCCCTCTTCCGCCCCAGTGTTCCCGAGACTATCGAGGCTCCCGCCAAGCACATCAACATTGTCTCCCAGCCCATCCCCATGCCCGACTTCGACGAAAAGCCGGAGGAAACACCCACGGACGACCAATCCACCGAGGGCAAGCCGGAAGACGAAGGAAAATAATTATCCGATAAATGTTAATATCCCTGCGGCCATCGCCGCAGGGATATTTTTATTCCTCCTCGTCCTCTGCCTGCAAATACATCTCCTCACATTTCTGCTGCGCGTCGATCAAAACGCGCACTGCCTTTTCCACCTCACGCGCCATGGTCAGATACATCTCCCTATACTCCTGTCCGCTCGGCATATGCTCACCTTCTTTCTTCTGCATTATAGGACAATTTAGTCCTAAATTCAATAGGACAATTTGACATAATTATCATGGTGATAATTATGAACAGATTGCAAGCCCTCCGCAAAGAGCGGGGCTTTACCCAAATCAAAATGCAGATGCTGACCGGCATCGACCAAAGCGCCTATTCTAAGATCGAACGGGGCGAGCGCTATCTCAGCTTCGAGCAGTGCCGCCGTGTGGCGCTGGCACTGAACACCAGCATGGACTACCTGGCGGGCCTGACCGACGAAAAAGCCCCCTATCCCAGAGCAAAGCAGTGAGCATCCTTAGGATGCTCACTGCTTTATTCCACTTACCCCGTGCCGCACAGCGGCACGCCTTTTCTTTTCTCTCTTCTCTTTTCTCTTTTCAGCCCCACAACGTAGTCAGCATGGGAATGACCTGTTTCTTGCGGGACATGACCCCCGACAGGAATACCGTGTTGTCCTTGGGCTCCACGGCAAAGGCGTTGCGGATGGCGTCGTCGCTGCCGATAAACAGCAGCTGCGTGCCCTCCTGCAAAACATCCGTCAGCATCAGGATCACCATGTCGTAGCCGTGCTCCAGCTTCATCTTCTCCATCGCCTTCAACAGATCGTCCTTGCGCTCCATCAGGTGCTCCGAATCGATGCACGTCACCTGCCCCACGCCCAGATTCTGCTCGGCAATGTGGAACTCCTTGAAGTCGCTGCGCAGCAGCTCCTCCGCCGACTTGCCGTCCACCGCGCCGGCGGCGAACAGCTCCCGTCCCAGATCATCCAGCGACACACGGGCCATACGGGCCAGCCGCTCCGCCATAGCGATATCCCGCTTGGTGCAGGTGGGGGACTTAAACATAACGGTGTCCGACAGAATCGCCGCCGCCATCAGCCCCGCCATATGGGGCGAGGGCATCACGCCGTGCTCCTGATACATGGAGGTGATGATGGTGTTGGTGCTGCCCACCGGCTCATTGCGCACGTTGATGGGCTGCCTCGTCTGGATATCCGCCAGCCGGTGGTGATCCACGATCGCCAATATCTCCGCCTGCTCAATGCCCGGCACGGTCTGGGACAACTCGTTGTGATCCACCAGCACCACCTGCTTGCGCCGCGGACGCAGCAAGTGATAGCGCGACAGCGTGCCCACCACCTTCTCCTCCTCGTCCAGGATGGGATAGCAGCGGTAGCGGCTCTTCAACACCACTTCACGCACGTCGTCAATGTAATCGTCCAGATGGAAGCAGATCAGATCGCCGGTGGCGCAAGGGCGGGAAATGGGGATGGCCTGATAGATCAGCCGGTGTACGCGGCTGGCGTCAAAGGGGGTGGAGATGATGCACGTCTTCCCCGCGTCTTTGATCCACTCCGGATCCACGTCCGTCTGGCACAGGATCAGGCAGGACACCTGCATCTCCAGCGCCCGCCGGATCATATCCGGCTGGCTGCCGCACAGCACGATGCTGTCGGCGCTGTCAAACAGCAGGTTTTCACAGCTCTGGGGCAGGGCGATAGACACGCTGCCCGACAGAGTATCCACCAGATCGCCGCCCTCACCCACGATGCGTCCCTCAATGACGCTGAGAAGGTTGAACATGGGCACCTCCTCCACCATGGGATTGGCGATGGTGTTCAGGCTGAAAGTGGCAATATCTCCGGCGGACAGCATACCATACAGTGTTCCATCCTCATTGGTGACCGGCAGCGCCGAGATCTTCTGGCTGCGCATCAGCTGCCATGCCCGATCCATGGTCACCGAGGCGTCCAGACAGGGCGGCCGGTCAAAGTCCAGATCCCGCACCTGGGTACGGACGTTCTGGATAAACCGCGGCGGCTTAAAGCCAAAGCGCTTCAGCATCCGGTTCGTCTCGTCGCTGATGGTGCCCATGTGTACCGCCACATACTCCTTCTCGCCCAGCGCGTTTTTCAGCGCCGCGTAGGACATGGCAGCCACAATGGAATCCGTGTCGGGATTGCGGTGTCCGGTCACATAGATCTCGTTCATATCGGTCAGCTCCTTTGCGCAGCAATTTTCCTTTTTTGTTATTATAGTGCAGCGCCGCCCATAGGTCAATGGTCTTGATTTACAGAAAAAAGCATGTTATCATAAAGTTTAAGCAAAGAATTTACAGAAAATGAGGACGATAATGTATCACAACCATCATCTTCACGAAACCAAGCACCTGAAAGAGGCCAATCTCCTTCAGGAGGAAAAATACCGCCACCTGACCTCTGACCCCGTGGGCAAGCTGGTGTGCGAAATGGCGGTACCCACCATCATCTCCATGCTGGTGACGGCGGTGTATAACCTGGCGGACACCTTTTTTGTGGGGCTGATGCGCTCCAACGCGGCCACCGGCGCGGTGGGCGTGGTCTTTTCGCTGATGGCTATTATTCAGGCCACCGGCTTTTTCTTCGGTCAGGGCAGCGGCAACTACATCTCCCGCCAGCTGGGCCGCCACCAGACCGAGGACGCTGAGACCATGGCTATCACCGCCGTGACCCTGGCCTTTTCCGCCGGTATCGTACTGCTGATCTTAGGGCAGATCTTTCTGGAACCTCTGGCGCTGCTGCTGGGCTCCACCGACACCATCCTGCCCTACGCCTGCGACTATCTGCGCATCATCCTGCTGGGCGCGCCGTATATGACCGCCTCCTTCGTGCTGAATAACCAGCTGCGCTTTCAGGGCAGCGCCGTCTACAGCATGATCGGCATTGTGGCCGGCGCGGTCATCAACGTGGGATTGGATCCTCTGCTGATCTTCACCTTCCGCATGGGCATCAAGGGCGCGGCGCTGGCTACCATCATCGGTCAGCTGTTCTCCTTCGGCCTGCTGCTGTTCGGCTGCACCCAGGGGGGCAACCTGCGGCTCCATCCCAGCAAGATCCGCTTCACCCGTCATATTTTCAAGGAGATCCTGCGGGGCGGCTTCCCCAGCCTGTGCCGCCAGAGCCTTATGGCCATCTCCACCATCTGCCTGAACGTGGCCTCCGGCCTGTACGGCGACGCGGCCATCGCCGCCATGAGCGTGGTGGGCCGTGTCATGACTATGGCCAACTCCGCCCTCATCGGCTTTGGTCAGGGCTTCCAGCCGGTGTGTGGCTTCAACTACGGTGCCAAGCTCTATGACCGGGTACGCGAAGGCTTCCGTTTCTGCGTCAAATGGGGCACCCTGTTCCTTGTGGCGGCCTCCATCGTGGGTTACATCTTCGCCCCCCAGCTGGTAGCTCTCTTCCGCAACGATCCGGAGGTAGTGGCCTTCGGCACCGTCGCCATGCGCTGCCAGTGCGTCACCTTCCCCCTGGCCGCCTATGCCCTCGTCAGCAATATGATGACCCAGACCATGGGCAAAACACTGCCCGCCACCATTCTGGCCGCGGCGCGGCAGGGATTGTTCTTCATCCCCGCCGTGATGCTGATGCCCCTGTGGCTGGATCAGTGGGGCGTGCAGCTGGCCCAGTCGGTGGCCGACGTACTGTCCTTTGCCCTGACGGTGATCATGATGCGCCGCGTCTTCCAGAACCTGCAGGCTGAGGAGCACGCCGCCATACTGCTGCATCACCACCGCACGTCCGAACCCTATTCCGCGGAAAAACTCTCGGAAATGCCGGAAACCCTCTGATTTTCCCCTTTACAGACCACATAATTCCGGATATAATAGTATGGTTACTGAAATCCACCGATAAGGAGACTGACACATATGGCCGTGATCGAATACGACGATTATAAACAAAAACTTCTGGCGCTGGAGCCCACTCTGGGCGAGCTGGAAAAGGC
Organism: uncultured Oscillospiraceae bacterium; assembly: GCA_934597125.1. Classification (GTDB taxonomy): domain Bacteria; phylum Bacillota; class Clostridia; order Oscillospirales; family Oscillospiraceae; genus Vescimonas. The sequence goes on from CAKTQM010000051.1 coordinate 5,150, forward strand.
GCTGGGCATCCCCAAGGCGCGGGAAGAGCTGGCTGCCCTGCAAAAGGAGACGGAGCAGGACGGCTTCTGGAACGATTTGGAACGCAGCCAGAAGGTGAGCCAGCAGATCAAGCGTCTGGAAAACAAGATCAAAAAGCATGACCGTCTGGTGGGCGAGTGGGAGGATACCCTGACCCTGTGCGAAATGGCGCAGGAGGAGGACGACGCCTCCCAGCTGCCCGACGTGATGGAGGGCTACAACACCCTGGAAAAGGAGATCAGCGAGCGCCGTCTGGCCGCCCTGCTCTCCGGCGAGTATGACGCCAACAACGCCATCCTCACCTTCCATGCCGGTGCCGGCGGCACCGAGGCTCAGGACTGGACGGAGATGCTCTACCGCATGTACACCCGCTGGGCCGAGCGCCATGGCTATACCTATCAGCTGATGGACTACGAAGCCGGTGAAGAAGCGGGCATCAAGTCCGCCACCATCCTCATCGAGGGTGAAAATGCCTACGGCTACCTGAAAAGCGAAAACGGCGTCCACCGTCTCGTCCGCGTCAGCCCCTTTGACGCCAACGCCCGCCGCCAGACCAGCTTCGCCGCTCTGGAGGTCATGCCTGAGCTGGCTGACGACAGCGAAATCGAGATCCGTCCCGAGGAGATCGAAATGCAGGCCTGCCGCTCCTCCGGCGCAGGCGGCCAGCATATCAACAAGACCTCCTCCGCCGTCCGCCTGACCCACCTGCCCACCGGCATCGTGGTCTTCTGCCAGACGGAGCGCAGCCAGTTCCAGAACCGCGACAACGCCATGAAGATGCTGAAAGCCAAGCTGGCGGAGCTGAAGCTCCAGCAGCACGCCGAGAAGATCAGCGATATCAAGGGCGTACAAATGAAGATCGAATGGGGCAGCCAGATCCGTTCCTACGTCTTCATGCCCTACACCTTGGCCAAGGACACCCGCACCGGCTATGAAATGGGCAACATCCAGGCCGTCATGGACGGCGATATCGACGGCTTTATCAACGCCTACCTGACTGCCGCCGCCAACGGCGAATTGAAATAAATGCTTTCATAAAAAATGCTGTGCCTTTCGGCACAGCATTTTTTATACCCGGTACACATCCTTCTCCGTCACAATCAGAGCAAATCTCTTGTCATGTTCCTCCACCGGGATCTCCTCCGACAGCAGCCTTTCCCGACAAAGCAGCGCTGCTGCCCCGTGATAGCGGTCGAAGAACCGGTCATAGTAGCCGCCGCCCTGTCCCAACCGGTCGCCCCGCAGGCTGCAGGACAGGCACGGCGTCACCACCAGATCAATGTCCTCCGCCGATAGCTGCGGGCAGTTCTCCACAGGCTCCAGAATACCATAAGCCCCCGGCTTCAGCTGCTCCAACGCTGTCACATGGCACAACGCCATGCTGTGCCCCGCCCCGCAGCGGGGCAGACACAGCATTTTCCCGCTTGCCAGCACATCCCGCAGCAGCGCCGTCGTGTCGATCTCCCGCTCGGTGCCCACAAAGGCAAACACCACCTGCGCCGCCTGATACTCCGGCAGCTCCGTCACACGGCGGCAGATAGCCGCGGCGCTCTCGTCCCGATAGGCCTGCGGCAGGATCCGCTCCATGGTGCGGATCTTCTGCCGCAGCGCCTTCTTTTTTTCCGCAACGGTCATGTCCCGTCCCTCCTTCGCGGCCTTCTCCGCCTTCTGGCGACGGGCAATCTCCATCATCCGCTCGTACATCTCGTCGCCCACGCATTTGCGGGCATACTGGCACCACTGCACGCAGCTCAGCGCGTCGTTATACGCCACAAACCCGCACTTGTCGCAGGTCACCTGGGTATCGGTGGAAAAAATCTCAATGGTGTTGCCGCACACGGGACAGGTCTTCTCCCGTATCGTCGGCGTGCGGGGCTTTCCCTGACAGCCGTCCATAATCATGTCTCTGTCCTCCGGTTTCTCAGTATAGTGGACGCCTTACCGGCTCGCCTGCCGGAAAGAAATCCGTCTCCTTCACAGTATGCCCCTTTTCCAGCACCAGAAACTGCGTTTCCCACCGGCCCGCCACCAGATTTTCCAGCACCCGGTTGCTGCCGGTCACATAGTCCAGATCACACCGGATCAAATCGGCGCATTGCTGCATCTCCGCCACAAAATCCTCGGCGTAGCAGTCATACACACCGGTGTCGATCATGTCGGCGTGGTGATAGCCCTCCATGAACCCGCCAAAGATGGACGTGCCGATCTCCATGCCGTACCGGCGGCAGATCTCATCCTTGAAGGCCGCCACCGAGTGCTCACCCCGATCGCAGTCCCGAAAGTAAATGTGGCCCGCCTGCTTGGCGTCGGGCCGCAGCGTGTCATCCGTCTGCAGCATCATGGTAACGCAGTCGTCCATTTTCGGCAGCACCGTGCGGCAGGGCAGTGTCACGCCCTCCCACACGCCGCCGCAGCTGCATACGCAGGACAGCACCGTGCCGATCCCCTCCGGCAGCTCTGCCATGATCCGCAGCAGCGTCTCATGCATCACCGCCGGCTCCTTGTGATTCTCCCACGCCAATTCCCGCACGGGAAAGTCCGTCCCCATCTTCCGCTGGGCCGCGTCCAGATGACGCCGCACCGAGGCGCAGCACAGGATCAGCGTATCATTCTTGTTCAAGGCACACGCCCCCTTACAAAACCCATAACCTCCGGCAAAGCCGGAGGTTATGATGCTTATTTCTTACTTTGCCTTCCGCAGAAAGCCGAACCACATGGTAAAGCCCACGAACAGTCCGCCCAGAATGTTGCCCAGTGTCACCGGCAGCATATTGCCCAGGAAGTAGTTGCCCCAGGTCAGGGCGTCCAGATTCAGGCCGTATTCCATGGCAGACGTCGCGTAGGCGGGCACCGTTTTGGCAAACAGGCCCATGGTGCAGTAGGTCATGTCGGCAATAGAGTGGTTGAAGCCGCAGGTGACGAAGAACATCACCGGCGCCCACGCGCCGATAAACCGGCCCATGGTGTCCTTGGCCCCCAGACTCAGCAGCACGCCGATGGTCACCAGCACATTGCAGAGGAAGCCCATAAAGAAGGCGTTCTGGAACGGCATAGTCATCTTGCCCAGCGCCACCTTCATGGCATACACGCCCAGCGCATTGCTGCCGGCGGACAGCCAGCCGAACTTGGCGCACAGCACCGCCACCAGAATCGAGCCGATGAAGTTACCGATGTACACGAACAGCCAGTCCTTCAGCATAGCGCCCAGGCGCACCTTCTTCTCCAGCACGCTGATAACGATTAGCGTATTGCCGGTAAACAGTTCTGCGCCAATCAGGATCACCATGCCCAGGCCAAAGGCAAACAGCAGTCCGGAGATGGCCCGAATGGTGCTGTTGTTGTCCAGACCGTAGCTGGCCATATTGGTCACGCAGGAGGGAAACGCGATCAGCATACCCGCCAGCACACCCAGCAGCAGCATCTTGCTGACCGGCAGGCTGCTCTTCTTCACGCCCGCCTCGGCGTAGTTGGCCGCGATCTCCGCGGGGGAAAACAGATTCATTCTCAGCCCTCCTTACGCCAGCGTGCGCTCGGCGGCCTCCACAACATGGCCGATCAGCACCGAGGTAGTCACAGCGCCCACGCCGCCCGGCACAGGGGTGATGGCCCCCACAACAGGCTCCACCTCGGCAAACACGGCGTCGCCCGCCATGCCGCCCTTGCCCTTGGAGGTCACCTTCTCGGGATCCCAGTTCATGGACACGTCAATGACGATCTGGCCCGGGCGAACATAGTCCTTAGTCAGGCTCTTCAGCACACCGGCGGCAGACACCAGAATGTCCGCCTCCCGGGCCACGGCCTGCACGTCCTTGGTCTTGGTGTGGCACACGGTAACGGTGGCGTTCTTGCCCAGCAGCATCATAGCGGCGGGCTTGCCCACCACCAGCGAACGGCCGATAACCACGGCCTTCTTGCCAGTGCAGTCGATGCCGTAATAGTCCAAAATCTCCATGCAGGCCTGGGGCGTGCAGGGCACGAAGCCCAGCTTCTTGCCCATGAACACACCGGCATTGGACAGATCGGTCATGGAGTCAATGTCCTTGCAGGCGGCCAGATGGTTGCAGATCTCGTCCTGATCCGCTTTCAGATGCTTGGGCAGGGGACGGAACAACAGGCAGCCATGGATGCTGTCATCGGCGTTGATGGCCTCGATCTGGTCGATCAGCGCCTCCTTGGTTACGTCCTCCGGCAGCAAAAACTTCACCACGTCCACACCGATCAGCTCGGCACGGGAGGTCGCACCCTTTTCATAGGACAGGTCAGAGGGATTCTCACCGCAGCGGACGATGGCCAGCTTCGGCGTCACGCCCTTTTCCTTCAGCACCGCCACACGCTGCTGCAGCTTCTCGTTCATGGCGGCGGTCACTTCTTTCCCCAGTAATTGCTTTGCCATATTCTTTTCCTCCCTTATTTGAAGAAACCGGCCTTCACGGTTTCAAAGATCCCGTCGGCCTTCTTGCCATATACGTCCAGCATGTTCAGGCACTTGGTGTTCATCTCCTCGGCGACCTCGCGGTTGAGCAGGGTCTTGGTGTTGATGAATACATTCAAAGACGCCGCCTGCAGCGCCGCCTTCACAATGGTGGCGCCGCAGCCCGCGTCGGACACCGCCAGACGGGAGCCCTTCTCGGCGAACACAGCGATAGCGTCAATGGCCTCGCAGCACAGCTCCATAATGTGCATCGGCACCTGGCAGGCGGTGATGGTGGCCTCCTCCATGATGCGGGGCCGGTCAGGGTCATCCTTGGGAATGCCGTAAGCGTTGGCCAGCGGAATAAAGCCCTCCGCGTCAGCGGGCACCTGATCCAGCAGCTCAGTCTGCAGGGCGTCGCACTTCTTCTGCAGCGCAACGATCTCCGCCTCCACATCGGCGTACTTCTTCTTGCCCACGGTCAAAGAGCCGACCATGTTGCCCAGCGCCGTACCGATGGCCGCTACCAGCGCGGACGCGCCGCCGCCGCCGGGAGCCGGCTCATTTGACGCCAGAACCGTGACGAATTCACGGCAGGATTTGGTGGTATAATCCATAGTTCTCTCCTCGTCGTTTTCAGTGGAAAATCTAATTTCTTATCAGTAAAGCTCCGGCGGCTTCAAGCCGCCGGAGCTTTCGTAACATAGCCTCGCAGAGTTCGTATCCGCTCTTAGAACAAACCGCTGACCTTGCCGGTCTCGGTGTCCACATCGATGCGGCGATAGGCGGGGTTGGCCGCGGTGCCGGGCATCATGGAGATGGTGCCGGCCATGGGGCACAGGAACTTGGCGCCGCCGTACTCCAGAATGTCGCGGA
>CAKTQM010000052.1 GCA_934597125.1 uncultured Oscillospiraceae bacterium
GCCCTGTACCTGCACTGCCTGCCCGCCGACATCACCGGTCTGAGCTGCGCCGAGGGCGAAGTGGACAACTCCGTGTTTGACCGCTACATCGTTCCCCTGTACAAGCAGGCTTCCTACAAGCCCTACATCATTGCCGCCATGATCTTCCTGGCTCAGGTGAAGGATCCCGTCAAGGCTCTGATGGAGCTGGACGAGACCAAGGACACCCGCAAGATTTTCTAATCAACTGACCCGATAGCGGGAGGGGATCTCCCCTCCCGCTATTATCCTGTTCATTCCCGCGACAGTAGATCCGCAGGGGCGGGGCTCTGCCCCGCCCGCCATACATCGGGCCGCCGGATTCCGAACGGGAGGGGCAGAGCCCCGCCCCTACGAACGATCTGCCGTACCTCTGGCGGCAGTATCGTATTTTGCATTACAAAAAAGGAGAATGATCCGTTATGTCTAAAAGAATCGTCATCGCACTGGGTGGCAACGCGCTGGGCAACACCGCCGCCGAGCAGCTGCAGCTTGTCACCGAGACCGCAAAATCCATCGTGGATCTGATCGCCGCCGGCAACGAGGTGGTGGTGGCCCACGGCAACGGCCCCCAGGTGGGCATGATCAACCTGGGTCTCAGCACCGCCGCCGAGGCCAAGGCCATCAAGGCCGACATGCCCTTCCCCGAGTGCGGCGCCATGTCCGAGGGCTACATCGGCTACCATCTGCAGCAGGCCATCGGCAACGAGCTCCAGTCCCGCGGCATGAACAAGCCCGTGGCCACCATCGTCACCCAGACCGTTGTCTCCAAGGACGACCCCGCCTTCCAGAATCCCACCAAGCCCGTGGGCGCTTTCTATGACAAGGCCACCGCCGACCGTATCGCCGCCGAGAAGGGCTATACCATGGTGGAGGACGCCGGCCGCGGCTACCGTCAGGTTGTCCCCTCCCCCAAGCCTGTGGACATCGTGGAGAAGGCCTCCATCAAGACGCTGGTGGACGCCGGCCATGTGGTCATCGCCGTGGGCGGCGGCGGCATCCCTGTGGTACTGGAAAACGGCAAGCTGTCCGGCACCCCCGCCGTCATCGACAAGGACTTCGGCAGCGAGCTGCTGGCCGAGCTGCTGGACGCCGACATGCTCATCATCCTCACCGCCGTGGAGAAGGTAGCCATCAACTTCAACAAGCCCGACCAGAAGGGCCTGGACGACCTGACCCCCGCCGAGGCTTACAAATACATGGAGGAGAACCAGTTCGCCAAGGGCTCCATGCTGCCCAAGGTGCAGGCCGCTGTCAAGTTCGCCGAGTCCAAGCCCGGCCGCACCGCGCTGATCACCCTGCTGGAGAAGGCCAAAGACGGTATTGAGGGCAAGACAGGTACGCGCGTGCATCAGTAATGCCGTGCCCTCCACAGGATGATCAATGATCCGGGTTTCCGGCCTCAATACCGTCCTGTTTCAATTATGGGCCTTTCGCGCAGCGAAAGCGCCATGCGGCGCTGCCGCATGGTATTGAGGGCAAAACAGGTACGCGCGTCCATCAATAACCCCTCGCCGGAACCGTTTTCACTTATTTTAGCTATCTTTCCATCTGTATTTCTAATGGCAGAAGCATCAAAAAACTATCAGGAATCCAGAATTTTAGTTGAAATTTCCGCGGACATCCTATATAATACTTTTGTAACAATTCCATAGCCCCATGTGAATGCCGGATTCTATCCGTTATTCAGGCGGGCGGCAAATTTTATCCTTACCTTCAGCCGCACGTCATATATTTTAAGGAGGAAAACAAGAATGAAGAAGTTCCTTGCGTTGATCCTCGCCCTGGTCATGGCTCTGAGCCTGGTGGCCTGCGGCGGCGGCAATGACACCCCCAGCACCGACGACAACAATAATGCCGAAGGCGCTAAGGTCAAGGTCGGTTTCATCACCCTGCATGATGAAAACTCCACCTATGACCTCAACTTCATCAACGGCGCCAAGGAAGCCATCGCTGCCCTGGGTCTGACCGAGGATGATTACATCCTGAAGACCAACGTTCCCGAGGGTCAGGAGTGCTACGAGGCCGCTGTTGACATGGTCGATAAGGGCTGCAACATCATCTTCGCCGACAGCTTCGGTCATGAGCCTTACATGATCCAGGCCGCTCAGGAGTTCCCTGAGGTCCAGTTCTGCCACTCCACCGGCACCCGCGCTCACACCGAGGGTCTGGCCAACTACCACAACGCCTTCGCTTCCATCTATGAGGGCCGTTACCTGGCCGGTATCGCTGCTGGTCTGAAGCTGAACGAGATGATCGAGAACGGCACCGAGATCAACGGCACCAAGGTCACCGCCGAGAACGCCAAGATCGGCTACGTTGGCGCTTTCACCTACGCCGAAGTGGTTTCCGGTTACACCTCTTTCTTCCTGGGCGCCCGCTCCGTCTGCCCCACCGTCACCATGGACGTGACCTTCACCGGCAGCTGGTATGATGAGGCTCTGGAGAAGGAAGGCGCTCAGAAGCTGATCGACGGCGGCTGCAACCTGATCAGCCAGCACGCTGACTCCCTGGGTGCTCCTACCGCCTGCGAGAACGCCGGTGTTCCCAACGTTTCCTACAACGGCTCCACCAAGGAAGCTGCTCCCAACACCTACATCGTTTCTTCCCGCATCAACTGGGCTCCTTACTATCAGTATGCGATCCAGTGCGTCATTGATGGCACCGCCATTGATACCGACTGGACTGGCACCCTGGCCACCGGCTCCGTGGTTCTGACCGAGATCAATGACGCCGTTGCCGCTGCCGGCACCGCTGACGCCATTGCCGAGGCTACCGCCAAGCTGGAGTCCGGCGAGCTCCACGTCTATGACTGCTCCACCTTCACCGTGAAGGGCGAGAACCTGACCTCCTACATGGCCGACGTCGATACCGACGCTGACTACACCCCCGACACCGAGGTCGTGCATGACGGTTACTTCGCTGAGTCCGAGTTCCGTTCCGCTCCTTACTTCGATCTGGAGATCGACGGCATCACCCGTCTGGATGTTAACTTCGGCTAATATCTGATTTTTCAACAAAAAAGAGGTTGGACTGCATCGCAGTCCAACCTCTTTTTTGCCCTGTTTTTTCCTCTCCCGCAACACTTTTGACGATTCTTACAAAGGATTTTCTTCTTTCTTGTATAAGCTTACATTCTTTGTGTAAACCTGACAAATTTTTTGTTAATTTTGATTTACAACGTTCCGTGTTTGTGCTAAAATAAAGTGTATGGAATTTAGCCCCGGCGTGCTACGAGGTGTTGCAGCCATCTGCGCCGAAAGAAAGGATGACAGCCTTGGAAAACAAATGCGCGATCAAAATGGAGAATATCACCAAGCGCTTCGGTTCCGTGGTGGCCAATAACGCCATCAACATGGAGCTGCGCGAGGGTGAGATCCTGTCTCTGCTGGGCGAAAACGGCAGCGGCAAGACCACTCTGATGAATATGCTCTCCGGCATCTACTTCCCTGATGAGGGACAAATTTACATCCACGACAAGCCCGTTACCATTGCCTCCCCCAAGGACGCATTCGACCTGGGCATCGGCATGATCCACCAGCACTTCAAGCTGGTCGATCTGTTCACCGCCACCGAGAATATCATTCTGGGTCTGGAGGGCAAGCTGGATCTGAACAACGCCCGTAAAAAGGTCAAGGATATCTGCGACAAATACGGCTTTGACATTGATCCCGACATGAAGATCTACGACATGTCCGTCTCCCAGAAGCAGACGGTGGAGATCGTGAAGGTGCTGTACCGCGGCGCCGACATCCTGATCCTGGACGAGCCCACCGCCGTGCTGACCCCTCAGGAAACTGACAAGCTGTTCGCCGTCATGCGCAACATGAAGGCTGACGGCAAGTCCCTCATCATCATCACCCATAAGCTGCACGAGGTGCTGGACGTGTCCGACCGTGTGGCCGTGCTGCGCAAGGGCGAGTATATCGGCGACGTGATGACCAAGGACGCCGACCAGCAGTCCCTGACCGATATGATGGTGGGCCATAGCGTCACCCTGAATATCGACCGTCCCATACCTGTCAACGTCACCCCCCGTTTGAAACTGGACGGCCTGACGGTGTTTGACGAGCTGGGCGTCAAGCGTCTGGACAACGTCAGCTTCACCATCAACGCCGGAGAGGTGCTGGGCGTGGCCGGCGTGGCCGGTTCCGGTCAGCGTGAGCTGCTGGAATCCATCGCGGGTCTGTACCCCATCCAGTCCGGCTCCGTCACCTTCTATCCCCCCGAAAGCGACACGCCGGAGGAGCTGGCCGGCAAGGATCCCATGGACATCCGCAAGGCCGGCATTGCCATGAGCTTTGTCCCCGAGGATCGTCTGGGCATGGGCCTGGTGGGCTCCATGGGTATGACCGGCAACATGATGCTGCGCTCCTGGCGTAAGGGCAACAGCATCTTCCTGAACCGCAAGGATCCCGAGGCGCTGGCCCAGCGTATCTGGCAGGAGCTGGAGGTCGTCACCCCCAGCACCAACTTCCCCGTCCGCCGTATGTCCGGCGGTAACGTGCAGAAGGTGCTGGTGGGCCGCGAGATTGCCCAGCAGCCCTCCGTGCTGATGACCGCCTACGCTGTCCGCGGTCTGGATATCAATACATCCTATACCATTTACAATCTGCTGACCGAGCAGAAGATGAAGGGCGTGGCCGTCGTTTATGTCGGCGAGGATCTGGACGTGCTGCTGGAGCTGTGCGACCGGATCGTGGTGCTCTGCGGCGGGCAGGTGTCCGGCGTGGTGGACGCCCGCACCACCAACAAACTGGAAGTGGGCGCGTTGATGACCCGCATCGGAGGAGGCGTAACGGAACATGCGTAAACAATCTCTTTTTCAGATCTCCAAGCGTGACACCCTTCCTCTGGGCAAGGCACTGCTGATCCGCGGCGGCATTCTGCTGCTGGCGCTGATCTTCTGCGGCCTGATCACCACGCTGCTGACCGGCCAGAACCCCATCAGCGTGTACGGCACCATCCTGTCCGGCGCCTTCGGCACCGGCCGCCGCATCGGCGTAACCATCCGCAACGTAGCCATCCTGCTGGGTATCTCTCTGGCCGTGACCCCCGCCTTCAAGATGCGCTTCTGGAACATCGGCGCCGAGGGTCAGACCCTGATCGGCTGTCTGGCCACCACCGCCTGCATGATCACTCTGGGCGACAAGCTGCCCAGCGCAGCGCTGATCATCGTGTCCCTGATCGCCGCCCTGCTGGCCGGCGCCCTGTGGGGCTTCCTGCCCGCGTTCTTCAAGGCCAAGTGGAACACCAACGAAACGCTGTTCACCCTGATGATGAACTACATCGCCATGCAGCTGGCCTCCTTCTTTATCATCATCTGGGAGGTGCCCAAGGGCGCCGGTAAGATCGGTATTATCAACCAGTCCACCCACGCCGGCTGGCTGCCGGAGATCGGCAACGCCTATCTGCTGCCCGTCCTGATCGTGGTGATCATGACCGGTCTGATGTACATTTATCTGCAGTACAGCAAGCACGGCTACGAGATCGCCGTAGTGGGCGAAAGCCATCGCACCGCCAGCTACGCCGGTATCAAGGTGGATCGTGTCATCATCCGCACCATGGTGCTCTCCGGCGCCATGTGCGCCTTCATCGGCTTTATGCTGACCTCCGGCGTCGATCACACCCTGACTACCACTATCGTGGACAGCCGCGGCTTCACCGCCGTCATGGTGTCCTGGATGTCCAAGTTCAATCCCTTCATCATGATCGCCGCCTCCCTGCTGCTGGTAACCATGGATCGCGGCGCCAGCGAGGTGTCCAGCGCACTGGGCCTGAACCACTCCTTCGCGGATATTCTGACCGGTATCATCCTGTTCTTCATCATTGCTACCGAGTTCTTCATCACCTACAAAGTCACCCTGCGTAAGAACAGCAAGAAGGAGGCGTAACGGATGTTTAACTTTATTTCTTTCTTCCCCCGCGCCGTCATGCAGGGTATTCCCCTGCTGTTCGGCAGCACCGGCGAAATTCTGACGGAAAAATCCGGTAACCTGAACCTTGGTATCCCCGGCATCATGTACGTGGGCGGCATCAGCGGCGTCATCGGCTCGTTCTTCTATGAGCAGGCTGTCCCCGCGGCGGAAATGAACGGCTTTCTGGCTGTCCTGATCCCCATTCTGTGCTCCCTGCTGGGCTCCCTGCTGATGGGCCTGCTGTACTGCTTCCTGACCGTCACCCTGCGTGCCAACCAGAACGTGACCGGTCTGGCCATGACCACCTTCGGCGTGGGCGTGGGCAACTTCTTCGGCGGCTCCCTCATCAAGCTGACGGGCAGCGAGGTTCCCTCCATCGCCCTGTCCAACACCAGCCTGTTCTTCAAGACGGCGCTGCCCGGCGCCAGCACCACCGGCTGGTTCGGCCAGCTGTTCCTGTCCTATGGCTTCCTGGCCTATCTGGCTATCATCGTGGCATTGGGCGCTTCCTATTTCCTGAACCACACCCGTCCCGGCCTGCATCTGCGCGCCGTGGGTGAAAGCGCTTCCACTGCCGACGCTGCCGGTATCAACGTAACCAAGTACAAGTACCTGGCTACCTGCATCGGCTCCATGATCGCCGGCCTGGGCGGCCTGTACTACGTGATGGACTACGCCAACGGCGTGTGGTCGAACAACGCCTTTGGTGACCGCGGCTGGCTGGCGATCGCGCTGGTTATCTTCACCATCTGGCGTCCCAATGTCAGCATCCTGGCCTCCATCCTGTTCGGCGGCCTGTACATCCTGAACATCTATCTGCCCACCCCCGGCGGCCAGATGGCGGTGAAGGAGCTGTACAAGATGCTGCCCTATGTCATCACTCTGGTGGTGCTGATCGTTGTGTCCCTGCGTAAAAAGCGGGAGGATCAGCCCCCTGCGTCCCTCGGTCTCTCCTACTTCCGCGAGGAACGCTGACGCTGTATCAAAAGAGTGGGCCGTTTACCGGCCCGCTCTTTTTTGACTCTATTTTGAAAAGGAGACACTGTCATGTCCACTCTGCTGATCCGGAATATCGCACAGCTGGTCACCTGTGACGACAGCGACCGCCTGTCGACTAACGTGGATCTCTACTGCGAAAACGGCTTAATCCAGGCCATCGGCGAAAACCTGGCCGTCACCGCCGACGAGATCATTGACGGCAGCCACATGCTCTGCTATCCCGGCCTTGTCAACACCCACCACCATCTGTATCAGGTCTTCTCCCGCAATCTGCCCCAGGTGCAGAATATGGAGCTGTTCGACTGGCTGAAAACCCTGTATGAGATCTGGAAGAATCTGGATGAGGACGTGATCCGTCTGTCCAGCCTGACCGGCATGGGGGAGCTGATGAAACACGGCTGCACCACATGCTTTGACCACCACTACGTGTTTCCCGCCCACAGCGGCGACCTGCTGGGCGCCCAGCTGGCGGCGGCCCAGGAGCTGGGCATCCGCATGTACCTGAGCCGCGGCAGCATGGATCTGAGCGTCAAGGATGGCGGCCTGCCCCCCGACAGCGTCGTGCAGACGGTGGACGAGATCATGGCCGACTCCATCCGCTGCATCGAAAAATACCACGATCCCGCCTATGGCTCCATGCACCGGGTGGCGCTGGCGCCCTGCTCCCCCTTCTCCGTGTCGGCGGAGCTGCTGCGGCAGAGCGCCATTCTGGCGCGGCAGTACCATGTCCGCCTTCACACCCACCTGTGCGAGACAAAGGACGAGGAGCGCTTCATGCTGGAGCGGGAGGGTGTCCGCCCCCTGGCCTACATGGAGCGGCTGGGCTGGATCGGCGACGACGTCTGGTACGCCCACGGCATCCATTTCAATGATGAGGAGCTGCGCCTGCTGGCGGACACCGGCACCGGCGTGGCCCACTGTCCCATCAGCAACATGAAGCTGTCCAGCGGTATCGCCCGTATGCCGGAGATGCTGCAATTGGGCGTGCCCGTGGGTCTGGCCGTGGACGGCAGCGCCAGCAATGACGGCTCCAGCCTGATGGAGGAGCTGCGGGTGGCCTTTTTGCTGCACCGGCTCAACGCCAGCAAAGCCGCCCCCAGCGGCTACGACATCCTAAAAATGGCTACCCGCGGCAGCGCCCGCCTGCTGGGCCGCGACGACATCGGCCAGCTGGCGGTGGGCAAATGCGCCGATCTGTTCATGATCGACAGCCGCCGTCTGGAGCTGGTGGGCTCCTGCTTCGACGCCAAGTCTGTGCTGGGCACTGTGGGCGTCCGCGGCGCGGTGGATTACACCGTGGTGCATGGCCGTGTCACCGTCCGCCAGGGACGCCTTGTCACCGTGGACGAAGGGCGCGTGGCGGAGGAAGCCAATCAAAAGTGCAAGGCGTATTTGGAACGGTAAACCGGCGCGGTGTGCCGCTTCGCCTTCGCCGCATCATCTGCCATTGAAAAAGGGAGGGGTTCCGCCCCTTCCTTTTTCAATGGCATTTCCGCCCTTATGCACAGGAACGAAAACGCCCCGCACGTGCTTGACAAAGCTCTTTTCATGTGCTACAATGCCAACAAGTAAGAAAAGTTATACTTTTAATGTGGAGGCGTACCATGAAAAGCAATCGACGGGATGACCGGCACTATATGAGCTCGGTGCGGGTGGGGCCCAAGGGGCAAATCGTGATCCCCAAGGAGGCGCGTGAGATGTTCGGCATCGAGCCGGGGGATATGCTGGTGCTGCTGGCGGACAAGAAGCGGGGCATCGCCCTGCAGCCGCCGGAAAAGCTGAACCTGTTCATGCGTCAGGTGTTCGAAGGGCTTCCTGACGACGGAGAGGAGGGCGAAACGGAATGAACGCATTGGAGGTACGGGGCCTGTGCAAGACCTACCCCGCCTTTACCCTGAAGGACGTGTCCTTCGATGTGCCCCAGGGGGCGGTGGTGGGCTTCATCGGCCGCAACGGCGCGGGCAAATCCACCACGCTGAAGGCAATTTTGGGGCTGGTGCATCCCGATGGCGGCGATGTGCGGTTCTTCGGCCAGGACGTGCGGCAGCACGAACGGGAATTCAAAGAGCAGATCGGCGTGGTGCTGGGAGGCATCGACTTCTATCCCAAGAAAAAGGTCAAGACCATCACCGATGTGACCCGCCGGTTTTACCGCAATTGGGACGAGGAGAAGTACCGCCACTACCTGCAGCTGTTCCGTATTGACGAGAGCAAGCGGGTGGATCAGCTGTCCAGCGGCATGAAAGTGAAGTATCTGCTGGCATTGGCGCTGAGCCACAACGCCAGACTGCTGATCCTGGATGAGCCCACCAGCGGGCTGGATCCCGTGTCCCGGGACGAGCTGGTGGAGCTGTTCCGCGCCATCGTGGCGGACGGCAGCCGCAGCATTCTGTTCTCCACCCACATTACGTCTGACTTGGAGAAGTGCGCCAGCCATATCACCTTTATCAAGGATGGCGAGATCTTTCACAGCTCTGCCGTGGCGGACTTTATGGCGGCCTATGCCGACCGCGGCGCCACGCTGGAGGATATCATTGTTTCCGTGGAGAGGAGGGGTCTGGATGAGAGCGCTATTATATAAGCAGCTGCGGCTGGTGTGCCACCCCATGACGCCGGTGTTCTGCCTGTTCGGCGTGATGGTGCTGATCCCCAACTACCCCTATACCATCACCTTTTTCTATGTGATGCTGGGGCTGTTCTTCACCTTCCTGAACGTGCGGGAGCAAAAGGACATCTACTATTCCGCCATTCTGCCGGTACCCAAGCGGGACACGGTGAAAGCGGGCTGCGTGCTGGTGGCGCTGGTGGAGCTGCTGTCGCTGGTGGTGCTGGCGCCCTGCGCGCTGCTGGCAGTGCGCCTGCAGCCGGGGAAGGATAATCTGGTGGGCATGGATCCCAATTTGGCGCTGTTCGCGGCGGGCTTTCTGCTGTACGCCGTGTTCAACGCGGTATTTCTGACCGCCTTTTATCAAAACGGCTACAAGGTGGGCGTGGCCTTCGTCAAGGCGTTGATCCCCGTGACGCTGCTGATGATCGTGTGCGAGGCGCTGCCCCATTTCCCGGGGCTGACGTGGCTAGACGATTTGGACGGCGCCACCCAGCTGCGGCTGCTGCCGTATTTCGTCGCCGCCGTGCTGCTCTACGGCATCGGCACGGTGCTTACGTTCCGGAGGGCGGCGGCGCAGTATGAAAAAGTTGATCTGTGACAGCAACGACCGGCGTGAGCCGGT
>CAKTQM010000053.1 GCA_934597125.1 uncultured Oscillospiraceae bacterium
CGAGTTCCGCCGCCTGTGCCAGTTCCACGCCCTGAACCACAAGTCCATCGGCCGCAAGGCCGCCAGGGAGCTGGGCAGGAAGTACGAGGATGTGAACCTGATTGTGTGCCACCTGGGCGGCGGCGTCAGCGTGGGCGCCCATGAAAAGGGCCGCGTGGTGGACGTGTGCAACGTGAAGGACGAGGGCTCCATGGGCATGGATCGCGCCGGCGGCCTGCCGGTGAACCAGCTCATCAGCTACTGCTTCAGCGGCAAGACCAAGGACGAGGTGAAAAAGACCTTCGGCCGCCGGGCCGGTATGCTGTCCTATCTGGGCACCACCGATTTCCGCGTCATCTGCGCCAAGGTGGTGGAGGGTGATCCCAAGTATGTGGAGGCCTATCAGGCGCTTGTCTATCAGCTCAGCAAGGACATCGGCGCCATGGCCGCCGTGCTGCATTTCGATGTGGACGCTATCGTCTTCACTGGCGGCATGGCCTATGAGCAGTTCTTCTGTGACGATATCACCGCCTATGTGGGCAAGATCGCCCAGACCATTCGTCTGCCCGGCGAGGAGGAGATGCGTTCCCTGGCCGAAGGCGCCCTGCGCGTCCTTCACGGTGAGCAGGAGGCCGGCGTATATTGATCCCGTTTTCCAAAAGTAAGTGACAATAGAGTGAAAGAGTAAGCAAAAAAGAAGAAAGGTGGAAGAAAACTATGAAACATCTGATGTCCGGTAACGAGGCCACCGCCCGTGGCGTCTACGAAGCCGGTATCAAAGTCTGCTCCGCGTATCCCGGCACCCCCAGCACCGAGATCCTGGAGAACATGCCCCAGTACGGCAAGGACGTGTATTGCGAGTGGGCCCCCAACGAGAAGGTAGCCACCGAGGTGGCCTACGGCGCTTCCGTGGCCGGTTCCCGCGCCTTCTGCACCATGAAGATGGTGGGCCTGAATGTGGCCGCCGACCCCCTCTTTACCGCCGGTTACATGGGCGTCAACGGCGCCTTTGTGGTGGTTACCGCTGACGACCCCTCCTGCCACTCCTCCCAGAACGAGCAGGACAACCGCCACTATGCCCGCGCTGCCAAGATCGCCATGGTGGAGCCCTCCGACGCGCAGGAGTGCAAGGACTTCGTGAAGCTGGCCTGCGAGATCTCCGAGGCCTTCGATACCCCCGTGCTGTATCGCACCACCACCCGCGTGTGCCATTCCAAGGGCCTGGTGGAGTTCGGTGAGCGCGTGGAGCACACCGCTCCCGCCTATGCCCGCAACACCCGCAAGTACATCTGCGCCCCCGCCAATGCATACATGAACCATCCTCTGGTGGAGGATCGTCTGGTGAAGCTGGCCGAGTACGGCTGCACCACCGCTCTGGAGAACGGCCTGAACAAGCTGGAGATGGGCGACGGCAAGGTGGGCGTCATCACCGCCTCCATCGCCTATGAGTATGCCAAAGAGGTGTTCCCCGAGGGTACCTCCTTCCTGAAGCTGGGCCTGACCTATCCTCTGCCCATGAACCTGATCCGCGACTTCGCCGCCAAGGTGGAGAAGCTGTACGTCATCGAAGAGCTGGATCCCTTCATGGAGAACGAGATCAAGGCCGCCGGCATCGACTGCATCGGCAAGGAGCTGACCGGCGTGATGTACGAGCTGAATACCCAGCTGGTGCGCGAGCGCGTGCTGGGCATCAAGCCGGAGTATAAGACCATCACCGACGTGGCCGTGGCTAAGCGTCCTCCCGCACTGTGCCCCGGCTGCCCCCACCGCGGCTTCTTCTATACCCTGTCCAAGAACAAGAACTACGTGGTTACCGGCGATATCGGTTGCTATACCCTGGGCTTTGCGCCTCCTCTGAACTGCATGGACGTGTGCATCTGCATGGGCGGCGGCTTCTCCGCCGGTATGGGTATGGCTAAGTCCTTCCAGCGCGAGGGCGTCACCGATAAGGTGGTGTTCGGCGTCATGGGCGACTCCACGTTCTTCCACTCCGGCATGACCGGCGCGGCCGAGATCATTTACAACAACGGCCGCATGATCCCCTGCGTGCTGGATAACCGCATCACCGGCATGACCGGCCACCAGGATAACCCCGGCTCCGGCTACACCCTGATGGGCGAGGAAGCCCCCATGCTCAGCGTGGAGAAGATCTTCGAGACCTATGGCTTCAACCCCGTGCTGACGGTGGATCCCCAGGATCTGGCCGCCATGAAGGAGACTGTGAACACCGCCGTGGCCGCCCTGAACGAGGGCAAGCACCCCGCCATCGTTACCCGCCGCCCCTGCCTGCTGATTAAGCGCATCAAGCATGACAACGGTATGTGCGTGGTGAATACCGACAAGTGCGTGGGCTGCAAGAGCTGCCTGAAGGTGGGCTGCCCCGCCATCTCCATGGAGAACGGCAAGGCGGCTGTGGATCGTACCCAGTGCGTGGGCTGCACCGTCTGCGCCCAGGCCTGCCCCGTTGGTGCTATCGAAAAGGAGGAGAAATAATCATGTCTAACGTCAAGAGCTGTCTGTTGGTCGGCGTCGGCGGTCAGGGCGCCATCCTGATCTCCAAGATCATGTCCAACGGTTTTATGAAGGCCGGTTATGATGTCAAGCAGAGCGAAGTTCACGGTATGGCCCAGCGCGGCGGCTCCGTGTCCACCCAGGTGCGCTGGGGCGACAAGGTGTACGGCCCCGTGTTCGGCAAGGGCGAGGCCGACATCATGGTGGCCCTGGAGAAGATGGAGGCCGTCCGCTACGCGGAGTTCCTGAATCCCAACGGTGTCGCCGTCATCAATGACTACGCCATCAAGTCCACCACCATCGCCTCCGGCGCCGAGGAGTATCCCGAAGGCTGCATCGAGGCCATGCAGAAGAACTTCAAGACCATCGCCGTTCCTGCCAGCGATATCGCTATCCAGCTGGGTAATGCCAAGTGCATGAACGTGGTGCTGTTCGGCGCCATGTGCGATTCTCTGGGCTGCCCCGAGATCGACTGGGAGCAGATCGTGGCCGAGACCGTTCCCGCCAAGGTCAAGGAGCTGAACCTGAAAGCCTTCCGCGCCGGACGCGAGGCCGCCAAGGCCGGTAAGTAAGCGCTATCCCTCAGTTCTATACCATATCTCTGAAAAAGGACAGCCCGCCGATGGCGGGCTGTCCTTTTTTTAGGGATTTGTGGCAATTCCGTAGGGGCGGACGACGAGCGCTGTGGAGCGCAGCGGAACGAGTGCTTTTGGGGTATCCGCCCTGACGATGACGAAACGGTACGATAGACCATTCGTAGGGGAGGGGCTCTGCCCCTCCCGCCGTTTAGCGGAAATGCCATCGTAAGCTGAACGGGCGGGGTAGAACCCCGCCCCTACGCACGGATACAGGAAGCACGCCGCCCCTACGAGAAGGCCGTCGGGACTGCGCTCCGGTGCTAAAACCTCCAATTATTCAAAAAATAGTAATGACTTTTCCCGCCATATAGGGTACAATGCTGTAGAAATACCGAATTCACCGACAGGAGGAACCTTCCTTGAAAAAACTCTATGACGCGGTGCAGCGCTTCTGCGCGCGGCACCCCCGTTTCGGCATCCCCAACCTGATGCTCTACATCGTGGGCGGCAATGTCATCGTGTATCTGCTGATGATGTTCACTCAGACCAACGACGCCAACGCCCTGGCGTTCCTGACCCTGAACACCGCCGCCGTGCTGAGGGGCGAACTGTGGCGCATCCTGACCTATGTGTTTGTGCCCACCAGCAGCGGCCTTTTCTGGCTGCTGATCAGCCTGTATTTCTACTACTGGATCGGCACCACCCTGGAGCGCCAGTGGGGCACCGCAAAGTTCACCCTCTACTACATCAGCGGCGTGCTGCTGACGGCGGCGGGCGTGCTGATTGCCAGCCTCATCTCCGGCCAGAGCTACACCGTGGCGGGCTCTTACTACGTGAACCTGTCCATGTTCTTCGCCTTTGCCTTCCTGTTCCCCGATACTCAGGTGCTGCTGTTCTTCATCATCCCCATCCGGATGAAGTGGCTGGCGTATCTGGATGCGGCACTGTTTGCCTTTGATGTGGTGCGGGCGCTGCTGGCGGGCAACTGGGGCGGCGCGCTGCTGCCGGTCATCGCCCTGCTGAACTTCGCCGTCTTCATCTGGCCGGAGGTACACTATATGGCCGACCGTGCCGCCTACCGCCGCCGTCCCCAGACGGTGCAGTTCAAGCGAGCCGCCCAGCAACAGCAGAAACAGGAGCAAAAGCAGGGTTATCACCACAAGTGCGCCGTCTGCGGCCGCACCGATACGGACTATCCCGATCTCCAGTTCCGCTATTGCAGCAAGTGCGCCGGCTATCACTGCTTCTGCCAGGATCACATCTTCACCCACGTGCATTTCACGGAGTGAAAAGAGTAACCGCATAAAAAATCCCTGCTCGTAAGAGCAGGGATTTTTTGTATTTTGATGTGCCTTACTTATTGGCGTCGGTCTTTGCGCTGGTATCGGTCTTTGCCGTGGTGTTGGTCTTGGCGTCCGTCTTGGTGCCGGTGGTGGTTCCGGCGGTGTCCGTGGTGCCGGTGGCAGCCGCGGCGTCGTCCTTCAGGGGCCAGGTGGAGGGATCAGCGGTATCTTCGATCATCTTGCAGACGATCAGATAGCGGTGGTAATCGTCGCCGTTCTTGCACACGGACAGGATCAGCACCTTGTCGCCGGCCACAGGCTTGTTGTCCTTATCCAGATTGGTGGAAGCCTCGGTCTCCTTCCACAGCTGGTCAAAGAAGCTGTTGAACACGTCGGCGTTGCTGAAATCGTGATAGTAAATGATGTGACTGGTATCATACTGCACGCCGCCCACGATCTGATAGGTCACGCGGCGATCCTTCTGATACATATACACCAGATGCTGCTCGCTGAAATCCAGATTCTTCATCATGCTCTGCAGGCCGCCGAACATGGTGCGGTTGGCCTGGTTGTGGCCGTACAGCACGGTGACGGGATCATTCAGGTCGCGGCTGTTGATGGTCTTACCCTCGCAGGTAGCCTCGCTGAAAATGGTGCCGGCCTTGTTGTTGTTGCCGTCCAGATCACGGTGCAGGTAGTAGCCGCGGTCAGAGGGATGCTGCGCCACGGGGTAGGACAGCTCGTGATCGGTTTTCAGGATCTTGGAGAAATCAGGAACCTCCAGCCAGGCGTACACATCCTTGTACTTGGCAAAGGTAGCCTCCATATCCTTGGGCTCCACAACAGGCTCCGGCTCCACGCGGTTTTCAATGTCCACGCTGGGATCCACCACAGAGGGGTTGTTGGAGTCATCGGGGTTGTCGGTGTTCGTGTCGTTGCCGCAGCCCGCCAGCGCCAGCACCAGCACCATGGACAGAACCAGGATCATGGTGCGGACGACGGTACGTCCGTTCATACGGAAAGCCTGAAAAAAGTGGTCGAGTTTTTCTTTCATTCTTACTTCTCCTTTCGCATGGCCGGAACGTATGACTGCCGGCCCATGGGGAACCGCACCGGCCTGATGGGCACAGCGCTTGAAGCAATGGTATCATATTATGGCACTAAAAGCAACCATAATTTTCTCGACCTGTGGGAGAAAACGGGGTCAACGATCAGTCAACAGTGCGCCGTTTTGCGGCAAAAAGTGCTTCAAAACGGCTTTTTTGTGCCGGTGTCATGCGGTTTTTATACTGATTGAGCAATGTGTCGGCCTGCTGGGTTTTCCCCTGCTTGAGATAGCGGGTCATGGCCCGCTCCAGACTGTCCGCCGCGGTGGAGCTGAGGGAGGCGGTGTTGCCGGTGCTGGATACGGCGCTGGCGGTGTCGGCGGCAAAGCGCATGCCCTTCTGCTCTGCGGCGGCCTTGTCGGCGTAGTAGTCCAGCAGAAGCTGATAGTTTTTCAAGTCGCGGCTGCTGATCTGGTCATAGCGGCTCTGCGCCTGAGCCACCTCCTTCTGCCACGCGGCCACCTGATCCTGCCAGTGGTCGTATTCCTCCGCCTCCTGCCCCTGCAGCAGCTGATAGCGGTTCAGCAGCGCATCGCCCGCGTCACGATAGCGGCTGTAGGCGGCGGACTGCAGCTGCGGCAGCACGTCGGAGAGCTTCTGCAGATAGCTGTGGTACGCCTGCTGGGCGGCGGACTGGGCGTAGCTGGAGCCGTACCCGCCGGTCAGATGAGCGGCCTGTCCCAGCGTGTCCCGCATGGCGGCGCTGCCCTGACGGGCGTACTGGCGGGCATAGGACTGATACGCCAGATCCGCCGCGGGGTCATAGGTAAAGCCCGGGCGGCTGCTGATCTCCTGATACAGTTCCTCCAGCTGCTGCGTAAAACGGGAGGTGTAGTCCCCGGGTCTCCCGGCGGACAGGCTGTCCAGACGGCTGCGGGCTTCATTGGCCTCGTCAGAGGGCGTATAGCCCTGCTCCAGCCGCTTCAGGGCGGCGGAAGTAGCGGCGGATACGCTGCCGGTGGCCGCGCTGCCGGAGCTGACGCTGCCGCCGGAGCCGGATGTACGGCCACCGCCGAAAGCGGTGCCCGCGCCGCTGCCGTTGCCGCTGCCGGAGCTGTCGGGGACAGCCATTAGACTGCCCCAGGTCTCCTTTCCGGCGATGCCGTCCAGCTTCAGGTTGTTCTTTTTCTGATAGTCCCGCACAGCGGCCTGGGTCTTTTCACCGAAGATGCCGTCCACGGCCAGATCGTAGCCGTGCTGGTTCAATACGGTCTGCAGCTGGCTGACCGCGCTGCCGGTGGAGCCGTAGCCCACCTGGCGGTATGTAGATGCCATATAAATCGTTCCTCCTGTTGTGTGTTGTCAGCTCAGCCGCTGCCAGACATATACCGCCAGATAGGGCGGCAGGATGCTGAAGGGCTGGCCTCCGCCGGTGGACTGGGAGTCCATGTCCACCGTGTGGTCGTGATTGATGCACAGTGCGTCGGTACTCAGCGCGCGGCCGCCGGAGCCGCCGCTCCAGCTTTCGGCATAAACGCCGCTGCCGGAGCTGCCCTGGGCCACGTTGGGGATGCCGTGGTCGTGGGTGGTGGAGTCCACGCTGGTAAAGCCCTCCACATGGTGCAGATGGGGCGGCAGCTGCTGCTCGGTCAGAGTCTGGGTGGCCTGTCCGCCGATAGTGCCGGCGGCATAGGTCTGGCTCGCCGCCAGCAAAAACCGGTCGCGGATCCGCTGCCATGTGCCGCCCAGGGTGATGGCGGGATCCGTGTCCGCCGTGGACAGATACAGCGAGCCCACGGGATAAAGCAGATCCACCAGCGTTTTGCCGCCCACGGTAAGGCTGCCTGCCGCCACCCTGCCCGCCACGGTCATGTCGCCGTCAAACCCCGCGTCCCAGGCGCACTGCAGCGTGGGACTGTCCGCCAGCTTGCCGAAGGCGGCCCCCACGCCGCCGCTGCGCAGGTGAAAGGCCACCGCCGCGTTGGAGGAGGTATAGCTGACGGCGCGGACGTTGCCCACCGTGTCCACGGCGGACAGCTCCACCTCATAGGTGGTGTCTTTGTCCAGCGTCTCGGCGATCTGGGTAGTCAGGCCACTGACCAGCGTGGTGTAGTCGCCGTACTCGCCTCCCACAGGACGGTAGCGGGCCCGCAGCGTCACGGTGTTGCGGCCGTCCAGCGGCCAGCAGGAGCCGGCGGCCTTTACCCGCAGGCAGGCGCCGCCGCTGTCCTCCGCACCGGCGGCGTTGCACCGGAAGGCCACCGAGGTCTGCAGTGCCGGCGTCTGATAATCGAATACCGCCGCCGGTGTGGCCGTCACCGTGGCGGTGCGGCCGCGGGAGTCGGTCACCACGGCGGTGGGCGTCAGTGTGCCCGCCATGCCGATGGGGGCGGTGACGCCGGAAAACCCCTTCACCGTCTGTCCGGCAAAGGTGAAGCGGCACTCCGTCAGCCGCGCGCCGCCCACAGCGGCGGCCTCTACCTTGTACTGCAGCCGGCTCATGCCCCGCACCCACAGTCCCCACTGCTCCAGCAGCGCATTGTCGTTCACCAGCGTCACCGCCAGCGTGGCGCTGGGGCGCATGGTGTCCGGCACGTAGGCGGTAAAGGGATAGCTCTTGGTGCAGAAATTGGGGTTGCTCAGCTGGTCGAAGCGGCTGGTGTAGGCCACCGTCATGGTTAGCGTGCCGGTGCCGGATACGCTGTCGGGAAGGGTCAGACACAGGCTCTCCTCCGGCGTCCAGCGGAACACCACGCGGGTCTCCTCCTGAGATACGATAGCCAGCTGCGCGGCGGAGATGTCGGCGGAAACGCCCTGAAAGCTGTAGTGGAACCGAAAGCTGTATAAAGAGGAGGGCCGCGTCGCCACCAGCGTATTGGCCGCGCCGATGGTAATGTCTCCCCAGCTCAGGGTGAAATCTTTTTCTGTGATGGCCATGCTTATCCTCCGATCCATTTGAATGACAGTCCGTTGGCGCTGTCCATGCGCCACGGGCCGATGCTGACGCTGTCCAGCACCGTGATGTTGGTGATGTACAGCCGGTTGTTGGACACATAGGCGATCTCCGTGCTGTCCTGCCAGAAGCTCAGCCGCTGGGCGGTGAACACGGCGCGGAAGTTGTTCTGCTCCACCACCTGACGGCCATCCACCTCCGTGGTAGTCAGATTCTGCCCCACCGCTACGCCGTAGACCGGCGCGGGGCCGTCATAGTAGACAATGCCTGTGCGGATGTAGCCCTCCGTGTCCAGCTTATAGGTGGAAAAGGCGGCGTCCACCGCCGCCACGTTGGCGGCCAGATCGCTGCAAAAGCTGTAGTACTGGGTCAGCGCCTCCGGATTGGCCTCCAGATAGGCGCTCAACCGCTGCACATAGGTGCCGAACTGGGAGGCGGCCACGTATTCCTCTCCCAGCCGCACCTCCAGCTGCTCCATGCTGCGCGTCACCTGCTTGGCGGTTTTGATGATCATGGCCCGCAGATTCTGGAACTGTTCACGGTTTTCCAGCGCTGTTTTTTCGGCGGCGCTGGCCGCGGCGCCGGTCTTCCGCTGCACGCCGGTGCTTCCGGCGATGCCGGTTTGCCCGCCCTCCAGCGCCGACAGCGCCATGTTCAGCTGTTGTGCCATCTGGAAGAGATAGGAATACTGCTGTGCCAGCTGCTGCTGCACCGATCCGTTGGGATACGGCGGCATGGGAAAATCGCTCACGGCAGGTCACTCCCTTTCTCATACACCGCGCTGATGCTGTAAAGACGGCAGCCGCCGTGTCCCGTCAGCCGCAGCCGCAGCTGGGCGCATCGCACCGGCCGCGCCGTCAGCAGTCCCCAGCGCATCTGCCGGGGGTTGCCCCGTATCTCGCCGGCATACTGCCAGTGGCGTCCCTCGTCATAGCTGAGATACGCCCGCACCCATGCGCCGTTCTCCGGCAAAAGCCGCAGATCCACGCGCTGCACATACTTCTGCTCCGGCGTGTCCAGCCCCAGCTCGCCGGTCTCTGCATACCAGTCGATGTCCGCCTCGTCTGCCCCATCGCCGCCCTGCAGCGCCGTGATGCCGTCCGCCGTCATCGCGTACAGCACGCCGCCGCTGCGGGCAAACTGCCTGACGTGCAGGCCGTCCTGCCGGTACCACAACCCGCGGGCGGTGTCATAGACCAGCAGATGGCTCTCGCCGTTGCGCCGGGCCGACAGCCAGTAGTGCCCCTCCGCCGCGCCGCCCACCGCGTTCTCGTACCGCTCGTCGCCAAAGGCGGCGGACACCAGCCGCGGCATGCTGCCGTCAAAGGCGTACACGCCCCCCGTGCCGTGATAGTACAGCACGCCATCCGCCACCGCCGGCGAGCGGCCGCTGCCCTGCCTCACGCCGGGGCATTGCAGCGATGTGATCTGGTGGGCGCCCGCGGCGCTGATGTACAGCCGCTCCACGCTGTGCTCCTTGAAAAACAGAACCGTCCCCAGATACGCCGCCACGCCGGTGAACACACCGTCGCTTCCCCGCGCGGCGGCATAGCTGTCAGTAGCCAGTCCAGCAAAGGCGTTCCAGTTGCGGAAGTCCCCCAGCGCGCTGCCGTATACGGCGTTGACGCTCTGCCCGTCCACAATGCCGTATTTGCAGCCCCACAGCCGGTTGCCGCACTCCACCACGAAATCCATGTCCGGCACATAGCGCCGCACCGT
>CAKTQM010000054.1 GCA_934597125.1 uncultured Oscillospiraceae bacterium
ATGCGGCCGGACTTGTCCTGCATGTCGCAGAAGGACACCTTGCCCATGCCGCGCTTGCTCATCAGGCGGCCCGCCACACGGACAGGGGTACCCTCCAGCGCGTCAAAGTTGTCCTTGATATCCTGGGCGTGATGGGTCACGTCAAACTTGGTGATCTGGAAGGGATCGCGGCCCTCGTCCTGCAATGCCTTCAGCTTGTCCCGGCGGATCTGCAGCAACTCGCCCAGTTCCTGCTGTTCGGTGGTGTTGGTCACGTTGGTATTTTGCTCTGCCATAACGGCCTCCTTATCTCATCAGCCCCCGATCGCTGATCGAGGGGTCATCGTTCAATACTGTCAACACGGTAATGGATGGCGCCGCGTGGCGCCTCCACGATCACTTCATCGCCCGCCCTGCGGCCCATCAGGGCTTTGCCGAAGGGAGAGTCCTCGCTGACCGCGCGGCTCATCACATCGGCCTCCTGAGAACCGACGATTCGATAGGCGGGCAGCTGTTTTCGCGTGTCCAGATTGGTGACGATGACTTTACAGCCGATGGAGATTTTGTCGGAGTCCATCTCCGCCTCGTCCACGATGACGGCGTGCAGCAGGATGTCCTCCAGCTCGGCGATACGGGAATAGAGCTTACCCTGTTCGTTTTTCGCCTCGTCATACTCGCTGTTCTCGCTCAGGTCGCCGAAGCCGCGGGCCTCTTTAATAAGCTCCGCCACCTCGTCGGCGCGGGTGGTCTTGCTGTAATCCAGCTCCTGTTTCAGCTCGTCATAGCGGGCCTGGCTCATCTTGAATTCTTTTGCCATGCTGCACATTCCTTTCTATTGCATCCCTGCGCAGATATCTGCGATCGGGTATACTTATATTATAATTACAATGCGTCACGTTGCATTATAGTGAGTTTCCGCCCGCCTGTCAAGCGTTGGGCGCAATTGTTTTTACACGAATTTCCTCTTTTTTGATCTCTCCGGCCTGATACAGCGCCGCCAGCAGCTGTTCCGACACCGGCCACGGATCCAGCAGTCCCTCCGGCATTTCATAGGTCAGCCGCTGATAGCGCCCGCAGTCCTCCCCCAGACAGATGACCGCGCCGTGCTCCGGTGCGCCGCCGAAGGAGACCGTCAGCGCCGCACCCTCCACGCTGCCGGCGCACAGGCCGAACCGCCGCCGCAGGGCCTCCGCCAGCGCCTCGCCCCCTGCGTCTACCTGCAAAGTCACGTACCGCACCCGTGACGCCAGCACTGCGGCGGCACGATACACGGCGGCGTCGGCGCAGTCGGCCCGCAGCACCGCCGTGGCGCGCCGCAGATCCCCCCGCATGTCCAGCAGCTGGGGCAGCAGCGCCAGGCGCAGCTCCTGCACCGGCATCTCCCGCAGACCCCACCGCGCCGCCTCCGCCGTCAGCGCGGACGGCAGCACGCATGTCCTGATCCCCTGCCGCCGCAGCTTCCGCAACACGCGGCCGCGTCGATACCCCGCCAGCAGCCCCGACGGCGGCACGGTGGCCACAGCGAACCACACGCCGCCGATCCGCTGCCGCGTCACACCGGCGCGCTCTCCCTCCCGCACATAGCCATACATAAAAAGTCACCTCTGTACCAGTATATGGTACAGAGGTGCTCGTTATCCGTTTGTCCGCGGCTTAGCCGTAATACTGCCAGCCGGTCAGATAGGTCAGGGGATCCACCCACGTGTCGTTCTCCATCACGCCGAAATGCAGATGGGGCCCCGTGGAGTTGCCGGTGTTGCCGGAATAGGCAACCACCTGTCCCTGAGTCACCTTGTCGCCCACGGAAACGTTATAGCCGCTCAGGTGGCCGTACAGCGTGGAATTGCCCTTGCCGTGGCTGATGATAACGCAGTTGCCGTAGCCACCGTTCCAGCTGGCCCATGTGACCGTGCCGGACTTGGCCGCCAGCACCGGCGTGCCGGAGGGAGTGCCGATATCCACGCCCTTGTGGTTGGTGCTGCCGATGCCGCCGGGAGACTGCCGCCCGCCGAACTTGGAGGTGATCCACCGGATGCCGTTGCAGGGCCAGGCGTAACCGCCCACCGTGCCGGCAATATCGTCCATGCCCAGCTCACGGGCCTTGGCCTCGGCCGCGGCGATCAGGTCATCCAGCGCCTCTTCCTCAGCCTTGATGGCGTCATACTCCGCCTGCTTGCCCTCCTCGGTCTTGATGTACTCCGCCAGCAGTCTCATGCTCTCGGAGATCTCTCCCTGCAGCTCCTGCTTGGAGGCGGTAAGGGATTCGTTCTGCTCCTCCAGCGCGGCCTTGTCGGCGGCCAGCTCCTGGCGGATGGTCTGCAGGTCGCTGATGACCTTCTGGTTATACCGGACGATCTCGTTGATAAAGTCGATGCGGCTAACCAGATCCGAGAAGCTGCTGGCCTTGAACAGCACCGACCAGTAGGAGATGTTCCCCTGTTCCTCCTCGGCACGGATCTGCTTGTGGAACAGCTCTGTCTGGCGCTTTTCCAGCGCCTCATTGGCGCTGATGCTGCGGTTGGTAATGTCGATCTGCTCCTCCAGCAGGTTGATCTCCTCCTGCAGCGCGGCGTTGCGCTGGTCGAGAAGATTCTTCTGCTGCTGGGTGTTGGCCTTCTGGCCCTTGATGCTCTCCAGCTGCTTTTTCAGGTCATCCATCTCCTGGCGCTTGCCGTTGATCTCCTGCTGCAGCCGCTCATACTCCTCGCGGACAGCGTCCTTCTGGTCGCTGTTGCTGTCAGTCTCCTTATTATCCGTTCCGGTTTTGTCGTCGGTCTTGGTATCGGTCTTTGTATCCGTTTTCGTATCTGTCTTTGTGTCGGTCTTGGTATCGGTTTTCGTGTCGGTGGCCGTGGTGGTGTCGCTGGCCTTTGCGCCGCCGCCCGCCGTGTCATCGCTGGCCTTGGCGCTGCCGAAGGCCGCCGTGGGCAGCAGCGTGCCCATCAGCAGCAGTGCGCACAGCAGTGCTGCCGCCCGTTTTCCCATCGTGGAACGTTTCATGGTCTGTCCTTTCCTCCGGTGCGGGGCAGCCCTGCCCCGCGGGGTCGTTATACCTTCAAGAAGCGGCGAATCGCCATCAGACTGCCGCCCACGCCGATGAGGATGCCGGCGCCGGCAAAGATGCCCGCCACAGGCTGCCAGATGTTCTGGAACGGCACCACTTCCAGCAGCTGCATGGTGTCAGAGGTGCTGATGCCATTTGCCATGGCGCTGTACAGCAGCCACTGCAGGCCGAAGGCGATGGCCGCGCCGAACAGGCCCAGCAGCAGCCCCTCGAACACGAAGGGCCAGCGGATGAAGCTGTCCGTGGCGCCCACCATTTTCATAATGGCGATCTCGTCACGCCGGTCAAATGTCGTCAGTTTGATGGTGTTGGAGATGATGAACAGTGACACCATCAGCAGCACGGCGATCAGGGCAATGGAGATCACCCCCGCCACGTTGCGCACGGTGATAAAGCCGTTGGAGATCACCTCATCGGCCCGCACCTCGTCGATACCCTTCACCGCCTCCACCGCTGCCTTGGTCTGGGCCATCCGGTCAGGATCGGTCAGGTGGATCACGTAGCGGTGGCGGAACACCTCCGGCGCCAGATCCTGATACATCTCATCCTCGTCATACTTGGCTACGTACTCGTCCCGGGCCTGCTGGCGGGAGATAAAGGTACAGTCGGCCACATTGTCCACCTTTTCCAGCTCGGACTGCAGAGCCTTGGCCTTGCTCTCTGTCAGCGTGTCATCCACAAAGGCCACCATGGCGTTCTCCTTTTGCAGATCCGCCAGGTTTTCGTTGGCGTTATAGGCCACCAGCGAGAACGTGCCCATAATCAGCAGGCACGCCACCGTGACGCCGATGGCGGCAAAGGACATAAACCCGTGGGAGAACATGCTGCGGGCGCCCTCTTTGAAGAAATAGCCGAAGTTTTTCACTGCTGGGTCACCCCCTCGTATGTACCGGTGGCGTCAGCCACCACGCAGCCGCTGTCCAGATAGATCACCCGCTTGTTGAAATGGTTCACCAGTCCCCGCTCGTGGGTCACCACGATCACGGTGGTGCCCAGGGCGTTGATGCGCTCTAAAAGCGTCATGATCTCCAGAGAGCGGGCGGGGTCAAGGTTTCCGGTAGGCTCGTCCGCCACAATGGTGCTGGGGTTGTTCACCAGCGCGCGGGCGATGGACACGCGCTGCTGCTCGCCGCCGCTGAGCTCGTCAGGGAAATTGCTCTCCTTCCCTTTCAGGCCCACCAGCTCCAGCACATAGGGGATGCGGCTGCGGATCTCGCGGGGCGAAGCGCCCACGGCCCGCATAGCCAGCGCCAGATTGTCAAACACCGTCCGCCCCGGGATCAGGCGGAAATCCTGAAAGATTACGCCGATGGTGCGGCGCATCAGGGGCAGCTGCCGCTCCTTGATGCGGCTCATGGAAAAGCCGTTAACCATCACGCGGCCGCCGGTGGGCACGATCTCGCCGGTCAGCAGCTTGATGATAGTGGACTTGCCGCTGCCGGAGGGGCCCACCAAAAACACAAATTCTCCGTCATCTATTTGAAATGAAATGCCGCGAACAGCCTTTGTGCCGTTCTCATAGGTCTTTTCCGCGTCCGTCAGTCGAATCATGGCACACCCTCAAATCCTTATAAAATGCAACATCTTGTGGCAAAAAGCCGTTGTCTGTTACATTATATATAAATCCGCGACAAATGGCAACAGGAAAACGGTGAATTTTCGGTAAATCTGTCGGCCAAAATCTGCCTATACTGGATAAGACGCACAGAAGGGGGAAAATGTTCCCGCGAATGGAAAAAACGCTCCCCATAGGGGAGCGTTTTTTGTAAGACACTGTTACTGGTTTTCAATAAACTCGGCTACACTGGGGCCGTAGGTACTCTTAATACGGAAGCCGTTCAGGGGTTCATCAAAAGACTGCATGTAAGAGCAATTGTTGCCGGTGATGGTATAGGTGGATTTTCCGCTTGTTCTTGCATTATCGTAGGTAGTCATAAACACATTACCATTTCCACAAGTCATGCCGGTAGCTTTGTTGCCGCTGATGGTCACATCAGTCTGAATGTCGGTGGTAGAGTAGTTGTTTCCAACGGTGTTGATCGTCAAAACGCCGTCGGTCTTATCAGCGGTATTGCCGATAACATTCAGTTTGCCGGCAACATCTTCAAAGCGTACAGCATAACTGGAGCAATTGGTGAAGGTGCAGTTTTCCACGGTAGTGTTACGCACTTTTCCGCCGAAAACGCCATAGCGAACATTGGTAAATGTGCAATTCTTCACCGTCAGGCCGTCCATATAGGCAACAGCTTCTTTCTCGGAAATCGTACCTCTGACTACGGCGGCTCCGCGCTTGATTGCGTCATGATTTTCTTCTGCAGAACCGCTCAAATCGAACTTGCAACTATCAAAAGTAATATCAGTGCACCAGGACAACCCATAGAAAGTTGTATCCTGCCCGATAACAACCTTATCGGTAAAGGAGATTCCTTCAAATTTGATACCCTCCAGCGTCAAGCGGGTCTTTGCACTGGTGGAAGCAAGCTGCAAGCCGTCAATGACCACACCGGCGTTTGCCTTGAAGGTGACGTTCTTAACTATCATAGGCTCGGTCAGCGCCAGCTTCATGGGCTCAGTGGTGCTCTTGCAGAAGGTGATGGTGCTGCCTTCTTTCGCCGCAGTCACAGCACTCGTCAAATCGTAGTAGGCATTGCCGTCAACGGTCATAGCCGGGGCGTCATACACCACGGTGAAGGGGCTGAAGGTTGCCGTGCTGAATGTCACCACGCCGCTTGTAGCATCATAAGTATAACCCTCCACCAGCTCACTGTTATGATACAGTTTCACATTATTCAGATTTTTGCCGACATAGATTTCAACCTTAACAGGCGCGGTATTGTCTTCGGCCAGTCCGGAAACCTTTACCTCATACGCCTGATAGGTGTCACCGGCCTCCAATGCAACATTGCCCGTGTTGCCGGACTGGGGAACTACAGACAGGGTCAAAGAGGTTCCTTCGGCAACAGCATCAGCGGGAACCGTAGCAACAACAGTACCGTCATTGTTCTCCAATACGGTAGCCGTACCGGCAACTGCCGTTTCCGTCACATTGGCAGAAACCAGCTGATCCAGATTGTCGGGGGTCATATCGGCATTTTCATCGTAAGTATTGCCATAGCTGTCATTCTCCACCGTATCCTGCGTCGCATACACAGTGATGGTAATGCCGTCGATGGACTTGTTCTGATACGTATTGCCGGCTTCTTCCTTCATGTGGCCGGTAATGGTGATCTTGCCGGTCACTGCACCGGCAGCCAGCTTACCCTCGAAGTTGTTCAGGTCAGCAGCGGTCGCAACCGCGGAATTACCGTCTTTTGCCACCAAATCACCGTCACCCACAGCGACAGTGAAGTCGATGGCGTTCAGCAGCTCGGCATTACCGATAATGCCATTGATAATGACCTTATACTTGAGAGCAAGATTGCCATTATTCTTGATCCTGAAGCTCTCCAGATTGTACTTACAACCGGGCTCCCACAGGACAGCTTCATCCTCTGCTCCTGCTACCTTTACCCATTTCAGAGCGTCAGCACCGAGAGGAACATACTCGTCCCCGGTCTTCTCCGGCTTTACGAGCTCCACATCCAGCGTACCGGACTGGATCTGATTCACGCCGGTGCTGGCGGTGTCGGTAAACCACGCGAAGGTGGAACCGATCAGCATGACCAGGCACAGGCAAATAGCCAGAACACTGGTCAACAGCGCACGTTTTGTTGCTTTTTTGTTTGACATTGTTGGTGTACTCCCCGTTCATCAATATTTGCCGGTGGATCAAAGCACCGCCGTCCGGCATGACCGGCGGTGCCCGCTGTCTATGCCCGCCCTCCTGTCTGATGGAGCAGGCAGAGCGGTCAACCAAAACGCCCTGCCTGCCCATATGGGGAGGTCAGACGCACAAAGACCGCAGGGTTGCCTCTACGGCCTGTATGCCGATTTTGCGTTGTTTTTTCTTTCAGAAAAAACAACAATACCTATAGGTATTGTACATGTTATATGTATTTCGGGCGCAATGCGTCCGCATACAGGTTCAGTTTAGCACTTTGCCTGGGAAATGCAACCCAATATCCCCATTTCCCGCCAATTTTGTCGATGCGCACAATTTCCGTCATCTTTTTTGTGAAATCAATCTAAAAAATCAGGGCACGCGCCGCGGCGCGTGCCCTGATGGCTGATTTGATTCTGTTACGCCTCGATGCCGCGGCTGGTGAGGTATTTCTTCACCATCAGCGCCACCTTGAAGGTAATGGCGTCGTCAAACTCCCGCAGATCCAGGCCGGTGAGCTTCTTGATCTTCTCCAGCCGGTACACCAGCGTATTGCGGTGAACAAACAGCTTGCGGGCCGTCTCGGACACGTTCAGATTGTTCTCGAAGAACTTATAGATGGTGAACAGCGTCTCCTGATCCAGCGCGTCGATGGGGTTCTTCTTGAACACCTCCTGCAGGAACATCTCGCACAGGGTGGTGGGCAGCTGATAGATCAGGCGGCCGATACCCAGATTCTCGTAGTTGATGACGTAGCGCTCGGTGTCAAACACCTTGCCCACCTCAATGGCGATCTGGGCCTCCTTATAGGCCTTAGCCAGCTCCCGCAGGTGCTGGGCCATGGTGCCGATACCCACGAACACGCTGCTCTCGCCGTCGATGCGCAGCGCCTCTTCGATCCGCAGGGCCACCTTTTCCAGGTCGCCGGAGGAGGCGTTTTTCTCCATCTGGTGGATCAGCACCACATCCTGCTCGCCCACGCTTAGGACGAAATCGTTCTGCCGGTCGGGGAACAGGCTCTGGATCAGCTCCAGCGGGGCGGATTCCAGCCGGTCATCCACGGGACGCACCACAAACACGCCGCGGTTCACCTCCGCCGCCACGTGCAGTTCCTTGGCCCTCATGTAAATATCGCTGATGAGGATGTTGTCCGAAATGATATTCTTCATGAAGGAGCCCTTGTCGTGCTTCTCTTCATAGTAGCTCTTGGCGGAATTCAGCGCCACCGCGGCCATGGCGCACACGGTGCGGCCAATGCCGTCGTCGCCGCTGGCAAACACGGCGTAATCAAAGTGGCCGCCCCAGCCGGGCAGGGCCTTGAAGGTCTTGCCCTCCAGCGTGACGCACTCGCCGTCCGCCTGCTGGATGGTCTCCACATACT
Source organism: uncultured Oscillospiraceae bacterium (assembly GCA_934597125.1). Classification (GTDB taxonomy): domain Bacteria; phylum Bacillota; class Clostridia; order Oscillospirales; family Oscillospiraceae; genus Vescimonas. The sequence continues at coordinate 8,185 of CAKTQM010000054.1, forward strand.
TGGCCCATTTTTTGCCGATCCCCGTCAGCTCGCTGCATGCGATCACGGTTCCTTCGGCGTCGATCACGCCGATGGTACGGTCGGTGGTCTCTTTGAATTGCAGCACTACATTTTGAAAAATTCTACCGGACATGACGCGCCCTCCTGCTCTCTCTCGAAGCCCCACCGGATGTTTTGTGCAAATTGCCTTGTGCAAACTGCCAAGTGGTTACCAGTATTATATCGTCATAATCACGGTTTTGCAAGCATTTTTTTATCTTTCTCACAAAAAACGCAGAAAATTTTTTGGCGCTTTGTCGATATGATTATTGTCCGCAGGCCATCCGCAGCGCCGATAGCTCCTCCGGTGTCAAAAGCCGCCATTGTCCCGCCTTTAGTGTGTCTTCTAGCCGCAGCGGCCCCATGGCCAGTCGCTTCAGATACCGCACAGGCTTGCCCCGACTGGCCAGCATCCGCTTTACCTGATGGAACTTCCCCTCCCGCAGAGTCACAAGGCATGCGTCCCCGCCCAGCGGCTCCAGTCGGGCAGGCAGGCATTGCAGCCCGTCCCCCAGCAGCAGCCCCGCCGCGAACGCCGCCGCATCCGCCTGATCCGGCGTACCGTCCACGCGGGCGTAGTATACCTTGTCCACATGGTATCGCGGACTCAGCAGCCGATGGGTCAGCTCTCCATCATCGGTCAGCAGCAGTAGACCCTCCGTATCCTTATCCAACCGTCCCACCGGCGCAAGGCCGCGGCGGCGATACTGCTCCGGCAGCAGCTCCATCACCGTTGGCTGGCGCCGGTCTTCCGTGGCCGTCAGCACACCGGCAGGCTTGTGCAGCAGCAGATAGGTGTACCGCTCTCCGCTGACCGCTACACCGTCCACGGTAATGGCTGCCGTTTCCGGCGACACCTTCATGTCCGACGCCGACGCCGGCACGCCATCCACCAGCACGCGCCCCTGCCGCACCAGCTCCTTCACCTCACGACGGGACGCTATCCCCCTGTTGGCGATGATCTTGTCCAACCGCTCCATAGCCGCCTCCTGCGTTCTTTTTGTCACAGTATAGCATATCTTTCGGCTCTTGGGAATATCCATCAACAAAGGAGTTGATGAGAAGCATGCGTGTGATCCATATTACGCGGCGGCGACTGGTGCTGTTCTCGCTGGCGTTGGGACTGGTGATCGGCTCGGCGCTGATGCTGGCCGGCTGCTTTGACGGCGGCAAAACGGAGGAGGTCATCACCGCCGCCACCAATGAGGAGCGTGTGGCCTATCTGGAGGGTCTGGGCTGGCAGGTACAGCCTGACCCCATCGAAACGCTGGATCTTCAGCTGCCCGACAAGCTGGATGGCGAATGGAACGCCTACGCCAAGCTGCAAAAGGGGCAGAATCTGCCCTTCGGCGAATTCGCCGGCCAGGCGGTAAAACGCTATACCTACACCGTCACCAACTATCCGGAGATCTCAGAGGGTGTGCAGGCAAACCTGTATCTGTGGGGCGATCAGATCATCGGCGGCGATGTGATCTTCACCGGCCAGGGGGGCTTCCAGACGGATCTGGCGTTCCCCGCCACATAAGGACATAAAAAAAGAAAGGCCAAAGGCCTTTCTTTTTTATGTGTCAGATGCGATTACTGCTCGATCTCGATGACGACGCCGGAACCGACGGTACGGCCGCCCTCACGGATAGCGAAACGCAGACCCT
>CAKTQM010000055.1 GCA_934597125.1 uncultured Oscillospiraceae bacterium
CTGGTAGAGGAGCGCACCGGCGCCACCTATACCAATAAATTCTTCAAGCTGAACCCGCAGGTCAGCGATATCCCCGACAAGTTCGCCCGTGACATCAACGGCGTCAAGCTGCTGGTTATGGGCACGGTGGAGACCGGCGGCGGCGGCTGCGTCTGCCCCGAGCATGTGATGCTCAAATCCATCCTCTCCGCTCTGGTGTTCCGTAAGGACGATGTGGTTATCATGGATATGGAGGCGGGGCTGGAGCATCTGGGCCGCGGCACCGCCGGAAGCATGGATCGCTTCATCGTGGTCATCGAACCCGGCGCGCGCAGCGTGCAGACCTATGAAAAGGTCAGGCAGCTGGCCGCCGATCTGGGCGTCACCCGTGTGGACGTGGTGGCCAACAAGATCCGCGACGATGCCGACCGTGAATTTGTCCGCTCCCGTATTCCCGCGGAGAATCTGCTGGGCTTTATCAGCTACGATGCCGAGGTGATCGATGCTGACCGGCGCGGCCTTTCCCCTTACGATGTCAGCCCCAGGGCCGTGGAGGAGATCCGGGCCATCAAGGCGCGCATCGACGAGACATGAATAATTGAAAGGATGAAATAGATCAATGGGATTATTTGACAGAGTATTCAGAGGCTCCGACGAGATGTTTGCCAAGGCGGAGGCAGAGATCAACGCCGTCGTTGCCGAGCTGGGCGAGTCCGCTCCCATGAAGATGCCGGACACGGCCTACTACCTGTCCTGCATTTACGCCTATCTGGGCAAGAAGGTCACCACCCTGGGCGAGCTGCGCGACACCCTGGCCGACGTGAAGGCCATGATGACCCGCGAGTATAAGACCAAGGATATCTTCACCTCCGGTGTTGGCACCGCCATCGCCGCCGAGATGATCGAGGCCTGCAAGTATGCCCGCAACCCCGACCCCTATGCCGGCACCAACTACCACGGCCACTTTACGGATGCCGAGGTGCGTACCCTGGGCGTGCCCCTGGTTACCCGCGACATCCCCGGCTTCGTGGTTATGATCGGCCCCGCCCCCACCAAGGAGGAGGCTTTGGAGACCGTCAAGGGCTACCAGTCCCGCGGTATCTTCGTGTTCCTCATCGGCGGCATCATTGACCAGCTGATCGAGTGCGGCATGACTATGAACTTTGACGTTCGCGTCGTCCCCGTGGGCGAGGATATCTGGTCTGTGGGCCATATCATCTCTCTGGTGGTGCGCGCCGCCTTCATCTTCGGCGCCGTCCAGCCCGGCGATTACGACGGTCATATCGACTACTCCTTCCACCGCATTTTCGCCTTCGTCAACGCCTACGCTCCCGTGCCCGACATCACCGTGGCCTGCGGCGCCGGCGCCATCCAGCTGGGCTTCCCCGTCATCACCAACGATACCGATGACATGTGGGCCGTGCCCAAGTCCCTCATCATCAACGAGAATACCCAGGATTGGATCGAGACCTCTCTGGAGGCCCGCGACATCAAGATCAAGGTCACCAATATCGACATCCCCGTGGCCTTCTCCAACGCCTTCGAGGGCGAGATCATCCGCAAGAACGACACCCAGATCGAGATCGACGGCTCCCGCGTGGACTGCTGCGAGTTCTGCCGCACCGAAGAAGCCCAGAATATCGAGGATCACGCCATCATTCTGGACGGCCCCGACTTCGACGAGTTCGAGCCCGGCTCCAAGATCTGCCTGACCATCACGCTGGAGGTGGCCGGCAAGTCCTGGCAGACCGACTTCGAGCCGGTTGTCGAGCGTAAGTTCCACAACTTCCTCAACTGCATCGAGGGCGTCATGCATACCGGCCAGCGCGACATGATCCGTATTCGTGTGTCCAAGTCCGCCTTCGAGTCCGGCTTCCGTGCCCGTCATCTGGGCGAGGTGCTGTACGCCAAGGTCAAGGGTGAGTACGAGTCCGTGGTGGATAAGTGCCAGGTGCGCATCTGCACCCGTCCCGAGGGCTGCAAGGAGATCCGCGCCAAGGCCAACGAGGCTTTCGTCGCCCGTGACGCCCGCTTGAAGTCCATGACCGACGAGTCTGTGGATCAGTTCTATACCTGCATCCTGTGCCAGGCGTTCTCCCCCAGCCACGTCTGCATCGTCACCCCTGAGCGTCTGGGCCTGTGCGGCGCCGTGTCCTGGCTGGACGCCAAGGCCACCAACGAGCTGGATCCCAACGGCCCCTGCCAGATCGTCCCCAAGACCCGCTGCACCGACGAGCGCCTGGGTGCCTACGAGGATGTCAACGAGGCCGTCTGCAAGTACTCCCACGGCGCGCTGGAGCGCGTGACGCTGTACTCCATCCTGGAGGATCCCATGACCTCCTGCGGCTGCTTCGAGTGCATCTGCGGCATCGAGCCCATGTCCAACGGCGTAGTCATCACCAACCGTGAGCATGTGGGCATGACCCCTCTGGGAATGAGCTTCTCCGAGATGGCCTCCATGACCGGCGGCGGTGTTCAGACCCCCGGCTTCATGGGCCACGGCAAGCAGTTCATCGCCTCCAAGAAGTTCCTGGCCGCCGAAGGCGGCATGGGCCGCATTGTCTGGCTGCCCAAGGAGTTGAAGGATCAGATGGCCGACCGCATCAACGCCACCGCCAAGGAGCTGTACGGCATCGACAACTTCACCAGCATGATCGCCGATGAGACTGTTACCACCGACATGGAGGAGTTGTATGGCTTCCTCACCGAGGTGGGCCACCCCGTTCTGGAGATGGAGCCTCTCATGTAAGAGGAAATTTTCCAAATATCGAAAAGAGGTATTCGGGCAGCGCCCGAATACCTCTTTTTTTCTGCCCCCATAACCGCCGTTTATGTACCATTTTGGTACCGATAAAGGCCGTTTATGTACCAATAAAAATCAGAATTTCACCCGAATTTGTCCTTCAGCGGCGGACAGCGTGTCCTCGGTTTTCTCGCCCAGCGTCTGGCGCAGCCATTGATCTTCGCTGAAAGTGCCCGCCACATGGGGCACCTGAAAGGCCCCCGCGTCGCAGCCCAAACCGATAAAACCGCCGAGTTTCGCAACTTTCCGCACATTTCTCTGGGCGGAATGAAGGATGCGTTTTATCACCTCATCCGGGTAGCGCCCGCTGCCCAACAGGTTGCCGATCGTGGAGAGGGTGGGCACCCACACCGTGTCACTTTCTGCCAGAATATGGCAGGCGTCATCGTCCAGATACGCCCCGTGCTCGATGCTGTCAACCCTTGCTATGACTGCATTTTTCACGGCTTCCGCTCCGTTGCAGTGAGCCATGACGGCAAAGCCCAGGTCGTGGGCGGCGGCGGTGAGATCGTACATCTCCGCACCGGTCAAAGGTTCCTCTGTCAAGACGCCATAGGCGGAAAAGTCCATCAATCCGGAGACCATCAGCTTGATAAAATCCGCCCCCGCCGCCTTTGCTTCCGCCAGCAACGCGCGGTATTCCGCCAGATCCGACCAGCTGCGGCCAATAAAGCTGCCGTAGTGTCCCTTTTTGCAGATGGGGAATGCCGGGGTGCGATACGTGATGCCATAAGCCTTTGCCAGACTTTTGGCCCGCAGGCACACGCCAAACCGGTCGCCCCCGTCCCGCAGGTAGGTGATGCCTGCCGACTGGTAGTTCGCCAATCGCCGGTGGATCAAGGCGTCGTCTGGCCGGGGCCGGTGCCCGGCAATGGCGGCGCGCCAGTCGCTGCCGGACAGCAGCATATGGATGTGTAAGTCAGCAAACATGGGGGATCTCCTTTGGTGAGGTGGATTTGCGGGGTTTTGTAGGGGGCGGGGTTCTATCCCTTCCGTTCAGTGAATTGAGCGGCTCCGATCAATGGCGGGCGGGGTAGAACCCCGCCCCTACGCACAGTGCAAAGAACATTTTACAAATACCGGATAAACCAAAGCGGCAGGGTGCGCCTGCCGCTTTGGGGGTCATTTGGTTTCGTCCACGGCGTGGATCACGTCACCCAGCAGATAGAGGGAGCCGTAGCACAGGACGGTGCCGTCGGTTCCGGCGTGGTCGATGGCAAGGCGAACGCCCTCGGCCACCGAATCGCAGGCGGTGACGGGCTTGCCGAAGCTGGATAGATACCGCGCCAGCTCCTGAGCCGTCAGGGCGCGGGGGTTGTCCGGTGTGACGGCGATGAACTCCACCGCGTGATCCGCCACACTGCGGTACATGCAGTGGTAATCCTTGTCGCCCAGCACGCCGGTCAGCACCGTCAGGGGACGGTTCGGCAGATAATCGGTGATATTGCGGGCCAGAGCCTGAATACACTGGGGATTGTGACCGCCGTCAATGAGGAACAGGGGGTCGCGGCGGATGATCTGGAAGCGGCCGGGCCAGGTGACGTGAGAGAGGCCCTGACGGATCGCATCCTCGGTGATTTTCCAACCCCGCTTTTGCAGGACGGCCAGCGTGGTCAGAGCCACGGCGGCGTTATGGAGCTGATGCTCGCCCAGCAGGGGGAGGTGCAGCGCCTCCATGCCGCCGAAATCGAATACCTGTCCCTCCAGCGAATGGGAACGGAGACGGAGAGAATCAAAGTCCACCAGATGGAGGGCGGCGCCTACCTCGCGGCAGCGCTGAGCCACCACGGCCTCCACGGCGGGGGTGGAGCGGTAGAGCACCGCGTCACAGCCGGATTTGATGATGCCGCTCTTGGTGGCGGCGATCTTCTCCAGCGTATCGCCCAGCACCTCGGTGTGATCCAGGCCGATGTTGCACAGCACGGCGGCCTCGGGCGGGCCAATGACGTTGGTGGCGTCGAATTCGCCGCCCATGCCCACCTCGCATACCACTACGTCGCATTGGCGGCGGGCAAACCAGGCAAAGGCGATGGCGGTGACCATCTCGAATTCAGTGGGCTGCTCGAAAACACTGTCGGCCAGAGGCTTGATCTCCTCGGTAATGGCGCACAGCTCATCATCGGGGATCATCTCACCGTTGATCTGCATGCGCTCGTTGAAGCGGACGATGTAGGGAGAGGTGTACAGGCCGGTGCGGTAGCCCGCCTGCCGCAGCACCGAGGCCACCATGGCGCAGGTGGAGCCCTTGCCGTTGGTGCCGGTGACGTGGACGAATTTCAGCGTCCGCTCCGGATGGCCCATCCTGTCCAGCAGGGCGCTGATGCGCTCTAAGCCGGGGATGCTGCCTTTCCAGCAGACGGCGTGGATATAGTGTAAGGCTTCGTCAAGTGTCATTGTCCGGACACTCCTTTCTGAGCCGGTGCGGCCGCGGTGGGCCACACGCCGGCGGCGGTGAATACGCGGGAGCGGCACAGCGCCCACACCAGCAGCACATCCAGCACGCCGGTAACGGCGAACTGCACGCTGCGGGTGGCCAGCTTGGTGACGAAATAGGCCATCTTACTCTCGCCGCCGTAGATGAGGGCCAGGGAACCGCTTTGATAGAGAATGGAGCCCAGCACAAGGGCGGGAAGAAACGCCGCGGCGATGCGCAGGGGAGAGATCTTCTGGGTCAGCCAGGGGCGGAAGAAGCCCGCGCACAGACCGTACAGGATGGGCGGGACGCAGAAGATGGGGTTGTAGCCGTAGGGGGTGAAGAGGCAGCCGATGAAGTCGGCGGCGAAGCCGGTCAGGGCGCCGGGCAGCGGGCCGAACAGCATGCCCGCGATGAAGATGGGCACGGCTTCGATGGAGAAGCGGGTGGTCTCGTTGGGCATGGGGATCAGCAGACGGGCCAGGATGACGCTCAGCGCCGTCAGCAGGGCGCAGATGGCGATGGAGCGGACGCTCCAGCCGGACTTTTCGGGGTGTTTGGACATAAAAAAGGCCTCCTAACTAAAAAGTGGGAGGAGGTTGGGGAAAGGGTATGCAGTTGTTCCGCGCGCAGCGGGGGCCGCGCTCTGCAACAGCGGATGCGAAGATGGCATCGCGGAGCAAGCTCCTTCGTCCGGCGGCAACCTCCCATCCGACCGGCACTTAACGCGCCACTTCTACTCTTGCAGCAAGGGATGTGTCCGCAGCAGGAGAAGTGTTCCGGTCTGCGCACACTGTTTGTATCATACGCGCAGCGGAGGAAAAATACAAGCCAAAAAAGGAAAATTTTTATTTTTCGTCGATGTGTCAAAATTTTCACAGGGCTGTAGGGCTATTTTCACAAGGGCGTATAAACGGCGGGGCGGGGACGGGGAGAGAAATGGCCGTTTTGTAGGATTTGCACGAAATAAAGGTTGACAAAACCGCATGGTTTCAAGTATAATTTCTAATTGTAGAAAAAATAACAATGGGGAAAGGAATACGGTGAAAAACGCCGTGACTGCCCCGGCAAATGCGCGGCATGCGCGGCCCTGTGGTGCGAAGGCGAACATCGTTGTCTGGAACATAAGGGGGCCGTTTTTTCTTTTTTCAGGAGGCGGCCATGAAACGCTATGAGGTGGTGCGGGAGATCCACAACAGCTGTGAGCGCAATCAGATGCGGGACGTGCTGTTTTTCGAGGTGGAGACGGACGATCCGGTGGAATGGATCCGGCGGGAGATCAGGGGCGGAGAGGTACACATCACCGCCGAGACCAACAGCGCCGGGGATCTGACCGTGTTCGTGGAGAGCGCGGGGATGCACCAGACGTTTTTGTTCACGGAGCTGTAAAAAACTTCGCAGAATTCGCGCCCGTAGCCGCGGAAAAAATCAAATCATTTTTTCCGCGGCGCAGCCGGCCGCAATCCTCTTGGCAGAAAAGCCGCAAGACGTTTCGCCGGCTTGAGTTTGTATCTATATCCCATGACAGGGATCATGATAAATTATGTATGATTGGATACTAAGGAGGTAACTTATGAGCGTGAAGGACATTTTCAGCAAGAGAGCTGCATTTTCCTTTGAGGTCTTCCCCCCCAAGACGGACGTGGGCATGGAGAAGCTGTGCGGCGCTGACGGTGTGCTGGATAAGCTGTACACCCTGAATCCCGACTACATCTCCTGCACCTATGGCGCGGGCGGCTCCAACGTGGGCAAGAACCTGGAGGTTCTGGACAAGATCAAGAAGGACGGCAAGTGCACTCCCGTTACCCACTTTACCTGCATCGGCAACACCAAGGAGGGCATCAAGGAGCAGCTGCAGAACTATCTGAACCACGGTATTGATCACATGCTGGCCCTGCGCGGCGACCTGCCCTTCGGCTGGGAAGGCACCGGCGGCGACCTGCACTATGCCACCGAGCTGGTGAAGTTCGTGCGTCAGGAGTTCGGCGATAAGTTTACCATCGCGGTGGCCGGCTCCCCCGAGGGCCACATTGCCTGCCGCTCTCTGGAGGCGGACATTGCCTTCCTGAAGCAGAAGCAGGACAACGGCGCCGACTACATCATGACTCAGCTGTGCTGGGACATGGATCAGTTCCGCTATTGGCTGGACGCCATCCGCGCCGCAGGCATCACCATGCCGGTGGATGTGGGCATCATGCCCATTCTGGATCAGGCCGCTACCATCAACATGGCGCTGAGCCGCAACGGCTGCGTTATGCCCCGCGCCCTGTGCGAGATCATTTCCAAGAACTGGATCTTCCCCAATCCCTTCGTCAAGGATCCCTTCGACGCGGATGTGGAGGGCAAGAAGGCCTCCTTCAAGGCGGCCGGTATCGAGTACACCATCAACCAGATCGACGAGTACCGCGCCTGCGGCGTGGACGGCATCCACCTGTACGCGCTGAACAAGTATGACGATGTGGCTTACATCGCCAAGGCGGCAGGTCTGCTGGATCTGATCTAAACGTTATTTGACCCCTGTGTCCCGCGGGGAGGGCTCCTCCCCGCGGGCACCGCAAAAGGATGATGCAAACTATGGGAAAGACACATATCATTGCAGTGGCAGGCAAGGGTGGCGTCGGCAAAACGACCACCTGCGGCATGATGATCGACTATCTGTGCAAGGCGGGGAAGGGCCCGCTGCTGGTAGTGGACGCCGACGCCAATTCCAACCTGAACGAGGTGCTGGGCGTGGAGGTAGAGACCACGCTGGGTGACATTCGGGAGGAGATGGCCCAGGCGGAGAAAAACGGCACCGTGCCGCCCAGCATGACCAAGGCGGATTACGCCGAGATGAAGTTCAGCTCCGCGCTGGTGGAGGAGGACGACTATGACATGCTGGTGATGGGCCGGACTCAGGGCAAGGGCTGCTACTGCTTTGTCAACGGCGTACTGAAGACCCAGATCGACAAGTACGTGGGCAACTACAACTACATGGTCATCGACAACGAGGCGGGCCTGGAGCACATCAGCCGCGGGACGCTGCCCCATGTGGACACCATGCTGCTGATCTCTGACTGCTCGCGGCGGGGCATTCAGGCGGCGGGCCGCCTGGCGGAGATGATCCGTGACCTGGAGCTGAAGCCCGGCGTCATGAAGCTGATCGTCAACCGCGCGCCCAACGGGGAGCTGAACCCCGGCGTGGCGGAGGAGATCGAAAAATACCACCTGGAGCTGGCGGGCGTACTGCCCCAGGACGAGACGGTTTACGCCTATGATTGCGAAGGAAAACCCAGCTCGCAGGTTCCCGATGACGCGCCGGTGAAGAGGGCGCTGGCGGGGATCCTGAAAGAGCTGAAACTGTAACTTAAAACATCAACTAAGGGGGATTTGTCAAGATGTCTTTCGTTCCCAAGAAGCAAGCCTACAACGCCCGCATCAATGAAGTGGTGCTGGGCGTCGGCGACAAGGCCGTGACCATCGGCGGCCAGAACGTGCTGGCCTTCCACACCTTTGACGGTGAGATCGCCAACGCGCCCAAGATCGGCGTGGAGCTGACCGACGCCGGTATGGCTATGTGCACCATGCCCGGCGAGCAGAAGTTCTATGAGGGCTGCGCCACCGTGGCCGACATGGCCAAGCGCGCCGCCGGGATGGAGGGTGCTTCCTTTATCTGCCTGCACCTGGAGGGCGCAGATCCCAACGGCGAGAACAAGTCCGTTGACGAGTGCGTGGCGCTGGCCAAGTCTGTGGCCGAGGCTACGGACATGCCGCTGGTGGTGATGGGCTGCAAGAATATCGAGAAGGATACCGAGCTGTTCAACAAGATCGCCGAGGCGCTGGCCGGCAAGAATATTCTGGTGCTGTCCGCCCGCGACGAGAACTATAAGGCCATCGGCGCCGGCGCCGGTCTGGCTTACAGCCAGAAGGTGGGCGCGGAGTCCGCTGTGGACATCAACCTGGCCAAGCAGCTGAACACCGTGATGACCCAGCTGGGCGTTAACGCCCAGTCCATCGTGATGAACATTGGCTCCGCCGCTGCCGGTTATGGCTTTGAGTATGTGGCCTCCACGCTGGATCGCGTGAAGGATGCCGCCCTGAGCCAGTCCGACGCCATGCTGCAGATGCCCATTATCACCCCCGTGTCCGCCGACACCTGGGGCGTGAAGGAGTCCATCATGCCGGAGGCCGACATGCCGGAATGGGGCTCTCAGGAAGAGCGCGGCATTGAAATGGAGATCGTCACCGCCGCCGCCGTGCTGGCCAGCGGCTCCGACGCCGTTATCATGCGGCACCCCGAAGCCATCCGCACCATCGCCGCCATGATCGGCGAGTTGGTCTGACGCGGAAAGGAGGAAGCAAACAATGGCTGTTAAAGGTTTAGATATTTTCAAGCTGTCTCCCAAGAAGAA
>CAKTQM010000056.1 GCA_934597125.1 uncultured Oscillospiraceae bacterium
ACCCACGGACACGAGGATCACATCGGCGCCATCCCCTATGTGCTCAAGCAGATCAACATGCCCATCTACTGCACCCGTCTGACGGCGGGGCTGATCAAGCTGAAGCTGCAGGAGCACGGACTGCTGCAATCCACCAAGCTCATCACCGTGGAGGCGGGGCAGACCATTCGGGCGGGCAAATTCCAGGTGGAGTTTATCCATGTGAACCACTCCATCGCCGACTCGGTGGCCTTTGCCATCCACACCCGCATGGGCACGGTGGTGCACACCGGCGACTTCAAGATCGACTCCACGCCCATTGACGGCGAGGTCATCGACCTGGCCCGCTTCGGCCAGCTGGGCCGCGAGGGTGTGCTGGCGCTGCTGGCGGACTCCACCAATGTGGAGCGCCCGGGCTATACCATGAGCGAAAAGGCGGTTGGCAAGACGTTTGTGCGGCAGTTCACCGGCTGCGACAAGCGGATCATCGTCACCACCTTTGCCAGCAACGTACACCGCATCCAGCAGGTGCTGGACGCCGCCGCCGCCTGCGGGCGGAAGGTGGCCGTTACAGGACGGAGCATGGAGAACATCATGAAGGTGTCCACGGAGCTGGGCTATATGAAGGTGCCCAAAAACACGCTGATGGACATCCACAAGATCAAGGGCCTGCCCCTGAACCAGCAGGTGATCGTCACCACCGGCAGCCAGGGCGAGGAGATGAGCGCCCTGTACCGCATGGCCTTTTCTACCCACAAGCAGGTGGACATCGGCCCCGGCGACAAGGTCATCATCTCCGCCAGCGCCATTCCGGGCAACGAGGTGACGGTGGGACGGGTCATCAACGAGCTGTTCCGCAAGGGGGCGGACGTGGTATATGACAAGGCGGACATGCTGCATGTGTCCGGCCACGCCTGCCAGGAGGAGCTGAAGATCATTCACGCGCTGACGAAGCCCCGCTTCTTTATCCCTCTGCACGGCGAACAGCGGATGCTGCAGATCCACAAGCGGGTGGCGGAGAGCATGGGGATGCACCCCAACAACATCTGCGTGGCCGACAACGGCAGCGTGATCGAGCTGACTACCAAGCACATGAAGTGCGAGACTTCCGTGCCTGCCGGCGAGGTATTTGTGGACGGCGGCGGCGTGGGCGAAGTGGGCGCCGTGGTGCTGAACGACCGGAAAATCCTGGCTGAGGACGGCATGGTGGTGGTGGTACTGCCCATGTCCAGCCACGATCATCAGCTGCTGTGCGAGCCGGAGATCGTGACCCGCGGCTTTGTGTATGTGAAGGAGTCGGAGGAGCTGCTGCAGGAGATGCGGAAGGTGGCCACCAAGGCTGTGGACGGTATGGCGGCACGCCGCCGCAAGGACGACGGCGAGGTATGCCGCACGGTGAAGTCCGCGGTGAGCAGTTACCTTTATAAACACACCAAGCGGAATCCCATGGTGATCCCGATGGTGACGAAGCTGTAAGGAAGCAGCTGTAACTTCCGCCATCGTGTGTAGGGGCCGACGACTCTGTCGGCCCCTCAAAATCAAACAGGCCACATTCGGGCGGACAGAGTCGTCCGCCCCTACAGCAGTTCCATGGCACTGCCGCATACCAAATGAGGTATACGGCGTTTCGCTGTAAAGCCTCACTGCGCGAAACGCCCCGCCGCAACCAAAAGTTGCGCGGTGGTTGGTGGCGGCAACGGGGCGGGTTTGATAGAATCAGGCCATCAAACGCAAAGGAGCGAAAACGATGATAACAGTTTATTTGGGCCTGATGGCTTTGGGCGCGGCGGCGATGGCGCTGCTGGTGACGGGGGTATGCCTGTTATGCAGATGATGTACAGAAACCACGCCAAAGGAGGTATGGCGCAATGAAATTCGCAATGGCTTCCTTTCTGATGATCCCGCTGGTACTGGTGCCACTGGCGGCAATTGTATATCTGATCGTTCTGCTGATTAAGGCGCTGCGAAAGTATCTGCGCAGCGGCGAGGTGCGGCAGGAAAATCGGGCGGCGGTGGAATCGCTGGCCAAGGCGCTGAAGGGGCACCGCGAGCGGTGCCGCATGACCCAAGAATTCGTGGCGGAGGCTGTGGGCGTCAGCCGTCAGGCCGTCAGCAAATGGGAGACCGGCGCGGCGGACCCCAGCACCGCCAATCTGCTGGCGCTGGCCAAGCTGTACGGCGTATCGCCGGAGGAACTGCTGCGGGGCACCGCCCGCGGCGATGACAACTGAATGCAAATGACCCCCGACAGCGCTTGAAAAAGCGCTGTCGGGGGTCATTTCTCTTTTTATTCCGCATATGCCGCGATGAGAAACAGCGGCGCATCCGCCAGATCCAGATGGCCCAGCACGCGGCGGCCCACGTCCATATCATAGCGGCAGCGGGCAAAGCCGCAGCGGGGCAGCAGCGCCATATCCCACTGGGGGCGTGTCTGGCGGCTGATGGGCATTGCCAGAGTGATGGCGGCGTTTTCCCGCTCCAGCTCCGGCGTGATGCCGCAGTGGCCATACACCTCAGTGGCGGGGACGTAGGAGTCCCGCTGGCGATGGTGGCGGACGTTATCGCCGTAATTGGCGTCAAAATTCAGCAGCACGCCGTTGGGACGCAGCAGACGCCGCCACTCACGATAAGCCTGCGGGGTATCCGGCAGCGTCCAGGTGAGATTGCGGGTGACGATCACGTCAAAGGAGGCGTCGGGGAAGGTGGTACGCATGGCGTCCATGACAGTGAACCGCGCTGAAACGCCCATGGCGGCGGCAGTGGTCTCCGCCTCGGCGATCATGGCGGGGGTCAGGTCGATGCCGGTAAGGCGGTGGCCCTCGGCGGAGAGGAGGATGGCGAAATAGCCGGTGCCGGTGCCCACGTCGAGGATATCCAGAGGGCCGCCCCGGGGGAGATAGGGCCGCAGCTCCGCCAGCCAGCGCTGTCCAAGCGCGCTGTTATGAAGCTCGTTGCGGCGGACGGTGCTGAAATCGCGGGCCCGCTTCGTCCAGTAGGCCTGTACACGTTGTTCCATTGGCTGCATAGAAAAAACCTCTCTGTTTACCGCTGCTTACCACGTCATGACGGAGGCCAGCAGCTGCTGCGTTGCTGTTTCTTTGGGAGAGCGGAGGAGGGCGGCGGTCTCGCCCTGTTCGATGACGCGGCCGTTTTGCATCACCAGAAGGCGGCTGCACAGGCCGGCCACCACCGCCAGATCGTGGGAGACGAACACGGCGGCCATGTGGTTTTGGCGGCAGAGCGTCCGGAGCAGTTCCAAGATCCGCGCCTGGGAGATCACGTCCAGCGCGCTGGTAATCTCGTCACACAGCAGGAGCTGCGGCGAGACGGCCATGGCGCGGGCAATGGCAAAGCGCTGACACTGGCCGCCGCTGAGATCCCGGGGATACCGCCGTGCCAGCTCCGGCGGCAGGCCCACCATGGCGCACAGCGCCGGAATATCGGCGGGGGTATCCCGTCCCAGCAGGCTGCGGACGCTGTCCTCCAGAGAATCCGCTATCCGGCGGCGGGGGTGGAAGGAGCCGGCGGCGTCCTGAAAGATCATCTGCATGGCGCGGTAATCCGCCTTTGTCCGCCTGACGGTCAGGGGACGGCCGTGCAGGAGGATCCGGCCGCTGTCAGCGGCCTCCAGGCCGCTGATAAGGCGCAGCAGCGTGGTCTTGCCGCAGCCGCTCTCCCCTACGACGCCCAGGATCTCTCCGGCGTTCAGGGTAAAGGAAACGCCGTCCACCGCCCGGAGGGAGCCATAATGTTTGGTCAGGTCATTGACTTGCAGGAGCGTCATTGGGAGGCACCTCCTTCTCCGCTCAGGCGGGGCATGGCGCGGAGCAGGGTCTGGGTATAGGCATGACGGGGGGCGCAGAATACGGCTTCGGTGGCGCCCTGCTCTACGAATTGGCCGTCGTGCAGCACGGCGATCTGATCGGCCAGGAAGCGGGCCAGCGCCAGATCGTGGGTCACCACCAGCTGGGCGACGCCATCTTTCCGGCTCAGGCTTTTCAATTCCCGCGCCGCTTGCAGGCGCATGGGGGCGTCCAGGGCGCTGGTGGGTTCATCCGCCAGCAGCACCCGCTGGCCCAGCAGCAGGGACAGGGCGATGGCGGCGCGCTGATTCATGCCGCCGCTGAGCTGATAGGGACGGCTGGACAGAATGCGGGAGGTATCGGTCAGCCCCAGCGACGCCAGGGCCGCGGATGCATCGGCGGCAAAGCGGTCGGAGCGGTATTTCCCGTGGCTTTTCAGCGTATCGCGGAACTGGGCGCCGTAGGGACGGAGGGGATCGAAAGAGGCGCCGGGGTTTTGGAAGATCATGCCCATCCGGGCACAGCAGAGACGCTGCCGCTCCCGACGGGGCAGGGCAGACAGGGACTGGCCGGAGAGCGTGATCTCGCCGGAGGTAAGGCGCACGGCGGGATCCACGCCCATAAGGGCCTTGAGCAGGGTGCTTTTGCCACTGCCGCTCTCACCCACCACGCAGAGGATCTCTCCGGCGTGGAGGGTGAGGGAAATATTCTGCAGTACAGGGTGGGACGGGTAGCCGGCACTCAAGCCGGTGACGGTCAGGATGGGGATTGGTTGTGTCATCACTGTTCCTCCTCTGCAGCGCAGTCCCGCACGCAGTCGCCCAGAAGGTGGAAGAGCATGACCGTCACCACGGTGGCGGCGGCGGGAGCCAGCACCGGCCAGGGGTTCAGCTGGAGGTAGGCGCGGGATTGGTTCATCATGCTGCCCCACTCGGCATAGGGCTCCTGAACGCCGATGCCCAGAAAGGACAGGCCGGCGACGCCCACCAGCATGGCCCCCAGCTGGGAGGCGGCGCTGACAGAGAGGGTGCCGATCATGTTGGGCAGCAGGTATTGGGCAAGGATCTTCACGTCACCGCAGCCGCTGAGGCGGGCGGCGCTGACGTAGGGGGCGGTTTTCAGCGACAGCGTCCGGGCCCGGGCCAGACGGGCGTACAGGGGCCAGCCGGTGACGCCCATGGCCAGCATGGCGTTGCCGATGCCGCCGCCCAGGATACCGGCCACGGCGATAGCCAGCACCATTTGGGGAAAGGAGAGCATGACGTCGGCAAGGCGCATCACCAGCGTGTCAAGTACGCCGCCGTAGTAGCCCGCCAGCATCCCCAGCAGCGTGCCCACCGCGAAAGTGACGACCACCAGCGCGACGGCGGAAAAAACCGAGGTGCGGGCGCCCGCCATGACGCGGGAGCAGACGCAGCGGCCATAGCGGTCTGTACCTAAGGGGAATGCGGCACTGGGGCCCTCGTTCAAGTGATCGGCGTGGGTGGCGGTGGGATCGTTGGGCGTAATATTTGGTGCGACGAGGCTGAAAAGCGCCAGCGCCAGCACCAGAGACAGCAAAACATACAGCTTTCCGCGTTTTCGGGTCATGGCCGCACCTCCTCTCCGACGCGGGGATCCACGGCGCGGCAGAGGAGATCCGCCGCCAGATTCACCAGCACGTATACGACGGAGGAGAAGAGGACAAAACCCTGGATCACCGGATAGTCCCGGGCGGTGATGGCGTCCATGGCCAGCTTGCCGAAGCCGGGCCAGCTGAAAATCGTTTCGATGACTACGCTGCCGCCCAGCAGCGTGCCCACGGACAGTGCCACGATGGTAACGATGGCGGGGGCTGCGTTGCGCAGCACGTCCCGCGGCAGCAGATAGCGCCATTTGACGCCCCGCGTGCGGGCGCCCAGCACGTATTCCCGCCCCAGCTGCTCCAGCAGCTCGGCGCGAAACTGGCGGGTAAAGCGGCTGCACAAGGGAATGGACAGCGCAAGGCAGGGCAGCAGCAGACCTCTGACGCTGCCGTCGGCAATGACCGGCAGCAGCTTCAGGCGGATACAGAACACGTACATCAGCAGCACGGACAGCAGAAAATTGGGCAGCGAATTGCCCAAGAAACTGAAAAAGCGCACTACATGGTCAAGGATGCCGTCTTTTTTCACCGCCGTCCACACTGCCAGCGGCAGCGAAACCAGAAGGGACAGCGCCAGACCGGTCAGCGCCAGCACACAGGTACGGCCCATGGCGGCGGTCAGCTTGCCGGACACCGGCAGGCCATCCTTGTAGGAGCTGCCCAGATCGCCCCGCAGGGCGGAAAGCAGCCAGTCGCCATACTGGATGAAGAATGGCCTGTCCAGACCCATCTGCTGACGGGTGGCATCCAGCACCTGCTGGGAAACAGCAACGCCCTGGGCCGTCAGCTTCTTCTGGGCGGGATCGCCGGGGGATATATACATGAGAAGGAACGCCAGAAAGCTGACGCCCAGCAGGATCACGGCCAGATGGAGCAGCCGCTTGCCGATGGTTTTTTTCATAGTTTCTCCCCTGTTGTGCAAGCGCAGGGTGGACGCCGGAGAGGCGGCGTCCACCCTGTATCGCTTGTGGGATCGTTATGCCACGATATCCGTAGCGGCGTTGATACAGTAGAAGTCGAAGGGGCAGTTTTCGGAGATATTGCGGACGCCCCCGCGCATCACTGTGGTCTTGTTGAACAGCCCCACATAGCCGAAAGCGTTGTCGTCGATAGCCAGCTGCACGATGCGGTTGGCCAGGTCGGCACGGGCCGTTTCGTCCGTCTCATAGCGGAGCTGGCGGATCAGCTGCTGACATTCCGCGCTGTCAAAACCGCCCACGGCAAAATAGCCGCCGTCACGAAGGGTACTGTCGATAAAGTAGTAGGGGTCGCCGTTCTTGTCGGCAATCATGCAGTACAGGGCGATATCAAAATCGCGGTTGGCGATATAGGTGGCGTCGGGATCCTCCTGACAGTTGAAGGTGACGGCAATACCTATCGCTTTCAGCTGCTCTTGCATCAGCAGGGCAATACTGTCCAGCGAACGGGCGGCGTAATAGGCCACCGTCAGGGTCAGGGGCCGGCCGTTCTTTTCATAGAGGCCGTCGCCGTTCAGGGTATAGCCGTCCTGCTCCAGCAGGGCACGGGCCTTTTCCGCATCGGGCGCGGGCTTAGTCACCTTGCCGTAGGCGGTGGCGGAGGAGAAGGGCCCGACGGCGGGTGAGACGGTGCCGCCCAGATAGCGGGCAATGGCCTGAGCGTCTACCGTCAGGTTCACGGCGGCGCGGACAGCGTCACTCATGGTGGCCTCATTGAGAATATAGAACTGCAGGCGGGTGGCGGGGATCTCTGTCAGCCGGTAGGTGTCGGGGTCGGACAAGAAGATCTGGCGGGCTGCGGCGGTGACGCTGGTATAGGCGTCGATCTCGCCGTTCTGCATAGCCATCAGCTTGGGCTCATCCTCCTGCATGTAATAGAAGACAGCACCGTCCAGCTTTACCCGGCCGTCCCAATAGTTTTCATTCCGGATGACCTCTACGGTGCCCTCCGGCTGGAAGGACTTGATGACGAAGGGGCCGGTTGCCACGGGGGCGGCATCAATATCGGCGGAGGCGTCCAGATCCAGGATCGCCAGTTCCGGGCTTGCCAGCTCGTTCAGAAGGGTAGGGCAGACGTCCGGCGTGGTGATGGTCAGGGTCTTCTCGTCCACGGCGGTCATGGTGTACTCCGCCAGATAGGCGAAGCGGCTGTTGACCTGAGCGGCGCGCCGCAGATTGCGCACCGCCATTTCCGCCGTGACGGCGCTGCCGTTGGAGAAACGTACACCGTCCTTCAGGGTGATCGTCCAGGTGAGTCCGTCGTCACTGTTTTCGCCCTTTTCCGCCAACAGGGGTTGGACAGAGCTGTCGTCGCCCATGCGGAAAAGCGTCTCAGTAAGGCCATAGTTGGAGGTGTACCAGCCGTAATACTCCTTGTGGGCATCCAGGCTGGGGTAGGCAAAGCTGACGGCAAGGCGGAGGATCTTCTCTCCATCGCCGGAGGTGGTTTCGGAGACACCGCAGGCGGACAGGCTCAGCAACAGCAGCGCCGATAGGAAGATGGCGGTGAGTTGTTTTTTCATGGCATTTGTCCTCTTATTTCGTAGCCCAGACCATAAAGCCGGGGGTGGAGGCGTAATTGATCTTTTCCTCGGGATTCCACAGGCGCTTGCCCACGGAGGTATCGGCATTGACGGCGGAAAAGCCCAGCGCGTTCAGGGTGTCCACATCCCACTGGGGGCGGCGCAGACGGCCCATGGGCAGCAGGCGGGAAATGCCCTCCATCCGGTCGGCTTCGGCGTAGGCCTCGTGATCCTCCACGCCCGCAAGACGGGTGTTGGCGCGGTCGCGGCGGTATTCCTGCTGCTTGTCCTCGTCAAAGAGATAGGCATACCAGTTGGCGTCGAAGTTCACCAGCGCACCGCCGGGGCGCAGCACTCGCATCCACTCGCGGTAGGCACCCGCCGGGTCGGGCAGGTTCCAGGTGAGATTGCGGGTGACGATGGCGTCAAAGCTTCCGTCGGCAAACCGGAGGTGCTGGGCGTCCATGCGGGCAAAGCGGATGCTGTCCGCCAGCTCGCCCGCGTTGCGCTTGGCCTCCCGCAGCATTCCCTCGGAATAGTCCACGGCGGTGACCTCATAGCCGCGGCGGGCCAGGATGATGGCGTAAAAGCCCGGGCCGGTGCCGATATCCAGCACACGCAGAGGACGATCGCCCCCGTCGGGGAAGTGGGAGATCAGCTCATCGGCCCACACCTGATCCCAGCCGTCGGCCAGATTCTTTTTGATGACGTCCGTATAGGACGGAGCGCGGCGCGTCCAGTATTGTCCGATGGAATGAAGCAGCTGAGCCATGGGGATCCCTCCGTCAGATGGTTTTCTTACTGACAGTATAGCGGGCAGGGACGGCGCGCACAAGCGGGGTGGGGGGATAGTTTGTGAAAAATTTTGCAAGTAGGGAGGGCTGCGCCCCATCCGCTTCGGCACCACCGGCATTTATCCCCGCAAGAGCGGTTTCTTCTCCACTCCCCAAGCCCCTGTGCAGCGGTGGCTTTCATCTTCATTTTTGCCATCATTTTAAGCGCCTGCTTTCTTCAAAATTTCAAAGAAACACAAGCGCTCAACGCAGCCGCCGGACAAAAGAAAAAACCTTGGAAACGCAAGCATTTCCATGGTTTTGGTGGAGACTGCTGGACTCGAACCAGTGACCTCCTGCGTGTGAAGCATCTGCGGTAAAAATCCGCAATCCGTTGTGGCATAAGGGATAGAGCTTCCTTTCGGCCAAAATATTTGCAACAAATTCCGCAAACCGTGCTGTGAGCACTTGTTAAACTATGGTATCTCTACATCACCGGCTATGGCTATAGCACCACAGTCAGCTCCTGCTGGCTGGCGCCGCTGGTGGAGGCTGGCGAGGGCGTCAATGTCAGCTTCAGCTTTACCCGCCAGAACCGGGAAAAGATCCTCTC
>CAKTQM010000057.1 GCA_934597125.1 uncultured Oscillospiraceae bacterium
TGGTCTGACGCGGAAAGGAGGAAGCAAACAATGGCTGTTAAAGGTTTAGATATTTTCAAGCTGTCTCCCAAGAAGAATTGCAAGGAGTGCGGCGTTCCCACCTGTATGGCATTCTGCATGAAGGTGGCCCAGGGCGCGTTGCCCATTGAGAAGTGCCCCTATATGTCCGAAGAGGCTATCGCCCTGCTGAGCGAGGCCACCGCGCCCCCCATGAAGACCATTGAGGCCGGCGGTATGAAGCTGGGCGGCGAGACTGTCATGATGCGTCATGAGAAGACCTTCGTCAACCGCAACCGCTTTGCCGTGTCCCTGTGCACCTGCATGGACGACGCCGCTGTGGACGCCAAGATCGCCGAGATGAAGGCGGTGGATTACGAGCGTATCGGCGAGCGGGAGTATGTGGAGTTCCTGCTGGTTCACGACGGCGGCGACGGCGCGCGTCTGGCCGAGCTGTGCAAGAAGGCCGCCGCCACCGAGCGTGCCGTGATCATCGACACCGAGAGCGTGGACAACGCCAAGCTGGCGCTGGCCGCCATCGGTGAGACCAAGCCCGTGCTGAACGGCGCCAACAAGGATAACTATGAGGCCATGAGCGCTCTGGCTGTGGAGGCCGGTGTGGTGCTAGGCGTCAAGGGTGCCGATCTGGCGGAGATCCACGATACCGTGGCTGCCCTGGAGAAGCTGGAGAACAAGAATCTGGTTATCGACGTGACCGGTGCCACCATCAAGGAGACCTTTGCCAACGCTGTGCTGGTGCGCCGCACCGCCCTGAAGGACGGCGACCGTACCTTCGGCTATCCCTCCATCGTCAATCTGGCCAAGCTGTGCAAGGGCGACGTACATATGGAGACCGCGCTGGCTTCCGTGTTTACCATGAAGTACGGTTCCATCGTGGTGATGGAGACCATGCGCTATGCCGAGGCGCTGCCCCTGTACGGCCTGCGCCAGAATGTGTTCACCGATCCCCAGAAGCCCATGAAGGTGGAGCCGGGCATCTATCCCATCAACGGCGCGACCCCCGACGATCCCTGCGCCCTGACGGTGGATTTCGCCCTGACCTACTTCCTGGTGTCCGGCGAGTTGGAGCGCTCCAAGGTGCCCATCAACCTGCTGATTACCGATGCCTCCGGTATGTCCGTGCTGACCGCGTGGGCCGCAGGCAAGTTCTCCTCCGGCTCCATCAAGAAGTTCTTTGATGAGTACGACATCGCCGGTAAGATCAACAACCGCACCCTGATTATCCCCGGCAAGGCCGCGGTGATGAAGGGCGACATTCAGGATAAGCTGCCCGACTGGAACGTGGTAGTGGGTACCCGCGAGGCCGTGGAGCTGGTGAAGTACCTGCGGGACGGCGAGTACATCAAGGCCGCCGAGGCGGTTGCCGCCTCCAAGAAGCCCACCGAGGAGAAGAAGGTAGTGGACGCGGACGCACCGCTGGACTTCGAGAAGATCTCCATGTCCATCCCCAAGATCGACGTGGTGGATATGGGCGTGACCTACAAGCAGCGCGACCCCAACTCCCCGAAGTTCGTCACCATCGGCGAGCGCATCCACTGCATCAGCCCCGTGATCCGCGAGGCCATGAACACCATGAACCCCGAGCCCATCCTGAAGCGTGCCGCCGAGCAGATCAAGGCCGGCGCCACCTATCTGGATGTGAACATCGGCCCTGCCGAGTCCAACGGCCCCGAGCTGATGACCTGGGCGGTCAAGCTGCTGCAGGAGAACTTCAACAATGTGCCTCTGGCGCTGGATACCGCCAACAAGAAGGCCATCGAGGCCGGTATCCACGTGTATAACCGCACCAACGGCAAGCCCATCGTCAACTCTGCCGACGCCGGTTCCCGTATCTCCAATATTGATCTGGCGGCGGCCAACGACGCCATCGTTATCGCCCTGTGCTCCGCCGACGGTATCGCCAAGGACAACGAGGAGCGTATGATGCACTGCCACCACATGCTGGAGCGCGGCCTGAGCCTGGGCATGGATGCTTCCGACCTGTGGTTCGACCCCCTGTTCCTGGTAGTCAAGGGCATGCAGGATAAGCAGATGGACGTGCTGAACGCCATCAAGATGTTCGCGGATGAGGGCTTGAAGTCCACCGGCGGTTTGTCCAACAACTCCAACGGCGCCCCCAAGGCCGTCCGTCCCATCCTGGATTCCACGCTGGTGGCTATGGCTATGATGCAGGGTCTGACCTCCGCCATCGTGAACCCCAACGATCTGCGGCTGATGGAGACCATCAAGTCCTGCGATATCTTCAAGAACCACGTGCTGTACTCCGACAGCTATCTGGACGAGTAAGCCTGACGGCGCAGTAGAAACCGATCGCCGCCCGCCGCCGTTACGCGGCGGCGGGCGGCTTTGGTATAGTCACAAAATTTTAGTAGGAGGATCAACCTTATGAGCGTATTAACCGACCTGATCTATGGCGGTTCCAACGCCGTGGCCGGCCTGACGGAAGGTGCAGTCAACGACGCGATCGCCAAATACGGCGCAGACAAAGAAATCGCATTCCCCGACACCGCATATTTCTTCCCCACCATTTACGCCGCCACCGGCGTGAAGGTGAAGACGCTGGGTGATCTGCCTGCCTGCGTGGGCGTGCTGAAAAGCCTGATTACCAATCAGGAGGATCTTGGCCAGGCGCTGAACGCGGGCCTTGCCACCGCTGTGGGCGCGGAGATCCTTGAGGGCTTGAAGTTTGTGGAGCCCAAAGACGCCTATGAGGAGGCTGCCGTTCCCGGTATCGGCTTCGTGCCCGATCCCATCATCCGCTCTCTGGGTGTGCCGCTGGTTACCGGCGACATTCCGGGCGTGGCCGTGGTGCTGGGCAAGGCCGAGAATCCCGAGGACGCCGTGAAGGTAGTCAAGGATTATCAGTCCAAGGGCATTATGACCTTTATGGTGGGCGACGTGATCGAGCAGTGCGCCGAGGGCGGCGTGAAGATGGGTCTGGAGTTCCGTGTGATTCCCCTGGGTCATGACGTGACGGCCGTGATCCATGTGGTTACCGTGGCTATCCGCGCGGCGCTGATCTTCGGCAACGTGCAGCCCGGCGATCTGCCCGGCCTGCTGGCCTATACCAAGGAGCGCGTGCCCGCTTTCGTCAACACCTTCGGCGCCATTGACAATGTGGTAGTCTCCGCGGGTGCCGGCGCTATCGCACTGGGCTTCCCTGTGGTGGTGGATATCGACCTGGGCGAGAATCAGGTGCCCGGCGCGCTGGAGTCTGTGCTGGATCACGGCGAGACCGTGAAGCACTCTCTGGAGCTGCGGAACATCAAGATCAAGTCCAAGGATCTGCCCATCCCCGTGGCGTTCTCCGCCGCGTTTGAGGGCGAGATCATCCGTAAGGCCGACGTGAAGGCCGAGTTCTGGTCTGCCAAGAATCCCACCTGCGAGCTGGTTCTCATGAAGGACGCCGATCAGGTGGAGGATCACAAGATCACCCTCATCGGCCCGGATATCGACTCCGGCGATCTGGAGTACGCCATGGGCACCTTTATCGAGGTGTACGGCAAGAAGATGCAGGCGGACTTCGAGTCTGTCATCGAGCGTAAGATCCACGCCTGGTTCAACTACATGGAGGGCGTGATGCATACCGGTCAGCGCAATCTGCTGCGTGTCCGTGTGTCCAATGACGCCTTTGAAAAGGGTCTGCGGATGAAGGACTTCGGCGAGGTGCTGTACCACATGATCATGGACGAGTTCGATACGGTGGTGGATAAGTGCCAGATCACGCTGATTACCGACGCGGCCGAGACCAAGAAGCTGCTGGAGGAGCAGGCGATGCCCCGCTACAACATGCGCGACGACCGTTTGGCCTCTATGTCCGACGAGTCGGTGGATCAGTTCTATACCTGCATCCTGTGCCAGTCCTTTGCCCCTGCCCACTGCTGCGTGGTAACGCCGGAGCGTCTGGGCCTGTGCGGCGCGGTGTCCTGGCTGGACGCCAAGGCCACCTATGAGCTGAATCCCAACGGCCCGTCCCAGCCCATCGACAAGGTGGGGTGCTTGGATGAGCGCACCGGCTCCTATGAGTCTGTCAACGAGATGGTGAAGAACGCCACCCACGGCGCGGTGGAGTCTGTCACCCTGTACTCCATCCTGGAGGATCCCATGACCTCCTGCGGCTGCTTTGAGTGCATCTGCGGCATTGAGCCCATGTCCAACGGCTTTATCGTGGTGAACCGCGAGTACAGCGGCACCACTCCCGTGGGCATGACCTTCGGCGAGCTGGCAAGCTGCACCGGCGGCGGCGTGCAGACCCCGGGCTATATGGGGCATGGCCGCCATTTCATCGCCTCCAAGAAGTTCATCCACGCCGAGGGCGGCATCGAGCGCATCGTGTGGATGCCCAAGGAGCTGAAGGACGACGTGGCGGAGCGTTTGAACAAGACCGCCAAGGAGCTGTACGGCATCGAGAACTTCAGCGATATGATCGCCGATGAGACCGTGTGTACCGACTGCGAGGAGCTGATGAATTTCCTGACGGAGAAGAATCATCCCGTGCTGGGCATGGAGCCTCTGATGTAACCAATCCTCTCCGCGGGGGCGGCAGACGCCGCTCCCGCAGGGAAACGCGACCCCGAGGAGAATTACTATGTATCAGGTCATCTTTACCTTTGAAAACGGCGCAACGCCGGTGACGGCCACCGCCGCGCCGGGGGAGACGTTGCTGGAAACGGCGCGGGCGGCCAATGTGGCCATCGACGCGCCCTGCTCCGGCAACGGCTCGTGCGGTAAGTGCCGCGTGAAGCTGCTGGAGGGCAGTGTGGAGGGCTTGCAGACCAGCCACATCACCGACGAGGACTATGCCGCCGGCTGGCGGCTGAGCTGCGCCAGCAAGGTCAGTTCCGACGTGACGGTGATGGTGCCGGACATTGCGTCGGCCTATCAGAGCCGCATGAAGACGGCGGATCTGTCCACCGGAGAGGAGATCGCCATTTTCACCCGGCTGGAGGAGGATCTGAAGGCGGCGGGCGTGGATTTCAGCAACGACTTTGTGGAGACGGAGGTCACCATGGAGGAGCCCACGCTGGAGGATACCATGCCCGACACCGAGCGGCTGACCATGGCGCTGGAGGCGGCGCTGGGCTGCGAGAAGGTATGCCTGAGCTATCCCACGGTACATAAGCTGGCGCGGGTACTGCGTGAGAGCGGCTTCCACGTGGCCGTGGCGGGAACGCTGAAAGACGGCGTATTCCAGGCTATGGACGTGCGGGATGCCAAGGAGCCCCAGCCCATGTGCGGCCTTGCCATCGACATCGGCACCACCACCGTTTCGGCGGTGATCACCGATTTGAAGACCGGCAGGCTGCTGGCCAAGGGCAGCGGCGGCAACGGGCAGATCCGCTATGGCGCGGATGTCATCAACCGCATCGTGGAGCAGGGACGGGCCGGCGGCGTGGAGCGCCTGCAGAAGGCCATTGTGGAGGAGACCCTCCAGCCCTTGACAAAGGCGCTGTGCGCCAGCGCCAAGGTGGACAGCGGCCGTATTTTACGGTGCTGCGTGGCTTCCAACACCACGATGAACCATCTGCTGCTGGGCGTGGACGCCGATCCTGTCCGGATGGAGCCGTATATCCCCACGTTCTTCCACTGGGACGGCCTGAGAGCAGGCGATATCCGGCTGGTGGCCAATCCCGACGCGCGGGTGGTGCTGGCCCCCAACATCGGCTCCTACGTGGGCGGCGACATTACTGCCGGCACGCTCACCAGCCGCATTTGGGACAAGGATGAATTCTCTCTGTTCATCGACCTGGGCACCAACGGTGAGATCGTGTTCGGCAACCGGGACTTTATGATGTCCTGCGCCTGCTCCGCGGGCCCCGCCTTTGAGGGCGGCGATATCTCCTGCGGCATGCGGGCCACTGACGGCGCGGTGGAGGCTGTGACTATTGACCGGGAGACGCTGGAGCCCACGCTGTCCATTGTGGGCAGGGAGGGGCAGAAGCCTGTCGGCATCTGCGGCAGCGGCATTATCGACGTGATCGCCGAGCTGTACCGCACCTCCGCTATCTCCGCCAAGGGACACTTTGTGCGGGAAAACCGCCGTATTCTGCGGGATGAGCACGGCATGGGCCGGTATGTGCTGGCTTTCAGCAGCGAAAGCGACACGGGGCGGGAGATCGCCATTACCGAGGTGGACATCGAGTGCTTCATCCGGGCCAAGGGCGCCATCTTCTCCGCCATCCACATCATGCTGTCCTCGCTGGACATGGACGTGTCGGTGCTGGAGCACATCTACGTGGCGGGCGGCATCGGCAGCGGCATCAACATGGAGAACGCTGTACGGATCGGTATGTTCCCCGACGTGGATCGGGCGCTGTTTGAATACATCGGCAACTCCTCGCTGGCGGGCGCCTATGCGCTGGTGCTGTCCAACGCGGCGGAGGAGAAGGTACACGAGCTGGCCAGCAACATGACGTATCTGGAGCTGTCCACCGAGCCGCGGTACATGGAGGAATTCGTGGCGGCCTGCTTCCTGCCCCATACCAACAAGGAGCTGTTTCCGTCCAGCGTACAGGAGTGAGCGATGGAGATCCAAAACAACAAAGAGGAAGTGCCGTTTTCCCACTATCTGGCACTTTTTGAGAAGCTTGACCCAGAGGAGGCCGCGGCGCGCTGCGGCGTGCCCTTCGCGGACGGCTGCTTTACCGTGCGGCTGCTGGACACCGAATACCGCATTGCGTGGCCGGCATACGCCATCACGGCGGAGCGGGAGGATGCGTTCGCGCTGACGAACCTGCCCTGCCAGACCTTTTTGCTGCGGTATCTGCTGGAGGGGAAGCAAGCGGCGCTGTCGCTGGGCTACAAGACCTTTCGGGAGATGCCCTGGGGTGAGCTGTACATTACGCCCTATACGGGCCGCTGTCTGACGCGGGCGGCGTTTACCTTCGGCACCCAGGTGACGGAGTTCGCCGCCGCCTGTGAGCGGATGGGCGGCGAAAAGCTGCCCCGCGGCGACGCGGGCTATGGCTTCGCCTTCTTGGGCGGCTACCGGATGCAGATGATGATTTATGCCGGAGACGAGGAATTTCCGCCCTCCAGCCAGATTCTGTATTCCGACAACTTCGCCGACGGATTTTCGGCGGAGGATCGCGTGGTGGCGGGAGATATTCTGATCTCCGCCATCCGACAAGAGATGAAAAGGAAATAAGAACAGATGAGTTTTACCTATTTGAACCTGCAGGGAAAGCTGGAGCACGTGACGGCGACGGCTGAGGATATCGAGCGGCAATTGCAGCGGCTGCTGCAGGCCAACCCCCGCATCGTGCCGGTGGTGGGCCGCGCCGCGGCGGCGGGCGACGAGCTGGTGCTGGACTACGCCGGATTTTCCGAGGGCGTCCAGTTCCCCGGCGGCACCGCCGAAAAACAGACCCTGACCCTGGGCAGCGGCATGTTTATCCCCGGCTTTGAGGAGCAGCTGATCGGCGCCAACGCGGGGGATGATGTGACGGTGACCGTTACATTCCCCACGGAGTATCACGCCCCGGAGCTGGCGGGCAAGGCGGCGGAGTTCCGCTGCCACGTCCATGAGATCCGCAGCCACTCCAGCTATGAGCTGGACGACACCTTCGCCAGAGAGATCGGCCAGTGCGAGACCATGGAGCAGATGCGCGAGAACATGGGGAAGGCTCTGCAGGAATATTACGATCAGCGGGCGGAACAGGAGCTGTGCTGGCAGCTGATGCATCAGGCGGCGGCCACCGTGGAGGAGCAGCCCTCGGAGGAGGAGCTGGATCGGATGGTGGAGGCCCAGATGGAGACGTTGAAGGCCCAGCTGGCCCAGAAGGGTTTGACGCTGGAGGCCTATTGCCAGTTTACCGGCAGCGACGAGAAGAAGCTGCGTGAGGACATGCGGCCCGACGCGCTGGAGGCCTTCCACACCCAGAAGGCGGTGGAAAAGATCGCCGAACTGGAGGGGCTGACCGTCAGCGACGAGGAGATGGACGCCGCGTTTGCGCGGATCTGCGCCGACAACCACATGAGCGCGGAGGACTTGAAGCCCTATTTTGACAACGGCTTCAAGACCGTCGTACACCAGCAGATGCTGCGGGACAAGGCCACCCAGGTGGTGCGCCGCAGCGCCAACATCACCCAGTGATTGATCGGCGCACAGGGCGCCGTGAGAGAAATACCAATTCAGGGAAAACCTGAGGATAACAAGGAGGAACTACCATGGCAATCGAATTCAAAGACGGCAAGTATGTGGACGCCAATGGCCACGTGACGCTGGATCCTACCATTTACAAGGACTGGCAGATCGCGGAGGAAGCGGAAAAGGCGCTGCCTCCCGTGGATTATTTCCGTGAGAAGCTGGGCCTGCTGCCTGAGGAGATCATTCCCTACGGCAAGACCCCCAAGATCGACTTTATCAAGGTCATGAACCGCTTGAAGGATAAGCCCGACGGCAAGTTCATCGAAGTGACCGCCATCACCCCCACCCCCTTTGGCGAGGGTAAGTCCACCGTGTCCCTGGGCCTGATCGAGGGTCTGGGCAAGCTGGGTCTGAATGTGGGCGGCGCCCTGCGTCAACCCTCCGGCGGCCCCACCATGAACGTGAAGGGCACCGCCGCCGGCGGCGGTAACGCGCTGCTGATGCCCATGACCGAGTTCTCTCTGGGCCTGACCGGCGATATCAACGACATCATGAATGCCCACAACCTGGCCATGGTGGCGCTGAACGCCCGTATGCAGCACGAGCGCAACAACAACGATGAGTGGCTGGCCGCCAAGGGTCTGAAGCGTCTGGACATCGACCCCAAGCGTATCGAGATGGGCTGGGTCATGGACTTCTGCGCCCAGGGCCTGCGCAACATCATCATCGGCATCGGCGGCCGTCTGGACGG
>CAKTQM010000058.1 GCA_934597125.1 uncultured Oscillospiraceae bacterium
CTCAAAGTGGCAGATATGAAGTGCAGCGACACTGGCGTTCCCACGGTAACGACTGATCTCATCCGATTGGTAAAGGTCGATGAGAATACTTACCGCATTGCTACCGCAACTGATACCGCCAACACGACTTGCGTTATCGACGCAGGCAACGTCACCATTCAGGGTCTGGACGATGCGATCGACTACTATCTCTATGAGACCTTAGCCCCCTCCGGCTTTAACTCCCTGAAAGACCCTGTACATTTTAAGATCACCGCGGCGTATAAGGATACTGGTGATAAATTGGCCGAAGGCAGTCCTACCGTTACGGTCGGCACCGGAACGCCATCCACCGACATGGCATTCAAGGTTGTAAACCAGTCCGGTGCGACGCTGCCTGAGACTGGCGGTATCGGCACGACGCTGTTCTATGTTGTCGGCAGTGTGCTGTTGGTGGGCGCGGCTGTGCTGCTGGTCACCCGCAAGCGCATGAACAACACCAAGTAACCGCTGCGGTTTACGGAATTACCCTACGCGGATGCCGCAAGGGGGAGACGGACGCCGTCTCCCCGCCGCGGCAAGGAGGCTCCCGAATGAAAAAGAAAAGCAGCTTTGTGACTGCCATCCTGATCGCCGCGCTTCTGGCGGGAGCGCTGCTCTTGCTGTATCCCACCGTCAGCGATTACTGGAACTCGTTCCACCAGTCCCGCGCCATCGCCAGCTACGCCGAGCAGGTGGCCGACCTGGACAACAACACGTATGACCAGATCTGGGCGGAGGCACGCGCTTACAACGAAACACTGGACAACAGCACAAGCCGCTTTGTTATGACCGAGGAGCAGCGGGATATCTACGAAGCCCTGCTGAACGTGGCGGACAACGGCGTTATGGGCTACATCGAGATCCCGCGGGTAAAGTGCAACCTTCCCATCTATCACGGCACCGATGAGGCGGTTTTGCAGGTCGCCATCGGCCATGTGCAGGGCTCCTCGCTGCCGGTGGGCGGCGCGGGCACCCACTGCGTTCTGTCCGGCCACCGGGGCCTGCCCAGCGCCAAGCTGTTCTCCGACCTGGATCAGCTGACCGAGGGCGATGTGTTCCTGCTGCGGGTGCTGGATGAGACGCTGACCTATGAGGTGGATCAGATCCGCACCGTGCTGCCCAGCGAACTGGACGATCTTGCCATTGAGGAGGGCAAGGACTACTGCACACTTGTCACCTGCACACCTTATGGCATCAACAGCCATCGCCTGCTGGTGCGGGGACATCGGGTAGAGAACCAGGCCAGCGCGTCCACCATCCGCGTGACAGCGGACGCCATGCAGATCGAACCACTGCTGATCGCGCCGCTGGTGGCGGCGCCCATGCTGCTGGTGCTGCTGGTCATGGTATTGATACCCCATCCAACAAAAAAGAAAGGGTGATGTAGGATGAAACGCATCACAGCCCTTTTTCTGAGCGTCCTATTGCTGCTGAGTCTGTGTATAGCAGCCTTCGGCCACGAAGCACCGGATCTCACGAAAAAGGGAACCATCACAATCCAATGGAAATTTCAGGGCAAGGCGCTGCCGGACGGCGCGCTGCGTGCCTATCGGATCGGCACGCTGAAGGAGTCTGACGGCGATTTCAGCTTCGCGCCGCTGCCCGCCTATCAGGGCAGAGACTTGTCCGAAAAGAATCTGACGCCGGAGCTGGCCAAGGAGCTGTCCAGAACGGTCAAGGCGTCCAGCGGCATCAAGCCCGCGTCGTTCAAGAACGGTGTGGTGACTTTTGACGATCTGGAGCTGGGGCTGTACCTGATCGTTCAGACGAAGGGCATTTCCGGCTATGAACGGATTGCGCCGTTCCTGGTGTCCGTCCCCATGTGGAGTACGGATCATTATTTGTACGAGATCAACGCATCGGAAAAGTTTGAGACCAAGAAAGAGCCGTCCTCGCCGGGGACGCCGGAAACACCGGAGCAGCCCGGCGGCAGGCTGCCTCAGACGGGACAGGTGAACTGGCCCATGCCGGTGCTGCTGACGCTGGGGCTGGCGTTGATCGTGGCCGGTACAGCGCTGAAAAAGGAGTCGAAGCATGCGCGGTAAGCTGGGCACGCTTTTGATCTGCGTGGGCGCGGCCATGGTGCTGGCCGCGGCGGCTCTGTTCGCCTGGAACTGGCGGGAGAGCAACACGGCGGGCGAACTCTCCGACGAGGTGTTGCCCCAGCTGGTGGAGGAGATCCGGGAGCGGAAGGAGGCTCCCGTTGATCCCCTCTCTCAGCAGATGACCGCCGTTCTGGTGGAGGGCTATGAGTACGTGGGCTTTCTCAGCCTGCCTGCGCTGGGGCTGGAGCTGCCCGTCATGGCGGACTGGAGCGAGGCGCAGCTGAAGCTCTCGCCATGCCGGTACTACGGCTCGGTAAAGGGCAGCGATCTGGTGATCTGCGCCCACAACTACGCGCGGCACTTTGGCCGCCTGACGGAGTTGAAGGCCGGAGATGAGATACTGTTCACCGATCTGGAGGGCACAGTAAGCCGCTACGCGGTGGCCGACATTCAGGTGCTGGGCCCGGACGCGGTGGAGGATATGACCTCCGGCGATTATCCGCTGACGCTGTTTACCTGCACCTACGGTGGAAAGAACCGCGTCACTGTCCGCTGCGATGCAGCAGACTAAGGCAGGTCGATTTTCCTGCACTGGCAAGTTGTTTTGCTTTACAAGCAAATAGGGAGACCACCAGCAAGGCTGGCGGCCTCCCTATTGTATGCTTATCTCGATACTTTGCTGGGGGCTGTCACCCGATAAAGGGGTCGTGTCACGGGCAAACATATCGCAATATAAAAAACAGGAAGCCCTCGGCAAAAGCCGAGGACTTCCCTTTTATTTTAACCGCCATAGTAAACGAAAATCTCGTGATAACCTGCGGATGCATTCCAGCGAACAACGCAATTGATACCAACGTACCATCCCTCAATTTCGGGATACCACTCACCATTACGCTCAAGAGCGTTCTTCACGTAGTCAACTTTTTGTTTAATCGCGGACTCAACCCATTCTTGATTCCAACAGGACTCAGGGCAGTCATGCTCCAAGTAAATGGGAGGAAAGTAGCTTCTGCAAGCAGAGTCTACGGTAAATCCATAGCCCTCAGCGTAAGAGTTGCCTGCGGACATTGCAGCAGCACAGTCAATATCCGCCTTGGCGGGCTTTGCGGGTTCGGTGGTCTGGGCGGGTGCTGTGGCGGCGCCGCCGCCCGTGGCGCTGTTGTCGGGCTTCTCTGTGGGCTTTGCGGTCTCCTGCGGGGTGGTGTCTTTCTTGTTCTGCTGGTAGTATGCCCACGCTTCATCGGCGGTGCGGCCGCCGGCGACTTTGGCGGAGCCGGCGCCCCACTGGCCGTCGGCGCTGACGCCGTACCAGCGCTGCAGCTCCTTGACCTGGCTGACGGTCAGGCTGCCGTTGCCATAGCCGGGCGTTTCAGGCGCGGTCTCCGACGCGGTATCGGCAGGCTTTTGCGTCTCTTGCTTTTCTTCCGTCTTTTGGGAGGTTTCCGGCTTCTGCTCGTCTTTTTGGGCATCGTCGGCTTTGGTTTCTTCCTGCTTGCCGCTACTTGCTGGGGCGTCCGGCGCAGCCGCGTTGTCCTCCGGCTTTTGCGCGTCGGCGGTCGGCGTTTCCTTCGCCGCGTCTGAGACAGTCTGTTCCGCGGGCTGCGTGTCCTCCGCATTGCCGGCAGACTGCGTATCCGTCAACCCGCAGGCGGTGAGAGAAAGCAGCATCGCCATCATCAGCAAAAGCATACTGATTCTTTTCATGGAAATTCCTCCCTTTCCCTTCCATTGTTACGTTCAGTATAGCACGACTCCATACCCTTTGCAAGTCATGGGCCGTATCGGGAATGACAATGCCATAAGCCGGTATTCAGCGTGCGTTTTTGCCGCCCTCTTCCCCCTGCAGACGCTTTTCCAGCGCCGACTGTCTTGCCAGAATGGCGTTGACCTTGTCATAGAGATCCTCGATCATGATTTCCGTCTTCAAATTGACCTTATAATCGTTTTCCGCGCGGCGGCGGTCTTTTTCCTCCTGCCGGTTTTGGCTCATCATGATAAGCGGCGCCTGGATCGCCGCCACACAGGACAGCACCAGATTCAGCAGAATAAATGGATAGGGGTCAAACGCTTTCGCGGCCAGCAGGGTATTGGCTGCCATCCACAGGAGCAATACGCCTGTGAAGGAGAAGATGAACGCCCAGCTGCCGGCAAATCGGGCAATGGCGTCCGCCGCGCGCTGGCCGAGAGTATCCTTTCCTTTTTCCCCGACAGGGTTTACGGAGATCTTACTGTCCGCCAGCAGATTCAGCACCTCCTCATCTGTCATATCGTGTCGAATATCCTCGAGGACTTCTTTCAATAGTTTTCTGTTTTCCTTCATAAAGCAAACCGATCCTTTCTATCCTCCGGCTTATGACTGCCCTCCCATTGTACTGCCTGCCCGCCGCTTTTTCAAGGGGCTGACGGGCGCACAGAAAGGAGAATGGTACGTTTTTACGGGCAGGCTGCCGCACTTTACCATCACCGTGGGGCAACGAGGACACACAGCATTTGATTGACATTCTGGCGAAGTATAACGTGAAAACCACTTTCTTTGTGGTGGGAGACTGGGTGGATAAGTACCCGGAATCCGTGAAGGCTCTCCACGACGCGGGACATGAGGTCATGAGCCACTCCACCCACCACGACCACTACAACAGTCTAACCTCCTCCCAGATCGTGGCGGACATTCAGGTGAGCTGCGACAAGATCGAAGCCGTCACCGGCTGCTGCCCCACCCTGATCCGCTGCCCCTACGGCGAGTATGACGACCACGTAATCTCAGCAGTGCGCTCGCTGGGGATGGAGCCTATTCAGTGGGATGTGGAGCAACTGGAAATGACTTAAAGCCGTTGTGCCGCAATGGTTTGCGGGTTTGGCAGCGATGCGCATCAGCCAAAAATTTGACCTGCAAATGGGGTATTTGGAGGACGTTTCAGGCGCGGAAGAGGTCAAATTTGAGATGGTGTGCGCAAAGTGCCAGTATTGCATGCCGGCTATCTCAATGAGGGAAGCACTTACGAGACAAGAAAGCCGCCCGATTTGAAATCGGGCGGCTTTCCTGTTGCGGACAGGCATAATCGTTGCCCGTTTAGGCTAAAATATATGTGTATCGTATTTTGGCCTAAAACCTGTTGATTTCCTTTTTCTCTTAGGCTATAATAAAGGTGCATCGTATTTTGACCTAAAGGAGGCGGAGCAATGTATATTGAAAGACAGCTTGAAAAGAAGTTTATCGCAATAAGCGAGGAGTACGCCTGCGTGCTGCTGACCGGCCCGCGTCAGGTGGGAAAATCCACCATGCTGCTGCATCTGATGGAGGGGACGGCGCGAGCCGAGGTCTCGCTGGACGATTTGGAGGAGCGCAGACTTGCCAAAACCGATCCTGCCATGTTCTTGAAGCTGCACCCCGCGCCGGTTCTCATTGATGAGGTTCAATATGCACCAGAGCTGTTTTCGTATATCAAGATCGCCGTGGATAACGGCGCCGCTCCCGGCTCCTACTGGCTGACCGGTTCTCAGGCGTATCGCCTGATGGAGCTTGCGCAGGAATCCCTGGCCGGAAGAACTGCAATTCTTCACATATCTGCACTGTCGCAGTCGGAACTTTGCGGCGCAGTGGATGTTTCGCCCTTTTCGTTGGAGCTTGACGAATTGCAGAAGCGCAAGGCCTTGCTTTCCCCTGCCACGCCGAATGAGATCTACCAAAGGATTTGGGACGGCGCACTTCCCGGCCACAGGAGCGGCAAATATAAAGACCGTGATGTTTTTTACAGCAGCTATATCCAGACCTATATCGACCGGGATGTGACCACCGATATTCCCGGTGTGGATAAGGTAATGTTTGCAGACTTTATTCGTGCTGCCGCCTGCAGAAGCGGCCAGATGCTGAACCTGCATGAAATTGCCGGAGATGTGGGCGTCAGTGATGATACCGCAAAGCGCTGGATGAAGGAGCTTGAAAAATCGGGGATCGTGTTCTTCCTGCACCCCTACTCCAACAATCTTCTGAAGCGGACGATCAAAACGCCGAAGATGTATTTCTTCGATACAGGGCTGGTCTGCTATCTGACTCGGTACTCAAGCCCCGAAATTCTGATGAACGGCGCAATCAACGGAGCCATTTTAGAAAACTATGTTGTATCGGAAATCATCAAGACCTACAGCAACAGTGCCAAGGATTGCCTGCTGCATTATTACCGGGATAAAAACAGCAATGAGATCGATCTGATTATGGAGAGCGACGGTCAACTCCATCCCATCGAGATCAAAAAAAGCATCAACCCGCCCACACAAATCACGGGTGCCTTCAAGCTGCTGGACAAGGCCTCTGTGCCGAGAGGGACGGGCGCAATCATCTGCCTTCGGGAAACATTAAGCGCAATCGACAGCAGCACATATATCGTCCCCGTGTGGATGATCTGATTGCGTTGCAAAGACAATATTCGATACGCAACCGCTTGGTCTTTGCATACAAAAGAACAATGTCATTTTAGAATGATATTGTTCTGAAGCTTATCGACATTATTCTTTTGTCTAGGTATAATGTACTTGTGATATTGTGCGTGGAGGTATCAAGCTCTCTATCGACAACGGTTTTGCTGGAGATGTGGTACTTGAAGCAAAGACAACGCAGTTAGCACAGCACTACGAAAGAGATTTTGATGCCGTATTGCTTCCTGCATTTCATTCCGCCGCCCCAAGGTATCTAATAGCGGATGAAGCTGCGAAACGGATATTCTTCACATACCTTGCCTGACTTTTGATAAGGAGGTGTCCCATATGAATGACAATAAAAATCGCCCAGCATCCAATGCAGCGTGGTATTGCCGTAAAGATCCTGAAAAGGAACGCTTTTATGAGATATTCTTCCGCCTGTGCCAGAAATACAATGTACGTTGGGCCAGCGCCACACCGAAAGAAAAAGCCTTCATCGAAGAGGTCACCCGCGTCACTTATGAGCGGGATAAGGCGCAGCGTCTTGGACTGCCTCTGTCAGAAGTTCGTCCTTCTTTTGCGTCATAGGGTAGTCTGCTCCACACATGGAGAAACGAATGAACAGAGCACAAGGAGCAAAGAGTTTTCAACCTCGTCCTTTTGCGGCAAAAATGCCAGCAAAGCCTTATGCTCCAACGGCTGGAAGTTTTTTATCGCTTGGTAATATTTTGAATATTATGTCCGACACACGGCATAAACAAAGAATACCCAACAGGGACGGCAATTGCCGTCCCTGTTGGGTATTTTCACTATATAAGCTACCCCAGCAGGTCGCTTATTTCGCACCGTAGCGCCCTCGTCAGGCGCACGATGATATCGGCTTGGGCTTTGTTCAAGTCCTTGCTTTTGCGCTCATAGGCACGGATGGTGTTGACCGGAACGCCGGATGCCTTGACAAGCGTCTCCTGCGTCAAGCCACACTTTTTCCGCACAGTCTTCAGCCGGCTCACACCGGCGGCAAAATGCGCGTCCATGACCTCATAGCTCTTCTGCATGTCCGCCTCGTGGAGCGTTCCATAAAGTCCAATAAGTTCCCCGTTTGTAATACCACAGTATTAGTTCGTCAAGGCGTTCCATGTGATTTTGAGGTATTTCCTCTTGCATTTCCGGAAACACTTCTGTATACTGATACAAATTGATACTACTTATTATCGGTGGGAGGCACTATATGGACGCTGCGTTGTTTACTAAAATGCTATCGGATAAAAGCGTACTGGACTTGAAGAAACTGGGTTACAAATATCCGCAGGCGGATATGGGAGAGTTTGTGTCGCTGCTGAAAAGCGGCTTCTACCATCCGCTGCCGCTGAAAGATTTTTCCGGGCAGAATGTTGTCTATTTGGATAGTGTCGCGCAGGTGCATCTCTCCGTCGCTCGAATCCTGCTGACGCCGCAGAGCAGCACGCAGCTTTACGGCGTGAAGGCTATGGAAGAGGAGATCATCTCCACTTTCACCATCGAGCAGGTGGATTTCTCCCGCGACAGTGTCCGCAAGATCCTGTCCGGCTTTGCTCCGGCGGATGAAAGCGAGAACCGCATCTACGGCATGAAAAAAGGGCTGGAATTCATCAGTGACCCCGCCAACAGGATCACCGAAGCATCTATCCATCAGCTGTATGAGACCGCCATCGGTGCTTATCTGCCGAAGGAAGACCGGCTGCGTCCCGGCCGCTTCTACCGGCACGACAGCGTGTATGTGGTCGGCTCCAAGGTGGAGCATACCGGTCTGCCGTGGCAGCAGCTGCCGGAGCGGATGGGGGAGCTGGTGCGCTTCATCCACGAGGATTCCGACAGCAACGACCTGCTGAAAGTGGCCCTGATCCACTTCTATATCGCCTATCTGCACCCCTACTTTGATGGCAACGGCAGAATGGCCCGGCTGATGCACCTGTGGTATTTGGTGCAGCAGGGCTATTCCTCCGCCCTGTTCGTGCCGTTGTCGGAGTACGTCAACAAGAGCCGCAAGGGGTACTACGATGCTTACACGCTGGTGGAGGAGAATGCCCGCATCAGCGGCGTACTAGACGTAACGCCGTTTTTGGTGTATTTCATTGAGAATGTGTATCACAAACTGAATGGGGCGCTCCCCGCCCGCCGGACGACCGAGGCGTTTCAGAATGCCCTGTCGCAAGGGCAGGTCACAGAGAAGGAAAAGGCGCTGTGGAGCTTCGTCCTCTCCGCGTATGTGGAAGCCGAATTCTCCACCAAGCAGCTGGAAAAGGACTTCGGCAACGCCGCCTACGCCACCATCCGCAGCTTTGTGCTGAAGTTTGA
>CAKTQM010000059.1 GCA_934597125.1 uncultured Oscillospiraceae bacterium
TATGTGGACTTCGATCCCCGCAAGGAGTGCGGCATCAAGGAGCGCGTCCGCTTCGACGTGCTGCAGGAGCTGCTGGGCCAGTATCAGGGCGAGGAGCTGGTGGAACAGTGCCGTCTGCACGCCGACGCACTGGTGCCCAAGCACATTATCATTGAGGATATCTTCGCCTCCATCAACTATATGAACGCGCTGGCCTACGGTCTGGTGACCCGGGATGATATCGACCATCTGGGCAACCGCCGCCTGCGCTGCGTGGGCGAGCTGCTGCAGAACCAGTTCCGCATCGGCTTCTCCCGCATGGAGCGCGTGATCCGCGAGCGCATGACCATTCAGGATCTGGATATCGTGACCCCCCAGAGCCTCATCAATATCCGTCCCGTTACCGCCGCCATCAAGGAGTTCTTCGGCTCCAGCCCCCTGAGCCAGTTCATGGATCAGACCAACCCTCTGGCAGAGCTGACCCACAAGCGCCGTCTGTCCGCACTGGGCCCCGGCGGTCTGAGCCGCGAGCGCGCCAACATGGAAGTGCGAGACGTGCATTACTCCCACTATGGCCGTATGTGCCCCATCGAGACCCCTGAAGGCCCCAACATCGGCCTGATCTCCTATCTGGCCACCTACGCCCGGGTCAACGAGTACGGCTTTATCGAGGCGCCTTTCCGCGCCGTGGATCACGAGACCGGCAAGGTCTCCAACGACATCACCTATATGACCGCTGACGTGGAGGATCAGTATATCGTGGGCCAGGCCGCCGAGCCTGTGGATGAGAACGGCTGCCTGACCAACCGCCGTATTACCTGCCGCCACCGCGACGAGATCGTGGAGGTGGATCGCCTGAACGTGGACTTTATCGACGTGAGTCCCCGTATGATGGTGTCTATCGCCACCGCCATGATCCCCTTCCTGCCCAACGACGACGCCAACCGCGCCCTGATGGGCGCCAACATGCAGCGTCAGGCCGTGCCGCTGCTGAAGCCGGAGGCCCCCATCGTGGGCACCGGTATGGAGCACAAGATCTGCCTGGATTCCGAGGTGGCCGTGCTGGCCGAGGGCGACGGCGTCGTCACCAAGGTGGACGCCAACAACGTCTCCGTCAAGTACGACGGCGGCGAGACCAAGGACTATAAGCTCATCAAGTTCCTGCGCTCCAACCACGGCACCTGCATCAACCAGAAGCCTATCGTCTCCGTGGGCGAGCGTGTCCATGGCGGCGAGGATCCCACTGTGCTGGCCGACGGCCCCGCCACCGAGCAGGGCGAGATCGCGCTGGGCCGCAACATCCTGGTGGGCTTTATGACCTGGGAGGGCTATAACTACGAGGATGCCGTGCTGCTGAACGAGCGGCTGGTAAAGGAGGATGTTTACACCTCCATCCACATTGAAGAGTACGAGATCGACGCCCGCGACACCAAGCTTGGGCCGGAGGAGATCACCCGCGATATCTCCAACGTGGGCGAGGACGCCCTGAAAGATCTGGACGAGCGGGGCATCATCCGCGTGGGCGCGGAGGTTCACGCCGGCGACATTCTGGTGGGTAAGGTCACGCCGAAGGGCGAGACCGATCTGACCGCCGAGGAGCGCCTGCTGCGGGCCATCTTCGGTGAAAAGGCCCGGGAAGTCCGCGACACCTCTTTGAAGGTGCCCCACGGCGAGAGCGGCATCGTCATCGACACCAAGGTCTTTACCCGCGAAAACGGCGACGAGCTGGGGCCGGGCGTGAATCAGGTGGTTCGCGTCTATATCGCCCAGCGCCGCAAGATCCAGCCCGGCGACAAGATGGCCGGCCGTCACGGCAACAAGGGCGTCGTGTCCCGTGTGCTGCCCCAGGAGGATATGCCCTTCCTGCCGGACGGCACCCCGCTGGATATCGTGCTGAACCCTCTGGGCGTGCCCTCCCGTATGAACATCGGTCAGGTGCTGGAAGTCCATCTGGGCTACGCCGCCAAGACACTGGGCTGGAAGGTGGCTACCCCCATCTTCGACGGCGCCACCGATAAGGATATTACCGAGGCGCTGGAGCTGGCCGGTCTTGACCCCGAGGGCAAGAGCTGGCTGTACGACGGCCGCACCGGCGAGCGCTTTGACAACAAGGTCACCGTGGGTTACGTGTACTTCCTGAAGCTGCACCATCTGGTGGATGATAAGATCCACGCCCGTTCTACCGGCCCCTACTCCCTGGTCACCCAGCAGCCGTTGGGCGGCAAGGCCCAGTTCGGTGGCCAGCGCTTCGGCGAGATGGAAGTTTGGGCGCTGGAGGCTTACGGCGCCGCCTATACCCTGCAGGAAATCCTGACGGTCAAGTCCGACGACGTGACGGGCCGTGTCCGCACCTACGAGTCCATCGTCAAGGGCCACAACGTGCCCACCCCCGGCGTGCCGGAATCCTTCAAGGTGCTGGTGAAGGAGCTGCAGTCCCTGTGTCTGGATATCCAGGTGCTGGATAAGGACGGCAACCAGATCGAGCTGAAGGACGACGAGGACGCCATGGACACGTTCAACCTGGCCCGCATGGACGCCGACAACGAGCGGCAGAACCGCTATGCCGACGAGGATGAGCTGGCCAACGCAGGCTTTGATTACGTCAGCGATGAGGAAGTGGACGCTTCCTATGACGACGTTGACGATGACGACGAATTTTGAGAAAGAGGAGGAGCTGAATAAATGAGTTACGCAACTTTTGACGCCATCAAGATCGGCATTGCTTCTCCGGAGATGATCCGCGAGTGGTCTTACGGCGAGGTGAAAAAGCCGGAGACCATCAACTATCGCACCTTGAAGCCCGAACGGGACGGCCTGTTCTGTGAGCGTATCTTCGGGCCCACCAAGGACTGGGAGTGCCACTGCGGCAAGTATAAGAAGATCCGCTATAAGGGCAAGATCTGCGACCGCTGCGGCGTGGAGGTTACCCGTGCCAAGGTGCGCCGCGAGCGCATGGGCCACATCGACCTGGCTACCCCCGTCAGCCACATCTGGTACTTCAAGGGCATCCCCTCCCGCATGGGCCTGCTGTTGGACATCAGCCCCCGCATTCTGGAGAAGGTGCTGTACTTCGCCGCCTATATCGTCACCGATCCCGGCGAGACGCCCCTGATGAAGAATCAGATTCTGTCCGAGAAGGAATACCGCGACTACCGCGAAAAGTATGAGGACGACTTCCGCGCCGGCATGGGCGCCGAGGCCGTGAAGGAGCTGCTGCAGCAGATCGACCTGGAGCAGCTGAGCGAGCAGCTGCACGCCGAGCTGAAAACCACCTCCGGCCAGAAGAAGGCCCGCGTGGTGAAGCGCCTGGAGGTGGTGGACGCTTTCCGCATCTCCGGCAACAAGCCGGAGTGGATGGTCATTGACGTGCTGCCGGTGATCCCGCCGGAGCTGCGCCCCATGGTGCAGCTGGACGGCGGCCGCTTCGCCACGTCCGACCTGAACGATCTGTACCGCCGCGTCATCAACCGCAACAACCGTCTGCGCCGCCTGATGGAGCTGAACGCGCCCGACATCATCGTGCGCAACGAGAAGCGTATGCTGCAGGAGGCGGTGGACGCCCTGATTGACAACGGCCGCCGCGGCCGTCCCGTCACCGGCGCCAACAACCGCGCCCTCAAGTCCCTCAGCGATATGCTGAAGGGCAAGCAGGGACGCTTCCGCCAGAACCTGCTGGGCAAGCGCGTGGACTACTCCGGACGCAGCGTTATCTGCGTCGGCCCCGAGCTGAAAATTTATCAGTGCGGCGTGCCCAAGGAGATGGCCGTGGAGCTGTTCCGCCCCTTCATCATGAAGAAGCTGGTGGAGGACGGCAGCGCCAACAACATCAAGTCCGCCAAGAAGATGGTGGACAAGGGCCGCACCGAGGTGTGGGACGCGCTGGACGAGATCATCAAGGATCATCCCGTTATGCTGAACCGCGCGCCGACGCTGCACCGTCTGGGCATTCAGGCCTTTGAGCCGGTGCTGGTGGAAGGCCGCGCCCTGAAGCTGCATCCCCTGAACTGTACCGCCTTCAACGCCGACTTCGACGGCGACCAGATGGCTATTCACGTGCCCCTGTCCGCCGAGGCACAGGCCGAGGCCCGACTGCTGATGCTGTCGGCCAACAACCTGCTGCGTCCCCAGGACGGCGGCCCCGTCACCGTGCCGACCCAGGATATGGTGCTGGGCTCCTACTATCTGACCTTTGAGCGGTTTGAAAACGGCGTCAGCCAGATGGACAACGACGCCTACTGGCCTGCCGGCATTGATTTCGCCCTGGCCGGCAAGAGCTACGATGAGCTCAGTGACGAGGAGAAGGCCAGCGTCCACCTGAACATCTATCGTGACGAGGATGAGGTGCTGATGGCCTATAACGAGCATGTTATCGGCATCCACCAGCCCGTCTGGGTGCGGGTG
Source organism: uncultured Oscillospiraceae bacterium (assembly GCA_934597125.1). Lineage (GTDB taxonomy): Bacteria > Bacillota > Clostridia > Oscillospirales > Oscillospiraceae > Vescimonas. The sequence goes on from CAKTQM010000059.1 coordinate 4,381, forward strand.
GAGAAGGAGTGGAACGGCGAGAAGCTGCACCACGTGGTGCGCGCTACCGCCGGACGGATCATCTTCAACCGCAACGTGCCCCAGGATCTGGGCTTTGTCAAGCGTCTGGACGATAACGGCCAGCCCACTGACAAGTTCTTCGATTACGAGATCACCGAGACCTGCGGTAAGAAGCAGCTGGGCAAGATCGTTGACCGTACCATCAAGAAGTTCGGCTTTACCATTGCCGCCGAGGTGCTGGACAACATTAAGGCCACCGGCTATAAGTACTCCACCCGCGGTTCCATTACCATCTCCATCGCGGACATGGTGGTGCCCGCCAAGAAGTACGAGCTGATCCGCGAGACCGAGGAGCGTGTGCTGGATATCGAAGACCAGTTCAATATGGGCTTCATCACCAATGACGAGCGGTATAAGCTGGTCGTCCGCGAGTGGGAAAAGACCACCAACGACGTGACGGATGCCCTGACCGCCAACATGAACAAGTACAACCCCATCTTCATGATGGCGGACTCCGGCGCCCGTGGCTCCATGAAACAGATTCGTCAGCTGACCGGTATGCGCGGCCTGATGGCCAACACCGCCGGTAAGACCATTGAGATCCCCATTAAGGCCAACTTCCGTGAGGGCCTGAGCGTGCTGGAATACTTTACCTCCAGCCGAGGCGCCCGTAAGGGTCTGGCCGATACCGCTCTGCGTACCGCCGACTCCGGTTACCTGACCCGCCGCATGGTGGACGTCTGCCAGGATGTCATCATCCGCGAGGACGACTGCGGTGTGGACAAGGGCATTCTGGTGTCCGAGATCAGCGAGGGCGGTCAGGTCATCGAGAAGTTCTCAGAGCGTATCAAGGGCCGCTTCCCCGTGCGGGATATCTGCAAGCCCGGCACCGATGAGGTGCTGATCGCCAAGGATCACATGATGACCGAGGACGATGCCGCGCTGCTGGAATCCTTCGATATCCACTCCGCCGAGATCCGCACCGTACTGACCTGCAAGGCGCACAGCGGCATCTGCGCCAGATGCTACGGCATGAACCTGGCCACCAGCAAGCCTGTCGGCCCCGGCGAGGCGGTGGGCATCATCGCTGCCCAGTCCATCGGTGAGCCCGGTACGCAGCTGACTATGCGAACCTTCCACACCGGCGGCGTCGCCGGCGGCGACATCACCCAGGGTCTTCCCCGTGTTGAGGAACTGTTCGAGGCACGTCGTCCCAAGAAGATGGCCACGCTGGCCGAAATCGGCGGCAAGGTGCGCTTCGAGGAGGCCGCCAAGGGCAGCCTGCTGAACATCATCATCACGGCTGACGACGGCGATACCCGCACCTACGCAGTGCCCCACACCGGACTGCTGGTGCAGGACGGCGAGACCATTGAAAAGGGCCGCCAGCTGCAGGATGGCGCCCTGAACCCCCACGACGTGCTGCGGATCCGCGGCGCCAGCGCCGTTCACAACTACCTGATCCAGGAGGTTTTGAAGGTGTACCGTCAGCAGGGCGTGGATATCAACGATAAGCATATCGAAGTCATCGTCCGCCAGATGATGCGCAAGGTGCGCGTGGAGGAATCCGGCGATACCAAGCTGTTGTCCGGCGCCATGACCGATATTCTGGACGTGGAGGACGCCAACGCCGAGATCCGTGAGCGTATCGCCGCAGGCGAGACCAACGAGAACGGCGAGCCCCTGCAGGAGGCCACCTACACCCAGGTGCTCATGGGCATCACCAAGGCCTCTCTGGCTACGGATTCCTGGATGTCCGCCGCCTCCTTCCAGGAGACCACCAAGGTGCTGACCGAGGCCGCCATCAAGGGCAAGGTGGATCATCTGGTGGGTCTGAAAGAGAACGTAATCATCGGCAAGCTGATCCCCGCCGGCGCCGGTCTGGGCGCCTACCGCCAGCTGGCCGAGGAGCTGGTTCCCGATCCTGAGCCTGTGGAGGAGGAGCCCGCGCCCCAGGAGGTCATCTTCACCAATCAGGTGGCCGCCGCCAACGTGGAGTAAGCGATTGCGCTTTCGTTTATGATCCCAAATGCCCTCCGGCATCGCCGGAGGGCATTTATTCTGCGAACTGCACACATTTGACGGAGAGATTTCGGAGAAAATCACAAATTTTTGGCACAAATCCACTTGACGCTGTTTCGCAGCTATGCTATAATTCTAACTTGCGCGGGCATTGCTCCGCGAACTTTGTCATACCGCATCAGCAGGAGGGGACAGCGCAGATGGAAGCACTGGCGGCTAAGGAAAAAGTGGTGGGCTTGAAGCAAGTCCGCAGAGCCGTGGCCTCCGGAAAAGTGCGCAGGGTCTTTCTGGCCTGCGACGCCGATCCCAGGCTGACCGAGCCGGTGGAGGCGCTGTGTCTGGCCTCGGGCATCACCGTGGTGACGGATTATACCATGGCTCAGCTGGGGCGCGCCTGCTCCATCGCCGTGGGCACCGCCGCGGCCGCCCCGCTGGAGGAATGACGGGAAATTTGTTTCTTCCGGAATAAAAATCCTTTGTTCCGAGGAAAATACAGGGAGTTATTCCCACAATTTTGAAGAAAGGAGTACCTATTGCATGCCTACTTTTAATCAGCTGGTCAAGCAGGGCCGGAAAAAGGCTACCTACAAGTCCAATTCCCCCGCTATGCAGAAGGGCCTGAATACGCTGAAGAACAAGGAGACCAACCTGTCCTCCCCTCAGAAGCGTGGCGTCTGCACCGCAGTGAGAACCGCGACCCCCAAGAAGCCCAACTCCGCTCTGCGTAAGATCGCCCGTGTCCGTTTGACCAACGGCTACGAGGTCACCGCTTACATCCCCGGTGTGGGTCATTCTCTGCAGGAGCACTCTGTGGTCATGATCCGCGGCGGCCGTGTAAAGGACCTGCCCGGCGTCCGTTACCACATCATCCGTGGTACGCTGGATACCCAGGGTGTTCAGGGCCGTATGCAGGCTCGTTCCAAGTACGGTGCCAAGCGTCCCAAGCAGAAATAAGCGATCGACCAAAAGCATTAAAAAGCGCTTTGCCGAAAAGGTACTATATTTTATATACCTCTTTGGCAGGCCGTACAGCAGCCAACAGCGCGCTGCTGAGTACCTATGAAATCATATTATTATGAAGGAGGGAAGCATAGTGCCCAGAAGAGGTAATGTTCCCAAAAGAGAGATCCTGCCCGATCCCATGTACGGCTCCGTGCTGGTGACCAAGCTGGTCAACAGCATCATGCTGGATGGTAAGAAGGGCGTGGCTCAGAAGGTCGTGTATGGTGCCTTTGACATCATCAAGGAAAAGACCGAGAAAGAGCCTCTGGAAGTCTTTACCCAGGCTATGGAAAACATCATGCCCAGCCTGGAAGTCAAGGCCCGCCGTGTCGGCGGTGCCACCTATCAGGTTCCCATGGAAGTTCGTCCCGCCCGCCGTCAGACCCTGGGTCTGCGCTGGCTGACCAACTACTCCCGCGCCCGCGGTGAGCGCACCATGGCCGAGCGCCTGGCAGGCGAGATCATGGACGCCGCCAACAACACCGGCAGCGCCGTGAAGAAGCGCGAGGATACCCACAAGATGGCCGAATCCAACAAGGCATTCGCCCACTTCCGTTGGTAATCCCGCATCACATTGTATTATTCGTAAAAGGAGAACGGTATGCCGAGAAAGGTTACACTGGAAAATACAAGAAATATCGGCATCATGGCCCACATCGACGCAGGCAAGACCACGACCACAGAGCGTATTCTGTACTATACGGGCGTGAACTACAAGTTGGGTGAGACGCACGAGGGTACTGCCACCATGGACTGGATGGAGCAGGAGCAGGAGCGTGGTATCACCATCACCTCCGCGGCCACCACCTGCTATTGGAAAGGCAGCGAGAACCAGTTCCC
>CAKTQM010000060.1 GCA_934597125.1 uncultured Oscillospiraceae bacterium
CTGCGGGCCGCGTCCATCACCATGTCGGAGTGACCCTCGTTCAGGATCACCACGATCAGTTCATAATCAAAGTTCATCGTCGGTACACCTCCGCTGGCGGCCTTGCCGCCGTCTGTCAGATATGCCAGCGTCCGGCCGCTGCTGACGCTTTTCAGGGGTACGGCCAGCATCAGGCCGTTGCCGGGAATGTCGATAAACAGCTTGCGCTTGGCGGCGCGGAACAGCAGCTTCATGCTGTCAGTGCCGACCACCGCGCCGGTGACGGCCTTCTCCGTGCGGGACAGGCCGTAAAGCGCCAGCTGCTGGGTGGTGGCGGTGCCGCGGCCCATCATGGTGGTTACCAGATTCAGTCCCGCGTCCCGATACAGGGCGGCCATATCCTCCGCCCGATCACGGTCGGTAATGCTCATCAGATAGTACAGTTCCATATCAGGCCACCTCCCACAGCTCGATAACATCCTCGTCGGTGAAGTCCAGCGCCGCATCCTGTGCCTTGTTGCGGCGGGTCTTGATGACGTAGATGGCGCCCATGACCTGCACCACGATCAGCGGCATCATAGCCACCAGCGCCACCAGGCCGAAGGCGTCGGTCATGGTGTTGCCGCCCAGGGCCGTTGTGGCGCCCATGGCAAAGGGCAGCATGAACGTGGCCGTCAGGGGGCCGGAAGCCACGCCGCCGGAGTCGAAGGCGATGGCGGTAAAGATGGGGGGGACGAAGAAGCTCAGTCCCAATGCGATGATGTAACCCGGCAGCACGAACCACAGAATGGAAATGCCGGTCAAAACGCGCACCATGGCAAGTCCCATGGCGGCGGCCACGGCGATGGACAGGCTCATGCCCATGGCCTTGGAGGAGATGGCGCCGGCGCTCAGCTCCTCCACCTGTTTATTCAGCACGTGGACGGCAGGCTCGGCGTTGATGATGAACCAGCCCATCAGCACAGCCAGCGGGATCAGCAAAAGGCCCAGCCCCTCCTCCACGATGACGCCGCCCAGCACATAGCCCAACGACGAGAAGCCCACGTTGACACCAGTCAAAAACAGCACCAGCCCCACATAGGTGTAGCCCACGCCAATGAGGATCCGCAGCAGCGGCAGCTTGCGCAGGTGCAGGGAAAACACCTGGAACAGCAGGAAGAATACGCAGATGGGCAGCAGGGCGATAGCCACCTCACCCATCATGACGGGCAGCTCCTCTAAGTAGCTGTAGCCCACAGCCAGGGTGGTCTCGAAGCTGTCCACTACCGTTTCGCTGGCGGCAGCGGTGTTCTCCGGATACAAAAAGCCCAGCAGCAGCACCGCCAGAATGGGGCCGATGGAGCACAGAGCCACCAGACCGAAGCTGTCGGTCTTGGCGTTTTCGTCGCTTCGGATGGAGGCAACGCCCACGCCCAGCGCCATAATGAAGGGCACCGTCATGGGGCCGGTGGTGACGCCGCCGGAGTCAAAGGCCACCGACAGGAAATCCGGATCGGACAGCGCCGCCAGCACGAACACGATGGCGTAGAACACCAGCAGCAGCGTCCGCAGGGAGATACCCAGCAGGATGCGCAGCATGCAGATAGTCAAAAAGATGCCCACACCCACCGATACTGTCAGGATCAGCATGGTTTTGTCAATGCCCGGCACGTTCTGGGCCAGCACCTGCAGATCCGGCTCGGCGATGGTGATGACGAGGCCCAGAATAAAGGCCAGCACCAGGATCAGCCACAGGCGGCGGGATTTGGTCATTTTCGCGCCCACTAAGTTGCCCATCTGGGTCATGGACAGTTCCGCGCCCAGGGTGAACAGCCCCATGCCGAGGATCAGCATGACCGCGCCCACCAGAAAGGCCAGCATCAATCCGCTGCCGATGGGGATGAAGAAAAAGCAAAGCGCCGCCACGATCAGCGTGATGGGCAGCACGGAATCCACCGCTTCCTTCAGTTTACTGTTGATGATTTTACGACTGGTCAAGATACCGCTCCTTTTTCATAAGTTTGATGGGAATGGCGCGCCGTTTTCCGGTGCGCCACAAATCATTCAATAATAGTATACCGTAAAATCCCACCGCTGGCAAGTTAAAACCCTGACAAAGGGGCAATTTCGGCAAAAATTTACAATTCAGAAAAACAGCCGCACGCACCACGCCGCCGCCCAGAAGCCCACAAAGTCCGCCGTCAGGGCCGCGGGCACGGTGTAGCGGATCCGTTTTACCCCCGCCGCGCCGAAATAGACGGCGATGGTGTAAAACGTGGTCTCTGTGCAGCCCAGCATTACCGCCGCCGTGCGGCCCACGGTGCTGTCAGGGCCGTAGGCGGCCATCAGTTCACTGCCGGCCGCCAGGGCGCCGCTGCCGCTTAAGGGACGGATCAGCAGCAGCGGCGCCGTCTCCGGCGGGATGCCCACCGCCGTCAATACCGGCGCGAGCACCGAGGTGAGGGCGTCCAGCGCTCCGGAGGCGCGAAACATGTATACCGCGGTCAGCAGCGCCACCAGATTGGGAAAGATCCGCAGCAGCACCCGCAGGCCCTCTGCCGCGCCGTCGGTCAGGGCGGCGAATATGTCCACACGCCGTCCCACGCCCCAAACGGCCACCGCCGCCAGCAGCAGCGGGATCACCAATGCCGTTACGTCCATCAGCGCCTCCACAGGGCCTGAAGCCCCCGCGCCGCCAGCAGTCCCGCCGTCACCGACAGTAGGGAGGAAAGCCACACGGCCGGCAGGATGTCAAAGGGCGCGGCGCACCCGTGAGCGCCACGCACGGCGGCCACGGTGGTGGGCAGCAGCTGGATGGAGGCGGTGTTCAGCACCACAAGGCGGCACAGCTCATCGCTGGCGGTGCCGTTCAGGCCCCGCGCCATCCGCGTGGCGGCCCGAATGCCCAGGGGCGTGGCGGCGTTGCCCAGTCCCAGCAGGTTGGCCGACACGTTGGCGCTGAGAGCGGCGGCCGTCTCCCTGTCCCGACAGGCTTCCGGCAGGATGCGCCGCAGCACCGGCCGCAGCAGGCGTGCCAGCTTTTCGCTGAGTCCGCAGCGATCCATCAGGGTCATCACACCGCTCCACAGGCAGATGGCCCCCGCCATGGACACGCACAGCTCTGCCGCCGCACCCGCCCCCGTCATGGCGGCGGCGGAGACTTCCGTCAGCCGTCCTGTGACGCCGCCGAATACCAGCGCCAGCAGGAAGAAGCCCGCTAAAAAATAAGACATCGCCACAAGCTCTCACCTCAATGCACTATATGCACAGAGCGGGTGTCAGTATTTGTAATATTATTGGGGAAAATGTCGATGTACAGTTGACAAAATGGAAAAATTGTGTCATGATAAATGAGCAGAGAATTTTACATCATCACGAAAAAGCAGAGAGCAGAGGAGAGGTTTCTGTGAAATCAACCGGTATTGTGCGTAAAGTGGACGAGTTGGGGCGGATCGTGCTGCCAATCGAGCTGCGCCGCACGCTGGGTATTGCTGAGCGGGATCCCTTGGAGATCTATGTGGATGGCGCCAATGTCGTCTTGAAGAAATACCGCCCCAGCTGTATCTTTTGTGACAGCAGCAAGGATCTGGTGGAATACAAGGATAAAAACATCTGCCCCAAATGCCTGAAAGAGCTGAAAGAAGCACAGTAAAAAACACCCCCGCCATAACGGCGGGGGTGTTTTTTTGATAGCGGATAAGAGACTTCAGAGGCGGAGCTTTGTCACGCCCCGCAGCCTATGCTTTCAGTGCGGCATCATATAGAGCGTTGCGGCTCAGGCCGGTGTCGTCGGCCACGGAGCGGACGGCGTCCTTCAGCCGCATGCCCTCCTCGCGGCGGCGCAGCACCAGTGCCACGCCCTCCTCCAGCGTCATAGCGGCGGCGGAGACAGCCTCGCGGCCCGCCACCACCAGCACGTATTCACCCCGGGGCTCGTTGGCGGCGTAGTAATCCGCTGCCTGGGCCAGCGTGGTGCGCATGGTTTCCTCGTGCAGCTTGGTCAGCTCGCGGCACAGGGCGATCTTCCGTTCACCGCCGAAGGCCTCCGCCATATCTGCCAGCGTGGCGCGCAGACGGTGGGGGGCCTCATGAAACACCATGGTGCGCGCCTCACCGGTCAGGGTCTGCAATTGCTCCCGCCGCTCCTTCCTGCCGGAGGGCAGGAACCCTTCAAAGGTGAAGCGTCCTGTGGGCAGGCCGGACACCGCCAATGCGTACACGGCGGCGCAGCAGCCCGGAATGGCCAGCACCGGCACGCCGTTTTCGGCGCACAGCCGCACCAGATCCTCCCCCGGATCGCTGATGGCGGGCATGCCGGCGTCGGTGACCAGGGCGCAGCTCTCGCCCCCCAGCAGGCGCTCCAGAATGGCCTGTCCCGCGGCGGCACGGTTGTGCTCGTGATAGCTCACCAACGGCTTTTTGATGGCGAAGTGGTTCAAAAGCTTTACCGACACGCGGGTATCCTCGGCGGCGATAAAGTCGGCGTTTTGCAGTGTCTCCACGGCCCGGGGGGAGAAGTCCCCCAGATTGCCGATGGGTGTTGCCACTAAATATAAGGTTCCGTACATGGCGGTGTTACTCCTTGTCTCTGAAATAAGCGCGGCGCACATCCGGCGATTCGCCGCCGTCCGGCAGCCGCAGCAGCAAGGGCGGCTCCACGGACAGCCCCGGCTTTCCGCCCCGGCGGCACTCCAGCAGCACCAGCGACGGGGTACTTTGCGCCGTATGCTGCACCAGCCGCAGGCGCTTCGGCTCCAGACCGTGGGCGGCGGCAGCGGTCATCAGCGCCGCCAGCTGCTCCGGACGGTATACCAGACACAGCCGTCCGCCCCATTGCAGCAGCCGCGCCGCCGCGGCAAAAATGTCATCCAGGGTGGCGGTCAGCTGGGCGCGGGCCTGACCACGGGGGCCCTCTGCCACCGCGCCGGCGCGGGGATCAAAGTAGGGCGGGTTGGATACCGCCAGCTGAAAAGCGCCGGCGGGCAGCGTCTCCCGCTGCCGCAGATCGGCGCACAGCGCCGTTATGGGCAGGCCGTTATCCGCGGCGTTGCGGCGCAGCATCTGGCAGGCGTGTTCGTCCCGCTCGATACCGGTCACAGTCAGGGACGGCTCTCTTGCCAGCAGCAGAAGTCCCAAAAGCCCCGCGCCTGCGCCCAGATCGCACACCGTCTGCCCCCGTCGGGGCAGGGCAAAGCCGCCCAGCAGAAACGAATCCGTGGAGGGAGGAAAGCACTGTTCATCGTAGATGTACCGCGGCCCGTTGGGCCACAGGCGTTCAGCGCGTTCCATGGACAGCCCTCCTTTTCCTGGACATACAGTATATCACACAGGTGGAAAACACACAATAAAAAAGTGACCGGACGCAAGTCCGGTCACTTTTCATGTACGCAATCTTACTCAGCGGGAGAGATAGCGCCGTTGGGGCAGGTATCGCTGCAAGAACCGCAGTCCAGGCAAGCGCCGGCGTCGATCACATACTGAGAATCGCCCTGGGAGATAGCGCCCACGGGGCAAGCATCTGCGCAAGCGCCGCAGCTGACGCAAGCGGAACCGATCTGATAAGCCATTTTGAGTACCTCCATTAAGATTTGTCAACGCTATTGTATCATGAAAATAAAAAAATGCAAGACCTTTCTGAAAGGAAAAGGAGCGAAAATTGTGGAAGGGCGTGAAATTGACACCATGCGGCGGGTATGATAAAATCAGAAAAGAATACGACAGGGAGGATATCCGATGGAATACACCTATGAGTTTTTCGAGAAAAGTGCCCGCTATGTGCGGGAAAAGCTGGGCTTTCAGCCGGAGATCGGTCTGATCCTCGGCTCATCCCTGGGGCCCTTTGCCGCACGGGTGGAGGATCCGGTGGCGATCCCCTATGAGGACATCCCCAACTTCCTGCGCTCCACCGTGGCTACCCACGCGGGCAAGCTGATTTGCGGCACCGTGGCCGGCAAAAAGGTGGTGTGCATGTCCGGACGGTTCCATTCTTATGAGGGGTACGATTTCCCCCAGCTGACAGCGCCCATCCGCCTGTTCAAGCTGCTGGGCTGCCGGGCTGTCATCCTGACCAACGCCGCCGGCGGCGTGAACCTCAGCTATAAACCGGGGGATATTATGATCATCAGCGACCAGATCATGCTCTCCGGCTGCTCCCCCATGCGGGGCCCCAATATTTCCGAGTTCGGCCCCCGCTTTTTTGACGTGCAGAAGATGTACAGCCCCGCCCTGCGGGCCATCGCCCGCGACTGCGCCGAAGGCAGCGGCTTGACCTTCCACGAGGGGTGCTATTTCTTCATGCAGGGCCCCCAGTTCGAGACGGCGGCGGAGATCCGCGCCATCCGCACCCTGGGCGGCGACGCCGTGGGTATGTCCACCGTTACCGAGGCGCTGACGGCGGCCCACTGCGGCCTGCCCTGTCTGGGCTTCTCCGTCATCACCAACATGGCGGCGGGGATCCTGGATCAGCCCCTCACCGATGAGGAGGTCAACGAGGTGGGTCATCTGGTGGCAGACAATTTCAGCGCCTATCTGAAAAAGGTGCTTTCAAGGATGTGAAAAAATGACCACATTACTGAAAAATGCCTGGGTCTATACGCCCCGGGGCGTGATACGGGACGGCTTTGTGGCTGTTGACGGCGTGTTTATCACCCACGTGGGCGCTCAGCGTCCGGAGGGCGCCTTCGACTGTGAAAAGGACATGAGCGGCAAGCTATTGCTGCCGGGACTGGTGAACGCCCATACCCACGCCGCCATGACGCTGCTGCGGGGTGTGGGCACCGATCTGCCTTTGCAAAAGTGGCTGTTTGACAGCGTATTTCCCGTGGAGGGCCGCATGGCGGCGGCGGAGATCCGCGCTGGAACGGCTCTGGCTCTGCTGGAGATGCTCGCCTGCGGCACCACCAGCTTTTCCGACATGTATTTCTTCCCCGAGGAGGCTGCGGAACTGGCGGCACAGTGCGGCATCAAGGCCAACCTGTGTTATCCCGTGCAGGCCTTTGATCCGGCGGAGTCCTATGAAAAGAACGCCAGCGTCCGTAAGCTGGCGGAATTCCACCGCTGCTGGAACGGCGCGGCGGAGGGGCGCATCATCGTAGACGGCTGCCTTCACGCCGAGTATACCTGCAACGCGGACGTGGCGGCGGGCACCGCCGCCTGGTGCCGCCAAAACGGCGCGCGTATGCACATCCACCTCAGCGAGACGAAAAGCGAGCACGACGGCTGTGTGGAAAAATACGGCAAGACCCCCGCGGTGTGGATGAATGATCTGGGTGTCTTCGACGTGCCCTGCGCCGCCGCCCACTGCGTGTGGGTGACGGAGGAGGATCGTGTACTGCTGCGGCAAAAGGGCGTCAGCGTCGTTCACAATCCCACCAGCAACATGAAGCTGGGCAGCGGCTTCGCACCCGTGCCGCAGCTGCTGGCAGAGGGCGTCAACGTGGCGCTGGGCACCGATGGCGCCGCCAGCAACAACAACCTGAACATGCTGGAGGAGCTGCATCTGGCGGCCATTCTCCACAACGGTTACCATCAGGATGCCGCCCTTCTGCCCGCCGCCCAGGTGTTGGACATGGCAACCGTCAACGGCGCGAAGCTGCAAGGCAGAGGCGATACCGGCGTCATCGAAGCGGGCAGGCGGGCGGATCTGTTCGCCATCGACCTGAGTGCGCCCCACCTGACGCCCCATCTGGATACGGCGGGGCTGGCGGTATACAGCGCCCAGGCCGCCGACGTGTGCATGACTATGGTGGATGGCAAAGTGCTGTATGAAAACGGAGAATACCTGACGCTGGATAAGGAGCGGGTGCTGCACGAGGCCCGCGCCGCCGCCGGGCGGCTATACGGCGTGCAATAAAGGAGAAACAGATATGGAACGAGCAGACAAGGGCCTTGCCTTTATGATGCAGTATGAAAACGTGGCCTGGTATGACAGCGGCGAAGTCCGCATTTTAGACCGCCGCGTCTATCCCCGTCGGGTGGAATTCGTCACCTGCCGCACCCACCGGGAGGTGGCCCAGGCGCTGACGGACATGGTGACCCAGTCCACCGGC
>CAKTQM010000061.1 GCA_934597125.1 uncultured Oscillospiraceae bacterium
GAATATCCGGGTGTGGCGAAGTTTGGTATCGCGCTTGAATGGGGTTCAAGAGGCCTTGAGTTCGAATCTCAACACTCGGACCAAAGAAGCATCTTCAGTAATGAGGGTGCTTCTTTTTTTGTTCCTAAGTGTCGAGAACTCATGGCCTCTTGCATTAAAATACACGGCCATAGGCCGTGACGCCGCAAAGCGGCGGGACGGCCTTGAGTTCGAATCTCAACACTCGGACCAAAGAAGCATCTTCAGTAATGAGGGTGCTTCTTTTTTTGTTCCTAAGTGTCGAGAACTCATGGCCTCTTGCATTAAAATACACGGCCATAGGCCGTGACGCCGCAAAGCGGCGGGACGGCCTTGAGTTCGAATCTCAACACTCGGACCAAAGAAGCATCTTCAGTAATGAGGGGGCTTTTTTTGCGTTTTTACGGGAATTACGGAAATTATAGAAAAAGTGCTGGACAATACCGGAAAAATATGGCATACTGGGAAAAGAATAGGACGACGAAGGGATATCCCTTCGTCACGTTTATCTCGATAAACGTGATTTCCTTTGAAAACATAAAAAGATAGGGGAGACTTTTATGAAACGATTGCTTTCTCTTTTGCTGCCGCTTTTGGCGGCGTTGACCCTTTGCTCCACCGTTTGGGCAGAGGAAGACACGGCGCCTGCCATCGGCGTCGGCACAGACGGTATTTACGGCGCCCATGGCAGTAATCTCTATCTGGGCAACTGGAAGAGCTATCCCATCCTGTGGTGGGTGCTGTCTACCAACGGCAGCGGCGGTACCTATACCGACGCCCAGGGCCAGCCCGTCGCACAGGAGGACGCCATTTTCCTCCTGACGGCAAATCTCATTGAAACGGGTGCGCTGGACAACACAAGGGTACAGCCCGGTGATCCTTTTGTATTTGATTATCTGAAGTTTTCCTCCCGCAACGAGTGGTGCCCTCAATTTTTCAGCGATACCTTTAACGCGGGTGAGCAGCTGGCGATCCTGAACACATCAAAAGCCAAGGATGGCGCGGTAGTATTGGTCGAGTCAACCGGTCTGCTGCTGACAAAGGAGAAGTCGCCGGCGCTGGAGAATGACAAGGTGTTCATCCCCTCTGCGGAAGAACTCTGCACCGAGGCCTACGGCTTTGCTGCTGCACCCGTTGCACAGGACAGAAAGCGGGATGCGATTCCCTTTGATAAGGAATATGCGAGGATGTACTTTGTGCGTTCGGAATTGAATTATGAGACACAGGGAGGCATGATGGGCTGCATTTTGGAAAACAGCGGCGGGCAGGTGGCTATTGCTCCGATGGCTTGGTGGCTGCCGGGCTTCAACTATTTCCGTCCCGCGACAAACCTGAACGCGGCGTGCATTGTCCTCAATACCGCGGTGGAGGGCGGCAAGACGGAGACACAGGGCCTGGCCGCCGTAGCGGCCGACGGGCCGCGGGACGCCGCCCGCAAGCTGACGCTGCTGGATGACAGCCGCAGCAATTTTTCCGTTTCCACAGCGACTGTCACCAACGGAACAGCAGTATTCACCTATGAAAACGCCTCTGTTGGCGGAAATGAATATCTCTCCGCGCTGATTTGTGACGGGGAGGGCCGTGTGCTCTATTATGGATGGCTTGAAGCGCTGACCGACGAGACCGGCACCTCCGGTACGGTGGAACTGGACGTGTCCGGCCTGCCCCTTTCCAACGGGAATACCCTGTATGTGTTCAATGAGCAGTGCAATGGACTTACCTACACCGACTATTCCAGCCCCCTCCGTCCGGTGACACTGAAATACCCGCAGTCGGAGAATTTGCAGCCGGAGCCCTCAGAGCCAGAGACTCCGCAGCCGGAAGATCCGCGGCCGGAAACCGCAAAATCCAGAAGACTCCCGTCCCAAAACCCGCAGCCGGAGAATACGGGGGACAATATAGATTCCCCCAAGACCGCGGACGCTGGTATTGCCTGTTATTTTGCTGCGGCAGCCCTTACCTCCCTGTGGGGGGCCGTCTATATCACTACCAATAAGCGCCGCTGACGATAAGACCTCCGCAGCCCCACAAAAGCCGTGGGGCTGCGTTTTTTCTTTCAGCCCCGCTTGTCACTCCTTGTTGATTTAGTAAAGAAATGTACTAAGCTGGAAAGAACAGTCCCTTGACAGGTGCTTTTCCCCGCTGTAAAATAACGCAAGTTATCAACAAGAAGCGTTTTGAGAGGTGAATCAATGCCAGCCACCAAAAAAGGAGAAAAAGAAGCCGTCGTCGGCGCGGCCACCAGCAACGCCCGCACTATGGCGAAAACATTACAACTGACCGCGCTGGCCGCGCTGGCAGGAACGATCCTTCTGGCGATTGGCTACCGGGTGGCCCCCTGCGGATTGCTGCTTTCCCTTGCGATCACTTGCGGAACGGTTGCGTATCACGTCATCATGCGGCTGCTGGTGGGTGGTGTGTTTTCCGCCGTGATGCGGAACAGAGCGGACTGCAAAAAGCGGTGGTATCAGGTCGGCAGGCGGGAAATGGCTTTCTATGAAGCGCTGCGAGTGAAGACATGGAAGCGCCGAATGCCCACCTATGACAGCACGCTGTTTGACCCGCGGATACATATCTGGGCCGAGATCGCCCAGGCCATGTGCCAGGCGGAGCTGGTACATGAAACGATCGCTGTGCTGAGCCTTCTGCCGATCGCGGCGGGTGTCTGGTTCGGCGCATATTCGGTGTTTCTCATTACGTCGCTTTTGGCTGCCGCGTGCGACATGCTGTTTGTGATGATGCAGCGCTACAACCGCTGGCGGATCATGAAGCTGCTGGAGCGGGAAGAGAGAAGGGGAACGGACAGCACAAAATGTCGAGAGACATTTCCTCCGGCACGGTAAAATGTACCTGTATCGAGCCGCGGGCGGTCAAAAAACTCACGGAATGAGGGCGGCAAAAAAGGCCGCGGCATAGCGAAAGCTATGCCGCGGCTCTTTTATACCGTGTGGTTATGTTGAAGCGAGATCTTCCTTAGAACTCCTTCTTCTTGCCAATGACGATGGCGGTGCCGGTGACGGAGGTCAGCGCCAGGGCGGCGTAGACGGCGATGCCGGCGTCAAAGGTCTTGGCGGAGGGCACGGTGGTGCCGTTGCCGTTGGCGGGCTTATCGGAGGTGGCCTTCAGCGCCCAGCAGTACTTGTAGTCGCTGGCATACTTCTGGCCCCAGGCGAAGTCATAGTCGCCGTTGAACTTGTTGGCCTCATACACGGCGGAAGCGTCGTCAGAGCTGTAGGAGAAGGTGGAGCTGACCTTGTAGCCGTTCTTGGTGGCAACGGCCTCATCATTGGTGCAGGCAAACTCTTCCTTGCAGATCAGGCAGGTGGCCACGTCGTAGCCGGTCTTGTCGTTCTTCACACCCTGGGCGAAGACGTGGGAGGCGGCGATGACGTAATCGGTGTCACCGGTCACGTCCTTGGCAGCCACCAGGGTGCCGTTGACGCTCAGGATGACGTGATTCTCGTTCTCGGGCTCATACTTGTCATAAGCCAGGCCGGAGAAGAAGTTGCCGTCCACATCAATGTAACCGTCCTCCTTGTACTGGGCGGTGGTGCAGTTGGGCTTGGCAGTGGTGGCCTTCTGAACCTTGGCAACTACGTCATAAGCGGCAGCGGCGATGGTCTCGCGGTCGCCCAGCTGGGCATCGTCGGCCTTGGTGCCGTCCACGGCGACCAGCCAGGTGTCAAAGGAACCGTTCTGGTACAGGGCGTGGGTGGCGTCAGACTTGTTGGCGCAGGGCAGCAGATAGGTCTCCTCACCAGCCTTGCCGGCGGTGTAGTAGGCCAGATAGCCGGAGCCGTCGTTCAGAGTGATGGCCTTGTGGGACACCACGTTATTCAGGGTGTGGGCGGCATCGGTCTTGATCTCGCCACCCACCACGGCGTAAACGGCGGGTTCGGTAGCGGCGAAGGCCATGACACTCAGGCTAAGGGCCATGACCAGGCTGAGGATCAGCGCAGTGATCTTTTTCATGTTTGTTTCCTCCATAAAGATTTTTTGTGTCGGCGGGGAGATCGCCTTCACACCGCGCAGTATAGCCGCTTGCTTTTTCCGCGTCAAGCCTTTGCGGGGGATTGTAACTGTTTGTGTTTGATTTGTTACGATATTGGATAATTATGTGGTGATTTTGCTGAATTTATTTCAAAAATATTCTTTATTTGGAAATTTGTGCTAAAAAGAAAACGACTTCCTTTCATAGAAGATCTCATCAAAAAAGACCGCCCGAAGGCGGTCTTTTTTCACCACAAGCTGCAAAGCAGATCTGTATAGGTGCTGGGATCCTCCAGCGGGAGACCGGCGATCAGCGCGGCCTGGTTGTACAGGATCTGAGCGTATTTTTTGGCCCTTTCCGGATCGGTGACGCGGGCAGTCTCCAGCGCCAGAAAGGCGGGATGATCCACATTTACCTCCAGTATGCGCTGGGCCTTCATGTTCAGATCGGGCTGGACAACGTTGAAATACTTCTCCATCTCAAAGGTAAGGCCCTGCCCGCTGGACAGGCACACGGGATGGGTCTTGAGCCGTGTGCTGGCCTTGACCTGCGTCACCTGATCCCCCAGCGCCTCTTTGATAAAGGCAAGGGTCTCCTGCTGGCTGTCTGTCTCATCCACCTTGGGGGCGTCGGGCAGCTCCAAATCGCCATCGGTCACGCTGCGGAAGGGCTTGTCCCGATACTGCCCAAACAGATCCGGCAGGAAAGCATCAGTGCTGTCGGTGAAATAAAGCATCTCATAGTTATGCTCCTTCACCAGCTCCGTCTGGGGCAGGTGATCCACAGCAGAGACGCTTTCGCCGGTAGCGTAGTAGATGTACTTCTGCTCCTCCGGCATACGATCCACGTACTCATCCAGCGTGACCAGCTTTTGTTCACGGGAGGAGTAGAACAGCAGCAGATCCTGCACTTTCTCCCGATCAACGCCGTAGTTATTCAGAGCGCACAGCTTCAACTGGCGGCCGTAGCTGCGGTAGATGGTCTCATAGGACTCCCGCTCGTCCTTCAGCATCCGCAGCAGCTCCGCCTTGATCTTTTTCTCCAGATTGGCGGCAATGATCTTCAACTGGCGGTCGTGCTGCAAAAGCTCACGGGAGATGTTCAGACTCAGATCGGGGGAGTCCACCACGCCCCGGACGAAGTTGAAGTATTCCGGCAGCAGATCGGCACAGTGATCCATGATCATCACGCCGGAGCTGTACAGCTGCAGACCCGGCTTGAAATCCTCGGTGAAGTACTGGTTAGGCATGCGGGAGGGAATGAACAGCAGCGCCTTATAGGTCACGGCGCCCTCTACCGAGGCGGTGATGACCGACTGGGGCGGCGCCTGCTCGCCGAAGCGCTGCCGGTAAAAAGCGTCGTACTCCTCCTTGGTGACCTCGCTTTTCCTCCGCTGCCACAGGGGAACCATGGAGTTCAGGGTCTCCCATTCGGTTACGTCCTCGTATTCCGGCTTGTCGTCGGGACTGTCCGCCTTCCTGCGGGAGTGGGTGGTCAGCATGCGGATAGGGAAGCGGATGTAATCGCTGTATTTCTTCACCAGCTGTTTCAGGTCGTACTGCCGCAGATACTGGCTGTATTCGTCCGGCTCCTCCTCGCTGTCGGGTTTAATGTGCAGAATGATGTCGGTGCCCACGTTTTCTCGCTCACAGGGCTGGATGGTGTAGCCGTCCACACCGGCGGACTGCCAGCGGTAGGCCTGGTCGCAGCCGTATTTCCGCGTGACAACGGTGATCTGGTCGGCCACCATAAAGGCGGAATAAAAGCCCACGCCGAACTGACCGATGATGTCGGTGTCGGGGGTCTCCTTACCCTCCAGTTCCGTCTTGAACTGGAAGCTGCCGCTGTTGGCGATCACGCCCAGATGGTGCTCCAGATCACTCTCGTCCATACCGATGCCGTTGTCGCTGACGGTCAGCGTGCGGCTGGCCTCGTCAACTGTCAGGATGATGCGGAAGTCATCGCGGTTCATCCCCACCTGATCGTCCGTCAGGCTGAGATAGCACAGCTTGTCGATGGCGTCGGAGGCGTTAGAGATCAGTTCCCGCAGAAAGATCTCCTTGTGGGTATAGATGGAGTGGATCATTAGATCCAGCAGACGCTTGGATTCCGCCTTAAATTGCTTTTTGCTCATGAATATCGTCCTTTCTGTGAAAAAACCAATGCAATAAACATTACCATTTGCACAGGTAAAGGCCCCCTTGTGTAAAGGGGGCTGTCACTGAAGGTGACTGGGGGATTGTTACATAATGTTATTCTTTCTCACGCTTCTTCTCGTTGGCGCGGGTGATGACCCAGCCCACGGCGGTCAGGGCGGTCATGGTGCCGTAGATCACGGCAAGGGCCTTGCCCAGCGGGACGAGGTTGGGCAGAAGCTTTCCGGCGGCGCGCGCCGCCTTTTCTCCTGCGTTGGCAATGGTTTTCATGTTGGGCATGATCTCACCTCTTTTTCTTCTGTGATATCCGGCGGCCATCAGTCAGCGCATAAAGCGGTCGATGGCGTCGTTCAGGCTGTCGATGGCGGCGGTGTCGCCGTCCTCCACCGCGTCTACGATGCAGTGGGCAATGTGATCCTTCAGGATCACGCGGCCGGTGGAGTTCAGCGCCGAGATCACGGCGGACAGCTGCACCAAAACCTGTGAGCAGTCCTCGCCCCGCTCCACCATGCGGCGTACGGCGTCCAGATGTCCCTGGGCGCGGCTGAGCCGATTCAGCACCGCCTTGGTGTGGGCGTGGGAATGGGTATGGCCGTGGGCGTCACCGTGGGTGTGGGTGGTTCCGTCAGCATGGGTATGTTCGGACATGGGGCATCGCTCCTTCGGCATTTTATTTCCTATATGATACCGCAAGAAGGTTGGTTTTGCAAGGGGGTCGGGGGGATATTTGACTTGCGGAGCCGGGTGTGGTACAATGAAAAAAACAGGAAAGGGAGGGCATCTCCATGTGCGACCATAATCACGAACATACCCACGCCGACGGCGTGACACATACCCACAGCCACACCCACGACCACGATCATTGCCATGACCATGGGCACGAGCACGCTCACCACTCGCCGGAGGAGGCGCTGGCGCTGCTGGCCTATATGGTGCAGCACAACCGCCACCATGCCGAGGAGCTGCACGAGCTGGCCCACAGCATGGACGACGAGGCCGCGCAGCTGATCCACGATGCGATCCTGGATTTCAACCTGGGCAATGAAAAGCTGGATGAGGCGCTGAAGCTGCTGAAGGGGGAATAACCATGTGTCTTTCCACAGTGTACACCCTGCGGGGCAATGAAAAAAAGGAAGTCTGCAAAAATGTTGCCGCCATGACGGTGGAGGGTGACAAGCTGGTATTCAGCGACATTCTGGGCGTCCCCACCGCGGTGACCGGCACCATTGAAAAGATCGACCTGATGGAAAACATGATCTTTGTCAGAGAGAAATGATGTCAAGAAAACACCCCCGAACGGGGGTGTTTTTGTATCTCAAATGTCCGTGGGACAGAGAGCTCTTTGCCGGTAAAAAAGTCCCGAGGCTTGCGCCCCGGGACTTTTTGTGCAGTATAAGGAATAGAACCTTCGGCTTAGAAGCAGCCCTGCTCCATCATAGCCTCGGCGACCTTCTTGAAGCCGGCGATGTTGGCGCCAGCCACCAGATCGTAACCCAGACCGTACTCAGCAGCGGCCTCGGCGGACACCTTGTGGATGTTCTCCATCATCTTGTGCAGCTGATGATCGACCTCGTCGGCAGTCCAGACCAGACGCTCGGAGTTCTGGGACATTTCCAGAGCGGAAACGCCAACGCCACCGGCGTTAACAGCCTTGGAAGGAGCAACGATGATGTGCTTCTGCTGACGCAGGAAGTTCAGAGCCTCGTTGGTGGT
>CAKTQM010000062.1 GCA_934597125.1 uncultured Oscillospiraceae bacterium
CTTTTCGCAGAGGGAAGAACTCAGCGAAAAATTCATTTTCTTGCGGATACCATTGATAAGGGCAAGTACGGCAAACCACGAATTGACAGTTGAATTGCCCATGCCTTTCTTATCACCGCCTGTGTTCCTTTCGGTACGTGGGCGGCGACTTTCTACCCAAAACGCAAGTGCAAAGGCGAAAATATGCTTACTATGTGAAATCTGACAAGGAGGTCGCGTTAGATGACAGATAAAGAATTACAGAAGCTTGGCCGCAGAGAATTGCTGGAGTTGCTGCTGGATCAGAGCCGTCAATCCGACGACCTGCGGGAACAGCTGCAGCAAGCGCAGGAAAAGCTGGCAAGCCGCCAGCTGCTGCTGAACAAGGCGGGATCTATCGCAGAGGCATCTTTGCAGCTGAATCAGGTATTTGAGGCGGCGCAGGCGGCCGCGGAGCAGTATCTGGAAAATGTAGAGACCCTCAGCGGACGGCAAACGGAGGTTTGCCGTCAGTTGACAGAGGAGAGCCAGCAAAAGGCCGATGCGCTGCTGAATGAAACCCAGGCCAAATGTCAGGCCATGGAAGCCGAGGTGCAGGCCAGATGTCAGACTATGGAAAATGAAACACAGGCAAAATGTCAAACCATGGAGACTGAAACACAGACCAAGTGCCAGGCCATGGAGGCCGAGACCCGCGCAAAATGCGAGGCCATGACCCGCCAGGCGGAGGAGCAGGCCAATCAGGCGTGGCAGCAGGCGCAGGAGAAGGTGCAGCAGGTCATTGATCAGCACAGCGCCTTGAAGGATCTGCTGAATATCATCAGTAAAGAGGCAGCGGAAGGATGAAAGAGACCTTAACACAGCCGACTACGGCTCAGTTGGAAGCGGAGATGGCGCGTGTCAGCTACCGGCTGCGCTTCGGCAGAGTACTGCGCAGCACCATCTACGCACTGGTCATCGTGGCGGCAGCGGCGGTGCTGATCGCCACGCTGTGGCTGCCTATCCTGCAGATCTACGGAAGCTCCATGACCCCTACGTTGGAGGAGGGCGAGATCGTGGTGGCGGCGAAAGGCTCCCGCTTCGATACCGGCGATGTGATCGCTTTCTACTACAACAACAAGATGCTGGTGAAGCGCGTGATCGCTTCCGCCGGCCAGTGGGTGAATATTGACGAGGACGGCACGGTCTATGTGGACAATGTCAAGATCGACGAGCCGTACCTGACCGAGAAAGCCTTCGGCGACTGCGATCTAAAGCTGCCGTATCAGGTGCCGGACGGACGGTTGTTCGTCATGGGCGACCATCGGGCCACCTCCGTTGACTCCCGCAACACGGTGGTGGGCTGCGTGGCAGAGGAACAGATCGTTGGGAAAATCGTGTTTTGCATCTGGCCGATGGAACGGCTGGGACACGTCAGTTAACAAGACAGAGGAGGAAACGACATGATGAAAGGAATGCGTTCCAACGCAGACGGCGTTTTGGAGGCAAAGCGCCGCAGCCAGAAGTGGAAGCGACTGGCGGGCGTATTGGGCTGTTTGGTGGTGTTCGTCACCGCCTACGTGCTGATGCGGCCCGCCGAGACGCTGGAGCGTGAGCTGATCTGCGGCATGGAGGAGCACCAGCACTCTGTGGAGCTGGGGTGCTATCAGGAGGCTGCGGCAGAGTCTGTCCAACCTATCTGCGGCCTGGAGGAAACGGGCCACGCCCACAGCGAGGACTGCTACAGCGAGGAGAGCGTGCTGACCTGCACGGAGCCGGAGGGCGACGCGCACCAGCACGATGAGAACTGCTATACCGCAGAGCGCGTGCTGACCTGCGGCCTGGAGGAGGCCGAGGGGCACACCCATACGGCGGAGTGCTATCCCGCCGGGGACGTGGAAGCCGAGCCGGAGCTCACGCTGGTCTGTGAGCTGCCGGAGCACACCCACACGGAGGATTGCTATGCCGACGACGCGGCCCAGCACGCCCAGGTGGAGGAGGTGGCCGCGCTGATCGACGCGCTGCCCAGCGCGGAGGAAGTGGAGGCCCGGCTGACGGAGCTGCTGGCGGCGGAGGACACCGAGGCTTATGACGCCTACTGCGCGGAGCTGGCCCGGCAGGTGGAGCAGGCCAACGCGGCCTATGAAGCCCTGAGCGACGAGCAGAAGGCCCAGCTGAACATTGACCGGCTGACGGCGCTGTTCGTCTATCTGCCTGCCAAGGAGCAGCTGTTTACCCTGACAGCGCCCGCTACCGAGAGCGGCATTGTTGTGACGATCTCCGGCGAGGCATCGTCTCTGCCCTTCCCCGCGGAGGAGCTGACCCTGACCGCGGCCGAGGTGGAGGACGAGAACGCCAACGCCCTGCGGGATGAGGCACTGGAAAGCGCGGCGCTGACGGCGGCAGAGAACTACATGCTGGACATCCGCCTGATGCACGGCGATGAGGAAGTGCAGCCCACCGGCCCCATCACGGTGACGTTCGCGGGCCTGCCGCTGGACGAGGGCGCTGATGCGGCGTTGGTCGACGACATTGATGACAGCGGCGACGATGACGCGGCGTTGGTTAACGACGTTGATGACAGCGGCGACGCTGACGCGGCGGCGTATCAGGCGCAGGAAATGGCCGCGCAGGCCGTGATGGCCGACGCGGCGGATGAGATGGATATTTTGGACAAAGCAGCGGGCGACACAGAGGTTGACGCGGATGAGAGCTCTGTGACCGGCCCCAAGGTCTATCAGATCGACGAGGAGACACGGCAGGCCACGGAGGTTGACGTGGCGGTAAACGAGGAAAATAATGTCGTGCTGGAAACGAACCAGCTTACGGATTTGTATAGTGTGTCGGTGTTGGCGATTGCAACACAGGCAACAAATGTTGTCAATAATTATAAGAGTTTAAAGTCGAAATGCGAAACCGGCTCCGTTGACCCCGACACCGGTACTGTGAATGTACAGTTGGGCGCTGATATAACTCCGGCGCGAGGTGATCCATACCCTATTACGATCCCGTCCGGTAAAACCGTCTCTGTTGATCTAAATGGGTATGAAATCTCTATACATCATTGGGGTGCAGACTCCGGATTGTTCAAAGTCCCAAAAGGGGCTTTGCTTGTTATTTGGGATAGTTCCGCAAAAAGCGGCGGAATTTCAAAAAAAGAAAAAACTTCAACCGAAAAGTCTGTTACTTGCGGAAAGCTAACGTCTTCTGAGTCAGCAGGTTATAATGCGTGGAACACCCTATATTATGTTACAACAAGTCAAGAAGCAAAGTCTTCAGCTAATCATCTGACAACAGAAACACAAGTAAAGCACAAAGTTGCATTAGGCGGTGAAAATGCAGGCGCTATTACTGGCGGCGGAGTACAAAACCAATATGCCATTTTATCGACAGGCGGTACTGTTACATTGAAAGGCGGATATATTTACAACTTTGGGCACAAAAGCAAAGGAGACGCATCTAATAGCGCTATCACGCTTCAAGGCGGCACCTTCAATCTGGAAGGCGGCGCCATTATAGGCAATCGTAATCCGGCAGCAGGTGGCGCCATACGGGCAACTGGCGGCGCTACCGTAAATATGACAGGCGGCATCATCAGCGGCAATCAGGCTGTAAAGCAGGGCGGCGCTGTTTATTGCCTTCGTTCTACTTTTATTATGTCTGGTGGATATATTACCAATAATATAACTACTAGTGACATCGGGCTCAAATATGACCAGGTTGTATGTGGTGGCGGTGGCATCTTCTTAGACAAAGGGGCATCGTTCACAATGAGTAATGGCTATATTACTAGTAATTTATCGACTATGCGCGGTGGAGGTATTTCGACGTTTTATTTAGAGGACGACAATCTAACCGAAGGGCCAAAGGCGCGCATTACAATTAACGGTGGTTTTATTGCTGCAAACACTGCTAAAGGACACGAGGGTGGTGGTATAAACTGTGATTCCGGCAATCATTGCGTAATTAAAAGCACAGGAAAACCAATTTATATTTCCCATAACCGTATGGAAAATCCTGTACATTGGGGTGGTGGTGGTGTCTATATTGGACACAGCGCCGATCTTAACATTTATAGTACGCTTATTACCAAGAATTCAGCAGACGGAATAGGTGGTGGGTACGCCAGTTGTCATACTAGTGACACCTTTTTTTATCTTGGAAATGGTGTAGGAATTTTTGATAACACAGTAAAAGGCGGTGATCGTGGCAAGGGCGCAGACCGTAATCTTCATTATTTTGGAACATATTCCATTGCAGATGCCGGTAATCCTCCGGACATCTTTACAGGAGGAAAAACAAAACTATATGCAGAGATGTTGGGTGGTGGCGATCCACTTTGGGCGGGTAGCCGAGATGGCACAAAATTCTCGATGAAGACGGCAGATGTATTGTGCACGGCAGACAAAGTCATGGGTTTAAAAGCAAGTCCCAGCGATGCGGCCAAATCGGCAGCCAGAACTGCAGCAAAGGTATATATTACCGGTAATTACTCTGCGACACATGGTGCTGGCATTATGAGCAATGGTATTGTTTATTTTGGTGAAGATACCTATACCGGGAAACACACACCGACACGATTGGATCTTGTGGGAACAAAGGAACTCCTTCAGAAAGACGGTGTGACCTCCACGACTGTTCCGGCTGAGACCTTCCAATT
The DNA here is from genome assembly GCA_934597125.1 of uncultured Oscillospiraceae bacterium. Taxonomy (GTDB): domain Bacteria; phylum Bacillota; class Clostridia; order Oscillospirales; family Oscillospiraceae; genus Vescimonas. The sequence goes on from CAKTQM010000062.1 coordinate 4,619, forward strand.
TACTATGAGCGACGAGGAAGGAAACGTTATCTCCACTGCTACAGCCGACAGCACAGGCGCCATTACATTTAGCCGTCTACTTTTCTCTGCCGCAGGTACGTATAAATATGTAATAAAGGAAACCTCGTCCCCCTCTGCCACCATCCGGTATGATACAACCAGTTATACCCTAACTGTTACGGTGGCGGCAGAAAAGGAAGTCATTAACTATTTTGGGACCGCAACCGGCGTTTATTACTTCCCAACGGCAGCTACCGTCGTCAATAATGATACCGGAGCCACGGTATTTACATCCAACAATGTGCACGAAGATTCTACCGTTATCCTCCGCAGTACCTCTTCCGGCGGTGCGGCCTTTACGAATCAGCTAAAGGACGAGGAATACTCGGTGAAGGTCACCAAGGTGGACAGTGGGGATCCGAACCATACTCTGGCCGGTGCGGAATTTAAGCTGGAGGTCAAGAACGGGGATGCCTACACCCCCGTCAGCGGCGTTGTCAGCGGCGTTGCCAGCGGCACGGCAGGCATGTACACCTATGCGGCCGCCGGTACGTCCGGCGCGGTGACGACCTTTGTCACCGCCGAAAACGGCAACCTGCAGATCGTGGGCCTGCCCGCCGGCGATTACAAGCTGACGGAGACAAAGGCTCCGGAGGGCTACCTGATCGCCGCGGAATGGCAGACGGGCAGGGAGTTTACGCTCAGCAAGGAGGCTGCGCCCACCGGTGCCTACACCGTCACGGTGGCCGATCCGTCTGCAACGTACACGTTCCAATTCCTGAAGGTCAGTGCGGCAGATAAAACCACCCCCGTCCCCGGCGCGACATATCAATTGCTGGACAGCAAGGGTGAGGCGGTCACGTTTACCCAAGAGGGTACGAACTACCGGTATAACGCCAGCGGCACAATTACCGATCTGGTTACGGGCACTGACGGCCGCTTCCAGCTGACCGGGCTGCCGCAGGGCAGCTACACGCTGCGCGAGACCGCCGTACCGGCAGGCTTTGGCTTTGCGCCGGATCATGCCTTTACCCTTTCGCCTGAGACCACGGAAAATCAGGTATTTACCTACACACAGGAGGAACCTGTTGCATACGAGCTTCCCGAAACGGGCGGCAGGGGCGCGAAGCCCTATGTGATCACCGGCGCTGCCCTGTTGGTGGGGGCGGCATGCCTGATGGTTTGCCGCGAAGCGCGCAGAAAGGCAGGTGGCCGCACTTCCTGACATCTTCCGCGCCGCAAAGCGGCACATACCAAATCAAAAACCACAAGGAAATCAAAAAGGAGAACGGTAATGAAACACATGAAGAAGCTCGTCACATTGCTGCTGACGCTTATCATGACGCTGGCACTGGCGGTTCCCGCCGCGGCGGATACCACTTATACCATTACAATCAACAACGCTGCTGCCGGCCATACATATGAAGCGTATCAGATTTTTGCCGGAGATCTGACTTTGCAGAACGATACCAAGATCCTTACGGAGATCGAATGGGGTAATGGTGTTAGCGCAGCCGGTCAGACAGCGCTGGGGGAGGCCGCCGCAAAGGCCAATGTGCTGAAATCCGAAGCAGCCGCCTTTGCTCTTGCTAAGGAGGTTGCCCCATATCTTCAAAATCCTACCACCAGCGGAGCACAGCAAGATGGGCAGTATATCATTTCCGGTCTTGCCGCCGGTTACTATCTGGTGAAGGATCAGGACAATACGCTGACGAATCAGGATGATTTCTACACCGCTTATATTATGAAGGTCGTAGGCGATGTAATTGCTGCTCCCAAGGGTGAAAAGCCCTCTCTCGTAAAGGAAGTCCAGCATAATGACGCCAATGATTCCTGGGGCGTTGTCGGTGACCACCAGATCGGGGACACGGTACATTTCCGTGTAAAATGCACGATCCCTGACATCAGCAACTATACCACGTACAACTTCATTATCCATGATACGATGAGCGAGGGATTGACGCCTGCTTTTACTAATGAGACCTACAGCGATAAGGTTCTCGTCAATGGCACGAGTATTGATAAAAAATACTACACAATGGAGCTCAATGGTAATTCTTTCAAATTGACAATCGACGTCTTTAATCTTGTTAAGGATGGGATCGTCGAGACCGACGACACCATTGTCTGCTACTATGATGCGATTTTGAACGAACAGGCAAAGCTCCACGCAGATGGCCCCAACCCGAATACGGCGTATCTTGAATACAGCAACAACCCGAATTCTGAATTTGATACCGGTAAAACGCCTGACTCCACGGTTTATGTCTGGACTTTTACCACCGGCATCAACAAGGTGAATGAGTCCGGTAATACTCTGCCCGGCGCAAAGTTTGTTCTGTCGAAGAATGGCAATCTCAAAGTGGCAGATATGAAGTGCAGCGACACTGGCGTTCCCACGGTAACGACTGATCTCATCCGATTGGTAAAGGT
>CAKTQM010000063.1 GCA_934597125.1 uncultured Oscillospiraceae bacterium
AGACCGAAGGCGCCGATCTTGCGGCCGGAGCACAGGTCGGGCAGATACTTCATCTTCTGCTCCTCGGTGCCGTTCTCGAAGATGGGGGCGGCGCACAGGGAGGTATGAGCGGACACGATGACTGCGGTGGTGCCGCAGACCTTGGCCAGCTCCTCAACGCACATGGCATAGCTGAGGACGTCGGCGCCAGCGCCGCCGTACTCCTTGGGGAAGTAAATGCCCATCATGCCCAGCTTTGCCATCTTCTCGACGGTTTCCATGGGGAAACGCTCTTCCTCGTCGATTTCGGTGGCCAGGGGCTTGACCTCGTTCTCCGCGAACTCGCGGTACATCTTCTGAACGAGCAGCTGTTCCTTAGTCAGATGGAAATCCATACTATTTTCTCCTTTTCCAGAAATTTACTTGTTGTAGTTGAAGAAGCCCTCGCCGGACTTGATGCCCAGCTTGCCGGCACGCACCATCTTGCGGATCAGCACGTTGGCACGGTACTTGCTGTCGTGGGTCTCGTTATACAGCACGTCCATGATGTTCAGCACCACATCCCAGCCGATCAGATCGCCCAGGTGCAGGGGGCCCATGGGGTGGTTGCAGCCCAGCTGCATGGCGATGTCGATATCCTCGGCAGAGGCGACACCCTCCTGCAGGACGCAGACGCCCTCGTTGCAGTAGGGAATCAGGATCTTGTTGACCACGAAGCCGGGGGCCTCATTGACCACCACGGGGGTCTTGCCGATCTCGACGGACAGGTTCTTGATGTAATCCACCAGCTCAGCGGGAGTATTGCCGCCGGCGATGACCTCGACCAGCTTCATAGCGGGCACGGGGTTAAAGAAGTGCATACCGATCAGGGGGTGCTTCAGACCCTGGGCCATCTCGGTGATGGACAGAGAAGAAGTGTTGGAAGCGAAGATGGCGCCCTCCTTGCAGATGGCGTCCAGACGGCCCAGCAGCTCCTTCTTGGTGGCCATGTTCTCAGCGACGCACTCGATGACCAGGTCGGCATCGGCGGCGGCTTCGAACTCTTCCACCAGGACGCGGCTCATCAGATCGTCAGCGGCTTCCTGAGTCATCTTGCCCTTGGCAACCTTCTTGTTCAGAGAGGCAGCCAGCTTGTCCTTATGACGCTGAGCACTTGCCACGCTGGAAGCATACATCAGAGCGGTGTGGCCCTTAGCTGCGAAAACCTGGGCAATACCGCTGCCCATCGTACCGGCGCCAAATACTGCGACTTTCATGTGTTTTCCTCCTATAATTATTGTTCTTTAATCATCAGGCAAGGCCTGTTAATTAACAAAAATGGGTACTTACTTGTTCTGGTAAGGCTCGTGCTTGCGCTTTTCCAGGAAGGCGGTCATTCCCTCGATCTGGTCGGCGGTCTTGAAGCAGCTGCCGAAGAGCTTCTCCTCGATGACGATGGCGTCGTCCATCTTGACCTCGAGGCCGTCGTTGATGGCCTTCTTGCAGGCACGGACGGCGATGGGGGCGTTCTTGGCAATGGTCTCGGCCAGCTTTTCAGCGGCGGCCATCAGCTCGTCCAGGGGATAGACGGCGTTGACCAGGCCAATGCGAAGGGCCTCGTCCGCCTTGATATTCTTGGCGGTGTAGATCAGCTGCTTGGCCATGCCGGGGCCCACCAGGCGGGCCAGACGCTGGGTACCGCCGAAGCCGGGGGTGATGCCCAGACCGGTCTCAGGCTGGCCGAACACGGCGGTGTCGGCGCAGATGCGGATGTCGCAGCTCATGCTCAGCTCGCAGCCGCCGCCCAGGGCAAAGCCGTTAATGGCGGCGATGGTGGGGATGGGCAGGGTCTCGATGCGGCGGAACACGTCGTTGCCGTGCTTGCCGAAAGCCTCGCCCTCTTCGGGGGTCAGGGTGCTCATCTCGCCGATATCAGCGCCAGCCACAAAGGCCTTTTCACCGCTGCCGGTCAGCACCAGAGCGCGGATCTCACTGTCGGCATTGACGATATCCACCAGCTCGCCCAGGTCGGTGAGCACGTCGCTGTTGAGCGCGTTGAGCGCCTTGGGACGGTTGATGGTGGCAATTGCGATGTGTCCCTTTTTCTCTAACAGAACATTCGTCATGTTAACTCCTCCTTCTTCCTTTTCGGGGCGGGTTTCCTTACCACTTTAATGGAATGAAAACATAGCTCCTCATACAGGTTATATTATAGTACTTCGTCTATAAATTATCAACCCCTATCGGAGGTGGTTTCCGCTTTTTTAGCACATTCCACAAAAGTGAATGAGAGAATTTGCACATTTTGAGGGTGGGTTTTTCCGGTCGCGGCAGCGGAATGTTTTCCTGTTTGCAACGGGAGGGTTTTTGTGGTATAATGTCGACCCTGAATCAAGTTAACCATTGGAGGAAATTTCCATGCGGATGAGAAAAAAGAAAAATCTGGCGCCGCGAATGGAGGCCTGCGGCGCGTGGCTGGTACGGGATCCCTTTGCCCAGCGGGGCCGATGGCGGGAATTCATGCCGGAGGCACGGGAGATCCGGCTGGAGCTGGGCTGCGGCAAGGGGCGGTTCACCGCCGGCACGGCGGCGGCAGAGCCGGATGTGCTGCTGATCGCCGTGGAGAAGGTACCGGACGCCATGGTGGTAGCCATGGAACGGGCACGGGATGCGGCGCTGAAAAATGTGCTGTTTATCGACGCGGATGCGGCGCTGCTGCCGGATATGTTCGCGCCGGAGGAGATCGACCGCATCTACATCAACTTCTGCGACCCGTGGCCCAAGAGCAATCAGGCCAAACGGCGGCTGACACACCACAACTTTCTGAACCAGTACCGGAAGGTATTGAAAGCGGGCGGCGAGATCCACTTCAAGACTGACAACGACAAGCTGTTTGAGTGGTCGGTGGAGGAGATCCCCCAATACGGCTGGGAGCTGCGGGAGGTGACCCGCGACCTGCATGCGGAGGGGCTGGTGGGCGTGATGACGGACTATGAGAAAAAATTCTATGAGCTGGGGAAGAACATCAACCGGTGCGTGGCGGTGATGCAGCCGTGGGAACCGGCGGAGGAAAACGGTCAGGATGAAGCGAAAGAGCTTTGAGGAAGTGCTGCCGGCGGGCTACGCGCCCCAGCTGACCGTGGACTTTCAGAAAAAAGGCCCTGCTATTTTGATGAACCTTATCGCGTTTGTGATCATGGCGGGGTTGGATGTGCTGTTCTGGCTGCTGATCCAGCCGGGGGAGGCCTTTGTGGCGGCGCCGCTGGACTCCCTTTTGAAAACCGTGATCTTGCTGATCGCGCTATTGGGTTACGTGGTGCTGCATGAACTGCTCCACGGCGCGGCGTACAAGCTGCTGACCGGACACAGGCTGACATTCGGGATAACGTGGAGCGCGGCATATTGCGGCGTACCGGATATTTTCGTGTATCGGAATACCGCGTTGATCGCGCTGCTGGCTCCTTTTGTGGTGTTTACCATGGTGTTTCTTCTGGCGGTACTGCTGCTGACAGAGCCGGTGAGCCGGTACATGGCCGCTTTTCTGCTGGCGGCCCATCTGGGCGGATGCGCAGGCGATCTGTATGACACAGGGCTGTATCTGTTCCGGTTCCGCGATCCTGCCGCACTGATGCAGGACACAGGGCCAAAGCAGACGTTTTATACAAAGGCGTGAGGGTACGGGACGTATCGGCCCCGCACCTACGCGCCGTCCCTTTTTCCATCGTGCCGCAGGCACACCACTGAAACTTTTCTCTTGCGTCTTTTCGCTCATAAAAAAATCACCTGCCCTGCGGCAGGTGATTTTTTTATGTTCTGTTACGCCAGCTTGGCCTTGGCCATATCGCACAGGGCGGTGAACGCCACGGCGTCGTTGATGGCCATTTCGGACAGCATCTTGCGGTTGATCTGGACACCGGCCAGCTTCAGACCGTGCATGAAGGTGGAATAGTTCATGCCGTTGATCTTGCAGGCGGCGGAAATGCGGGTAATCCACAGCTGGCGGAAGTCCCGCTTCTTCAGGCGGCGGCCTACGTAAGCGTAGGTCAGGGACTTCATGACCTGCTCGTTAGCCATCTTGAAGTGCTTGGACTTGGCGCCCCAATAGCCCTTGGCCAGCTTGAGCATCTTATTTCTTCTCTTGCGCGTCATCATTGCGCCTTTAACACGTGCCATATCTAATTAGCCTCCTATTTCTAACGATTCCGTCTCTTATTTGTAAGGGATCATCTTACGGATGGTCGCCTCGTTGGTGCAGTCGGCGTAGGTGCCGGTGCGCAGACGACGGCCGCGCTTGGTGTCCTTCTTGGTCAGGATGTGGCTCTTGAACGCATGAGCTCTCTTGACCTTGCCGGATTTCGTCAGATTGAAGCGCTTCTTTGCGCCGCTATGGGTCTTCAGTTTAGGCATAGTTGTTTCTCCTTCCTACTATTGCGTGGTCACAAAAGAATACAAATTTTATTTACCGGCCTTGGGAGCCAGGAAAATGGACATGTTGCGGCCTTCCATCTTGGCGGATTTTTCCATGGTAGCCACCTCGCCGCACTGCTCGGCAAACTTAGTCAGCAGGTCGCGGCCGATCTCGGTATGGGCCATCTCGCGGCCGCGGAAGCGGACGGAGACCTTGACACGGTTGCCGTCAGACAGGAATTTCTGGGCGTTTTTCAGCTTGGTATTGAAATCGCCCACGTCGATGCCGGGGGACATGCGGATCTCCTTGATCTCCACCACATGCTGGTTTTTACGGGCCTCTTTTTCGCGTTTGCTCTGCTCAAAGCGATACTTGCCATAGTTCATGAGTTTGCATACGGGGGGGACAGCCTGGGGCGAGATCTTGACAAGATCAAGGCCGCGCTCCTCTGCGATGTGCAGCGCTTCGTCAGACGACACGATACCCATTTGCTCGCCATTTTCGCCGATGAGCCGGATCTCGCGGTCGTTGATGTCCTCGTTCAGTTGATGCACTACCTTGCTAATACTACAAGCACCTCCAATCAAAATAAAACGCGAATGCAACCTGCATCCGCGCAACATCGAAAAGCCACATAGGGCTTTTGTAGAGCTTCGCTGTTGACCTCTTTACCAATGGCGGGAGGTGAGGCGGATGCACCGACCTTCTTTGTTTTGCAGAAGTATTATACCTGTTCCCTGCCGGTTTGTCAACTGAAATTTTTATGATTCTTCTCTTCTTTCATGCATAAGGGGCGTTTGGACGGGAAATGATAGCCTTGCACAAAAAAAGGAGGTGCGAACTTATGGAAAACAAGAATTACAAGAACACCAAGGACGCGCAGAACGCCCAGAATACCCAGAATAACACCCAGAACACCAACACCAAGAACAACAAGAACGCTAAGGACACCACCAACTGCCGCTGACGGCAGGGGAAAAACATCGGGTATTGCGGACAAGGCCGCGGAGTGGACGCTCCGCGGCCTTGTTGTCTTGCGGTGGGAAAAGGAGCCGGTAGAGCGGACAGAGTCGTCCGCCCCTATGAAATCCCTCGCGCCGGAGCGCGAAATATCCTACGCCAGCTTATCGGGGTACACGCCCGCGTCGTGGAGCTTCTGGAGAGCTGCCGCTACGCGGGGACGGTCTTCGTGGTAGGTCATGCCGAACCACTGGTCGGCGGAGGACAGGACGGAGACGGTGAGCCTGCCCTGGGCCATCAGGTCGCCCACCATGCTGGGCAGCAGGCACTCGGCCTTGGGATCGCTGCCTATGGTATGGAGGAAATGACGGAAATACGTCTCCAGCTCCTCAAAAATAGCGGGGGAAAATCCCCAGAAATTCATGGACACCACGCTGTCGCCGTCCAGGTCGCGGCGGACGCCGTCGGCCATGTCGGCGATAGTGCCGTCGGGAAAGAGCTGGATCTTCATGGTCTCGCGGATATCGGTCAGCCGGTCGTTTTCCGTACGGCAGACGCCGCGGGTGACGGTGCCGTATTTGCTGACGGTGTTTTTCAGAAGATAGCCCACCATGACGGCCTTGCCCCGGGGAGGCAGGGTCTGGAGGGCTTCATACATGGTGCGGTAGGCATCCACGCCGTAGTAGTCGTCGGCGTTGATGACGCAGAAGGGCTCGTGGATATAGGGGCGGGTACACAGCACCGCGTGGGCGGTGCCGAAGGGCTTGGTGCGGTCTTCCGGGATGTGATAGAAGTCCGGCACGGAGTCAAAGGTCTGTTCGGCGTAGCAGAATTCCACCTTGCGGCCATCGGGGGTGCGCAGGGTCTCCAGCGCGTCGCCGGCCAGGCGGTGGATCAGGTCGCGGATCTCCGGCTTGATGACAAAGACCACTTTATCGAAGCCGGCGCGGGCGGCGTCGTAGATGCCGTAGTTCATGAGGATCTCGCCGTGGGGGCCGACGCCGTCCACCTGCTTGTTGCCGCCGTAGCGGGAGCCCATGCCCGCCGCCATAACCACCAGTGTTGCATGCTGCATGTTTTGATTCCTCCTCACGGAAATTGTTCCTATCCCATGATACCATGTTTCCCCGGAAAGGGCAACCGCGTTTTCCGGGGGATTTTTTTGTGGAAAATTGTATTTTGCTCTGGATTTTCCCACATCGCTCCCCTATAATAGATATGTTGCGAAAAAATTTGGCAGGAGGCGTTTTCCATGGAAAAGTCAAAAGTGATGGGGCATATCTTCGCCATCATCACCATTTTAGTGTGGGGCAGCTGCTTTGTGCTGACCAAGAATCTGCTGGTGGATTTTACACCTATTCAGATCATCCCCCTGCGGATGGGGCTGGCGTATGTGACGCTGTGGGTGCTGCGGCCCAGGACGTTGAAGCTGCCCTGGAAGGATGAGCTGCTGTTCATTCTGATCGGCATTACCGGCGGCAGCTTTTACTTCTATCTGCAGAATACGGCGCTGGATCACACCTACGCCGCCAACGTCAGTATTCTGGTGGCTATGAGCCCCATTCTGACGGTGCTGCT
>CAKTQM010000064.1 GCA_934597125.1 uncultured Oscillospiraceae bacterium
TTCTGGGAGCACGGCTCCGGCCCCTGCGGCCCCTGCTCCGAGATCTACTATGACCGCGGCCCCGAGTACGGCTGCGGTAAGCCCGGCTGCACCGTGGGCTGCGACTGCGACCGCTATATCGAGGTGTGGAACAACGTGTTCAGCCAGTTCGACAACGACGGCCACAACAACTACACCGAGCTGAAGCAGAAGAATATCGACACCGGCATGGGTCTGGAGCGTCTGGCCTGCGTGTGCCAGAATGTGGACAGCCTGTTTGACGTGGATACCGTCATGAACATCACCAACAAGGTCAGCGAGCTGACCGGCGCCCACTATGGCGAGAGCCACAAGCGGGATGTGAGCCTGCGTGTCATCACCGACCATATCCGCAGCGCCACCTTCATGATCTGCGATGGCATCCTGCCCAGCAACGAGGGGCGGGGCTACGTGCTGCGCCGTCTGCTGCGCCGCGCCGCCCGTCATGGTAAGCTGCTGGGCGTCAACGAGCCGTTTTTGTATCAGGTGGTGGACACCGTCATCCACGAGAATGAGTGCCAGTATCCCGACCTGCGGGAGAAGCAGACCTACATCACCAAGGTCATCCGCACCGAGGAGGAGAACTTCGCCCGTACCATTGACGGCGGCATGAAGATCTACGGCGACATGCTGTCCGCCCACAAGGCCAAGGGTGAGACCGTGTTCTCCGGTGAGGACGCCTTCAAGCTGTATGACACCTTTGGCTTCCCCATCGACCTGACGGCGGAGATGGCCGCCGAGGAGGGCATGACCATCGACGAGGAGGCTTTCAAGGCCCTGATGACCGAGCAGAAGGAGCGCGCCCGCGAGGCCCGCAAGGCGCTGGGCGATCTGGGCTGGGCCGGCGTGGAGTTCGGCAAGGATATGCCCGCCACCGAGTTTGTGGGCTATGACTACGACGCCATCGACGACGCCCACGTGTTGGCTATCGTGGCCGAGGGTGAACTGGTGGACGAGATCGTGGCCGGTATGGAGGCCATCGTGGTGCTGGATCAGACTCCCTTCTACGCCGAGATGGGCGGCCAGACCGCCGACCACGGCCGCATTACCGACAGCGACAGCATTGAGAATCCCGACGGCAACTGCGCACTCCTGTTCCACGTCAACAACGTGCAGAAGAATAAAGGCGGCAAGTTCATGCACTATGGCAAGCTGATGAAGGGCTCTTTGAAGGTGGGCGACACCGTGGCCGCCTCCATCGACACCGTCCGCCGCGCCGCCATCCGCCGCGCCCACAGTGCCACCCACCTGCTGGATGCCGCGCTGGTGAAGGTGCTGGGCGACCATGTGCATCAGGCCGGCTCTCTGGTGGAGCCCGACCGTCTGCGCTTCGACTTCACCCACTTTGAGGGTATCACCGCCGAGCAGATCAATCAGGTGGAGGATCTGGTGAACGGCGCCATTCTGGACGGTCTGGCCATCACCACCGAGGAGCTGCCGCTGGACGAGGCCAAGGCCCGGGGCGCCGTAGCCACCTTCGGCGAGAAGTACGGCGCCACCGTCCGCGTGGTCACCATGGGCGATTTCTCCATGGAGCTGTGCGGCGGCACCCATCTGGACAACACCGCCAAGGTGGGCATGTTCCGCATCAAGAGCGAGAGCAGCGTCGCCTCCGGCGTCCGCCGTATCGAGGCCACCACCGGCCGCGCCTCCATTGAAGAGACCCGCCATGGCCGCACCACCCTGCTGAAAGCCGCCCAGTTCTTCAAGACCGCCCCCGGCGGTATTCTGGAGCGCATGGAGCAGCAGGCCAACGAGATGAAGGAGCTGCGTCAGGCGCTGGAGAAGTTCAAGGCCGAGGCCTCTCTGGGCGAGGCCCGTCAGGTAATGGCCTCCGCCAAGACTGTGGGCGGCCTGCACATCATCACCGGCACCCGCCAGAATCTGGACGCCAACGCCCTGCGTGCCATGGGCGACTTTATGCGGGACAAGGATCCCAATGTGGTGGCGGTGCTGGCCAGCATCAACGGCGAAAAGGTCAGCTTCCTGGCCGTGTGCGGCAAGGAGGCCGTTGCCAAGGGTATCAAGGCCGGTGATCTGGTGAAGTCCGTGTCCGCCGTGTGCGGCGGCAAGGGCGGCGGCAAGCCCGACAGCGCCATGGGCGGCGGCACCGACCTTTTGAAGGTGGATGACGCGCTGGCTACCGTGGACGACTTTGTGGCGGAAAAGCTGGGCTGAGACGGAAATCAGTGCCCGCCCCAGCAGGGCGGGCACACCCAATAAGCATACAACGAAAGGAGACGAACCTATGAAGAACGACTGCCTGTTCTGCGCCATCATTGATGGTGAGATCCCCAGCAGCAAGCTGTATGAAGACGAGCTGTGCTACGCCTTCTATGACATCGAGCCCCAGGCCCCCACCCACTTTCTGGTGGTGCCCAAGGAACACATCTGCTGCGCCGCCAAGATCGACGAGAGCAACGAAGCCGTGGTGGCCCACTGCTTCACCGTTATCGCCAAGCTGTGTAAGGAGTTGGGCTGCGAGAGCTACCGCATCGTCAACAACTGCGGCGATCAGGCCGGTCAGACCGTGAAGCACCTGCACTTCCATGTGCTCAGCGGTCGCGACATGACCTGGCCTCCGGGCTAAAGATCACCGGCTGACAATCCCTCAGTCAGCCTGACGGCTGACAGCTCCCTTTGCACAAGGGAGCCTTGGTCTCTGCTTCCCCAATCACAAAACCGCCGCGGGCTGTGCCCGCGGCGGTTTGTGGCTTCGTTGTTATTTCTCCAATATCTCCCTGATCTGCGCCAGCTCCCCGGCAAAATAGATCCCCTCCTGCCGCTCAGGCGAGGACAGGCCTTTCTCGATCATATGCCGCAGCAGGGCTTTCAGGTCGTCATAGTAGCCGTTCAGGTTATAGAGGATACAGGGGGCGTCCAGATGCTTCAAAGACACCTTGGACATGACCTCCGTGATCTCCTCCAGCGTGCCGGTGCCGCCGGGAAGGGCGATGAAGGCGTCGCCCAGCTCGATCATCTTGCCTTTGCGCTCCGCCATGTCCCTGGTGACGATCAGCTCCGTCAGACCGTGGAACTCATAGCCCGCGTCGATGAAGAACTGGGGTTCCACGCCGATGGCCCGGCCGCCCGCGGCCAGAACACTTCTGGCGATCTCGCCCATCAGGCCGTTTTCCGAGCCGCCGTAGACCAGGGTATGACCGCTCTCGCCGATCCACCGGCCCAGTTCCCGCACGGCCTGACCCAGCGCCGGATCGTTGCCCTCGTTGGCGCCAAGATAAACTGTGATATGCATGGTTCTCCTCCTCACGCCGTTGTTTTACTGCGCTTTTTCTCCTCATAAATGCTGTTCAGCGTATACAGGATCACGCCCGCCCAGATGAAATAGAAGCTCACCAGCTTTTCCTGTGTCAGGCTCTCACCCATAATCATGCCGCAGAAGATCGCCAAGGTGGGACTGAGATATTGGCAGATGCCGGTAGTCATCAGGGGCAGGTTCCGCACGCCGATAGCGTAGAACAGCATGGGCACCGCCGTCACCACACCGGAGCCCATCAGCAGCAGCTGCCGCACCACCGTCAGGCTGCCCATGCCGTTGTCGCCCATGCGGCAGCACAGCACGAATATAACAGCCACCGGCACCATCATGATGATCTCCATGGTGGTGCTGACGATGGAGTCGATCGTCAGGCTCTTCTTGATGGCGGCATAGATGGCGAACATGGCGGCCAGGGCGATCGTCACATAGGGTACGCCGCCGAAGCCGCTGGTGCTCAGCACGATGCCCACCACCACGATGGCGATGATGACAAAGTGCCGCCACGAGATTTTCTCCTTGAAGATCAGCGCACCGAAGGCGAACACCACCAGGGGCTGGATGTAGTAGCCCAGGGAGCACTCCAGCACCCGGCCGTTCTGCACCGCCCAGAGATACACGATCCAGTCGCCGAACAGGAACACCGCCGCGGGGATCTCCCGCTTCAATACCTGCTTATCCCGGAAGGCTGCCGCCAGCTGGGGCAGCTTGCCCTGCATCCACAGGATCAGCACGCAGCACACCGCCGCCCAGACGATGCGGCTGGCCATCAGGAAGAAGGTATCCATGTCGCCGCACAGATACCAGTAAAGGGGTTGGAATCCCCAGATCAGGAAACACCCCAGCATGGCGGTCAGGCCTTTTTTATAGTTGTATACAGGCATCGCGGCAACACTTCCTTTTTCTTGTAATTTCACGGTAAAAATGATAGAATAGCAAGAGCACTATACCACCGGAGGGCGAAAATGGCAATACTTTGTCGGAATTTTTATACGGGAAATACGGTGGACATCGCCCGCCGTCTCGTCGGCTGCTATCTGGTGCGGCGGTATGAGGAGGCGCTGCTGGTGTGCCGTGTCACGGAGACGGAGGCCTATGTGGGGGCCATCGACAAGGCCGCCCACTCCTACGGCTACCGCAAGACAGCCCGCAACGCCACCATGTTCGGCCCGCCGGGTCATGCCTACATCTATCTCATCTACGGCATGCACTGCTGCCTGAACTTCGTCACCGAGCCGGAGGGGGAGCCCTCCGCCGTGCTGCTGCGGAGCCTTGTGCCGGTGCATGGTCTGGAGACCCTCTGCCGCCTGCGGTATGGGAAAGCGCCCGACACGCTGACGGCCTATCAGCGGAAGAATTTCCTGAACGGCCCGGGCAAATGCTGTCAGGCGCTGGGGCTGGATCGCCGCCAGAACGGTCTGGATCTAACCACGGGAGAGGAGCTGTTCCTCTGCACCGCCCTGTCCGACGCGGGCCTGCCCGATGAAACGCCCCGCCCCTTCACCCTTCACACCGGCAGGCGCATCGGCATCGACTATGCCCAGGAGGCCGTGGACTTCCCGTGGCGCTTTTACACCACCGACCTATAAGGAGAAACTCTATGCTGATTTTTGACATGGACGGCACCCTCATCGACTCCAACGGCATCTGGCGGGACGTGGACACCGCGTTTCTGGCTAAGCGGGGCCTGCCCTATACCCACGAGTATTACGAGGGCGTGGCCCACACCGTATTCCCCAAGGCCGCCATTTTCACAAAGGAGTACTGCCACCTCAGTGAATCCACCGACGAGATCATGGCCGAGTGGATGGAGATGGCCGGCGACCTGTACACCACCAGCGTGCCGGTGAAACCCGGCGTGGTGGAGTATCTGGAGAAATGCAAGGCCGCCGGAGAACGGATGGCGGTGTTGACCTCCAGCGTCCCCGCCCACTGCCATGCGGCGCTGGGGCACCTGGGGCTGAAGCCCTATTTTGAGCACATCTTTTTCGCCCAGGAGCTGGGCATGGACAAGAAAGAGCCTGCTATCTACCGCAAAACGGCGGAGCTGCTGGGGGTGGCGCCGGAGGACTGCACCATCTTTGACGACTCCATCGCCGCCTGCCGCAGCGCCCGCGCCGCGGGCATGCAGGTCATCGGCGTGTATGACGAGTTTTTCCACGTGTCCTGGGAAGAGATGCAGTCGGTGTGCCACCGGTGCATCCGGGGGTTTGGGGAGCTGGTGTAAGGACAATCCTCAACAGCCTCTCCGTAGGGGCGGACGACTCTGTCCGCCCCAGTAATGATGTGATTGATCGTCTGGGTGGACAGAGTCGTCCGCCCCTACACACTTATATCCGTTCCTCAAAGCAAAAAACGGCCGTGCATTGCACGGCCGTTTTTTGTTTGGAAGAGGATAAGAGAGAAAATAATGGTAAGCAATACGCTTTTATGCCTTATAAACGCCGGCCATCAGATCGCAGATGACCGCCATGTCGGCAAACATCAGATAGCCCAGCAGAAGGCCCGTGACCTTCACCACAGGATTGAACCAGCCCGTCACGATGGAAACGAACGTGCCCAGCACCACCAATGTCAGGAGCAGGGCCAGCACCACAGCAGTTGTCTTTTTCATCGCAAAAGCTCCTTTCATCATTCTGTATTTTTGTGTTTTGCTCTTTACAGGTATGATGATACTACAGTCTTTGTCATTTGTAAAATACGTGAAAACTAAGTTCGCTATAGTCTAAAACTATGTCAAATGTGACTGCTTGTACTTCTCCGCATACTCCTCCATGGCCTGAATGTACGCCTGCGCCATG
>CAKTQM010000065.1 GCA_934597125.1 uncultured Oscillospiraceae bacterium
GATGCGGACGCTGCCGTGCAGGAGTTCTTGGCCGACCGCGGCGAACCAGAGCAGCAGTACCCCGAACTGCTGGCAGACCTGCAAGCCTACAATCAGCGTATCTACGCCGAAAAGCAATCCGGCCTTGTTGATCTGGAAGCCTGCGAAGAACCCGCTGCCGATTTGATTGCCTATGGCATCGAGGACGAAATCCTTGGTGTGTTGGAGATACCTGCCATGGAGCTGACCATGCCGGTCTACTTGGGTGCATCCGACACTCACCTCGCCGCAGGCGCGGCGGTGCTGGGCAATACATCAGCTCCCATCGGCGGTGCCAACACCAACTGCGTCATTGCAGGCCACCGTGGATGGTGCGGAGCGGACTACTTTCGGCATATAGACCGCTTGGAGGCAGGCGATACCGTAACGCTCACAAACCTGTGGGAAACACTGACATATACGGTGGCCAACATTCAGATCATTCAGCCGCACGAAATCGAAAGAATCAAAATCCAGCAGGGCCGCGACCTGCTGACGCTGCTCACCTGCCATCCCTATGCTTCTGGTGGGAGGCAGCGCTATGTGGTCTATTGCGAACGAACTGAAAATTAACAGGAGGAAAACACGATGAAAAAAGCAATTTGCATCATTCTGGCCGTGGCAGGCACTGCGGCCATTTACTTTACCCGCCGTACCCGTCCCCGCGGACGCAGGGAGATGTGAGCCGTGGGCGGCATTCATATGGTGGGCCGGGCCACCTTCGCCAATGGAGACATCATCCCCTACTATGACGCGAACGCCTTTCTGGACTGCATCCGTGAGGAACTGCCCTATCGGGACAGCACAGGCTTCCGCTATGAAGTCCTGACAGACGATCCCACTGTCCGCAAGGCGGCGGACGATATTTTATTCGACTTTGTGGGGGAAGAAAATCCCCATGAGTTGGCAGACTATACGCAGATGGGAGGGCTATGACATGGACATTAGCAGAGAAATGGTAACATTTCTGCGGAAGCAGTACCCGCCCGGTACCCGTATCCGGCTGGATGAGATGGACGATCCCTTCGCACCGGTACCGGCAGGGATGACGGGGACGGTGGAACACATCGACGATGCGGGACAGTTTCATATGAAGTGGGACAACGGACGGACGCTGGCCCTTATCCCCGGCGTGGACAGCTTCACCGTCCTGCCGCCTCAGCTCAGTGTGATGAAGCTGTATATGCCCCTCACCGCCGACCTGTATGAGCGGGACGAGTGGGGCGCTATGCCGGAGGAGCCGGAACTGCTGTCGGGACGGGAGCTGGTTCCCTACGAGGACAACATCCGCAGCGCTCTGGTGAAGTACCGGATGCCGGAGGAGGTCACCCGCGGCATCATGAATTGGTACGATAAGCCCGACGCCGTAAATAACAAGGTGCGCTCCATTACATTCGGCGCGGAACTGCGCGGTGAACAGCTTTGGGGTATAGCGGAGTGTCAGCTTTGGCACGAGCTTTCCGCGGCGGAGCTGACTACGCTGAAGGAGTTTATCACCGGACAGGCGTCGGACGGATGGGGCGAGGGCTTCGAGCAGCGGGAGATCGCCATTGGCCGCGGCAATGAGTTGTATGTGCATTTGTGGCAAGATCACGACTGGAGCATCCAGACGGAGCAGGAGCGCTTCTGTCCCCATCTGGACAAGCTGCCGGAGATGTGCTTCACGCTGCTGCCGGGGACGGGACAGCTTATCTGTGTCAAGCGTGGTGAGAGCGGATACTATCCCAGCGACTGGTCGACCGGCGACTCCCACGAGAACCGGCTCATTGCCGATGAGCAGAACCGGAAGCTGGGCGTGACGCCCGCGCAGGAGGAGGCCATGAAGATCGGCAGTATGTGCGGCTGGGACGTCCCCGGCGCAGACCCCGACAATTGCGATGACATCGTGCAGCGGCGAGGAGGAATGGAGCTTGGATAAAGTTGTTTTTTCTGTATATCTTGGCAACCCCGATAACGACAACGGCACCACGCTGGACTTGCCTGCCAAGCCGTGGGCAATGCGGGACGCGCTGGAGAAGCTGCGGCTTCGGGAGGGGCAGGAACCCTACTGGCAGGTGGAGGACTTGGGCCAATATGACTTTCTGGCGCTCCATCTGGACAAGTGCGACCTGTATCAATTCAACGCGCTGGCGGAGCAGCTCAGTACGTTCAATGAGGCAGACGCCATAGCCTTTGAGGGCTTAGTGCAGATGGAGATCGACGAGCTGACGATCCAGCGGATGTTGGATCTGGCGTATAGCGTAGACTGCTGCCATGTGGTGCCGGAGGTCAGGGACGACACGGCGCTGGGCAGATTCTATGTAGAAAACGACTTCCTGCCGGAGTTGGAAAGGGTGCCGGATAGCGTGCTGGAACTGCTGGACTATGAGAAAATTGGCAAGACGATGCGGCAAGGCGAAAGCAGCGTCATTACGCCCCGCGGTTATGTGGAGCGGCACTCCGAGTTGAAGCAAGCTCCCGTCGAGTTGGGCAAGCCGCCGCGGAAACCGGCGTATATGATGCGGCTTCTGTGCTCCAATGAGCACCAGACCATGTCGCTGAACCTGCCCGCGTCGCAGGCGGAGCTGAATACTGTGCTGATGCAGCTGGATCTGGATAGCTGGCAGGAGGCGCATCTGGAATGTGAAGATACTGCCATGCCGGAAATGTGGTCGTTTACCGACCTTGCCTATGACGGGACGGAACAGCTCAACCGTTTTGCCCGGTGCTTGGAGGAGCTTGACATGAATGGTGAGCTGGTGAAGTTCAAGGCGGTGGCCCAGCAGTTGCAGCTCTCACGACTGGAGGATGCCATTGCTCTGACCGACCATCTGGACGAATACAGCTTTGAACCGGAGATCCATTCGCCCAGAGAACTGGCACGGGACGAGCTGGGCATCATCGCCGGTGAAAAGGAGGGCAAGCTGATTTTGCCGCATCTGGACTTGGACGCCTATGGTCGGGACGTAATGCAGAGGGACAACGGCGTCCTTGGGGATTACGGCTACCTCGCCCGTCTGGACGGTCAGCCCATCCAAGCGCCGCAATCAGAAATGGAGCTGACCATGTAGAGGAGGAATTTATGCAACGAGAAACCATTGCGCGGTATCTGGAGGAGGGCTACAAAGGCAGGAAGAATGCCATCAGCAGCCGCACCTTGGAAAAGGCGCTGGGCCTGAGCGGCAATGAGCTGCGGAAGAAGATCAACCGCCTGCGGTGCGACAGCATACCCATCTCGGCTTGCCGGGGTGGGTATTTCTATGCCGAGACGGCGACGGAGGTCTACGACACCATCCGAAGCCTTGAGAAGATGCGGGACGGGCTGAACGCCGCCATCGCGGGTTTGGTGCGGTCACTGGATGGCTTTAGTAAGGAGCTGGACAGCGGATGAACATACCGTTAGCTAAGCTTATTCCATGGAAAGGCAGCAAAGCGCAGTTGATGTGGGCCATCCAGAGCCTGATGCCGATACATTACAACAAATTGGTGGATGTTTTTGGTGGGAGCGGCTGTGTGACCCTGAACCTTCAAACACCACGCGGCGTACTGCGGATCTATAACGATCTTGACAGCAATCTTTATAACATGATGTATTGCGTCAGGGAAAAGCCGGTGTCCGTGATCACAGAGCTAAAATACATGCAAAACTCCCGCGAGGAGTTTGAGACCATGCTCCGCACTTTGAAAGATAAAGATTTTGCCGGAAAAAATTTGGCGGAAGAACTGGAACTGACGCAGATCAGTTTCCCGCCTGCACAGGCGGAGGAGATCAGTGCGATGCTGATGCAGCGCGCCATCCCACCGGACGCACGGCGGGCGGCGATGTTCTTCTTGCTCCACAACCTCAGCTACAACGGCCTGGGAACGGAGTTTGCCGCGCTCGACCGTGATTGGGATAGATTCCAGCATCAGATCACCAGATGTGCGCGAATCCTGCAGCACATTCCCATGGAGAACCGGAGCTACAAGGAAATCTTGGGTAAATATGACGCGCTGGATACAGTTTTCTATTGTGACCCGCCGTATCTTGGCGCGGAAAAGTATGGCGTACCTTTTTACAGGTCGGATCATCAGGAACTGCATGATATGCTGGCCACGCGAAAAAGCTTTGTGATCGTGTCCTACAACAAGAAAGACGAGATCAAAGAACTATATCATGACTTTTTCATCTTCGAGGTGGATCGACCGAACAGTATGTCAAAAAAGAAGGAAGATCGTTATGAGGAGTACATTATGACCAACTATGATCCGGCTGTATTTGCACCGCAGATATCCTTCTTCAACAACTACGACAACGGGAAGAAAGCCTGTACGTTAGTACATACACCAAAATATCCACTGAAAACATAATACAAGGAGAAAAACATATGACTTGTGAGATGGAATTCAATCAACGCGGGCTTCAGATACCCAACGAAGTACTTGTGGCTCTGGCGCTTGCGGACATTACGCTGGAAGCCCATATGTGCCGGCATCTTATCATGCTGATGCCCAAGGCCATGACGGCTTTGGAGCTCATCGACGTGCTGGAGGGAATGCAGGAAGCTTTCGACCAGCTTCTGAATGGCCTGATCGCCGCCTGCCGCCCCGCATGCTGTCATTGCTGTCATTGCTGTCATTGCTGTCAGACGGTAGACGAGGGGAACTACGATCTCTCTCCGGTGCCGGAACGGCTCCTGGCTGTGCTGACGGAAAACGACTGCTGCAAGGGACTGCTGGCGCAGTATCTGGAGAACGGAGAGACCATCTATGACCCGTGAGATGTATCCCTACACGGCGAAGGAGGCGCGGGAGCGTGGCGAGCTGGAGCAATGGCGGGCCAACTACCGCGCCAACTGCGCCTGTGCCGGAGCCATCGAGCTTGCCATCCGCGAAGACTTCGATGGGATGCACCTGAAGGAGGATTGTGCCAAGCGTGTCATTGACCATTACGGCTATAAGCGGACAGCCTTTGTGCTGGCCAATACCTTGCAGGAGCATTCCTATGATGGCCGCTATCACCCGACAAATAAGCAGTGGAGCCAGGGCATCTATATCCCTCCCGATGGAGACCATCGCTACGCATTTATGGTGGGCAGCCATCCCGCGGTGTTGGACGGATTCGTTACGCAGTATCGGGCGGAGCTGGCAAAGCTGCACCTGTTTGGGACGGAGCATTGCACACCAAATTCCCGTGAACAGGACTTTACCGGAAAGGTGCTGGTGCTGTCGCCGGAAGTGCTGCGGGAAGCCTGCTGGCGGCCGGAGGATCAGCTCTGGCTGGCGTGGGACGGATTCGGCTGCCGCCCCAACGCCAGAGGCCGCTCGGTGCGCTGTACCTGCCTGGGGGACGGTGAAATGACCCGCTGGAACCGTTCGGAGTTCGTGGGTATCCTCAAGGACGAGTGTCTTCCCGATTGGGCGGCGGAGAAGCTGGCCCAGCTGCGGCAGGAACAGAAAAAGGAACCGTCCATGAATGAAATGACAATGTGACAAGGAGAACATGAACATGAAAACTGTAAAACGAACAATGGCGGCGCTGTGTCTCACAGTGCTTCTTTGCTGCCTGCTGTGCGTGTCGGCCTACGCCACAGGTACCAGCGGCGGTACCGGCGATGTGGCCAGCGCCGTGGAGAGCACTTGGGCCACAGCCTCCGGTCAGATCAAGACGGTGGTCAACAACGTGGTATTTCCTGCCATTGACCTGATTCTGGCAGTATTTTTCTTCGCCAAACTTGGCCTCACGTATTTTGATTTCCGCAAAACCGGACACTTTGAGTGGAGCGCACCGGCCATCCTTTTCGCCTGTCTGGTGTTTACCCTGACCGCCCCGCTGTATGTGTG
>CAKTQM010000066.1 GCA_934597125.1 uncultured Oscillospiraceae bacterium
ATCGGCTACGGCGGTCTGGATCACGTTTTCGCCATGGGCGAGGATGTGAACGTGCTGCTGGTGGATACCGAGGTGTACTCCAACACCGGCGGACAGTCCTCCAAGGCCACCCCCGTGGGCGCTGTGGCCCAGTTCCAGGCCAGCGGTAAGAAGACCAAGAAGAAAGACCTTGGTATGCTGATGATGACCTACGACAACGTCTATGTGGCCCAGTGCTCCATGGGCGCCAACCCCAACCAGCTCATCAAGGCCATCAAGGAAGCCGAAGCCCACAAGGGCCCGTCTCTGGTGATCTGCTACGCGCCTTGCATCAACCACGGCATCAAGAAGGGCATGAACAATGTCCAGCAGGAGATGAAGGACGCCGTCGCTTCCGGCTACTGGAACCTGTACCGTTACGATCCCAGCACCAAGAAGTTCACTCTGGATTCCAAGGAGCCCACCATGCCGCTGTACGACTTCATGAAGGGCGAGGTGCGTTACGCTTCTCTGGAGCTGAGCTTCCCCGAAAACGCCAAGACCCTGTTTGCCGAGGCGGAGGAGGACGCCAAGACCAAGTACGAGTCCTACAAGCGCCGCAGCGAAAACTAAAGCAAATACATAAAAAATCTCCGGTCGTAAGACCGGAGATTTTTTTATGCAGGGAATAAGTGTGTTACGCCGCTTTTTCTTTCCGCAGTAGGCAGCTGGTCAGCAGCCCGAGGGCAAGCCCGATGATGATTGCCAGCAGCACCATCTCCGCCGCCATCCCCAGAAACGCGATGCTCAGAGCGGCCCGCTCCAGCTTGAGAATGATGAGAGAGACGGTAATCTCGCACAGCACCAGCAGTCCGCCGATCACGGCAATGGGCAGCCAGGGGCGCTTTTGGCTCCGGAAGATGACGGCCTGCATCGCCAGTGACAGCACCAGCACTGCGGGGATCAGGAATACCATTCCGCCGAACTCCCAGAAGCTGAACAGGGCGCGAATGGACTTGAATAGCAGCATAGGATGCTCCTTTCCGGCATTATGCCTCGTTGTCGGATTTGAATTGGTGTTTATTCATGAAGACAGGTGGAATGAAACCGCCTTATTGGTGCTTGTGCATCCGTTTTTTGATGGCCCGCCCCGTGGGGGTGGCGGCCAGGCCGCCCAGGGCGGTCTCGCGGAATTCCACCGGCATGCGGCGGCCCACCTCGCCCATGGCGTCGATGACCTCGTCCACGGGGATGCGGCTTTCGATACCGGCCATGGCCATGTCCGCTACGCTGACAGCGTTCACCGCGCCGATGACGTTGCGCTTGACGCAGGGGATCTCCACCAGTCCCGCCACCGGATCGCACACCAGACCCAGCAGGTTCTTCAATGCCATGGCTACCGCATGGCCGATCTGCGCGCCGGTGCCGCCCCGCAGAGCTACCAGCGCGCCCGCCGCCATGGCGGAGGCGGTGCCCACCTCGGCCTGGCAGCCGCCGGAGGCGCCGGCGATACAGGCGCGGTAGGCGATCACCGCGCCAATGCCGCTGGCTACGTACAGGGCCTCTAAGATCTGGTGCTGGCTCAGCTCCTCGTATTTGCACAGGGGCAGCATCACCGCCGGCAGCACGCCGCAGGCGCCCGCTGTGGGCGCCGCCACGATGCGGCGCATGCAGGCGTTGGATTCGGCCATGCTGAGGGCTTCGGTGATGACCTCGCTGACGTAGCCGCCGGACAGAGCTTCGCCGCGGATGGCGTACTGCCGCATTTTCATGCCGTCGCCGCCCACCAGACCGCTGACGGAGCGCTTGCGCCCCGTGTAGCTGTCCGCCGCGTCCACCATGGCCTGCCAGGTCAGCAGCATTTTCGCCATGGACTGGTTGCGGGTGACCTGACGGGTCTCCATATCGTCCTCTAATACGACCTCCCAGAAGGGCTGGTTCTTTTCGGCCATGCGGTCAAAGATTTCCTTCATCGAATCCAGAGACATCTTCATCCTCCTCCTTGTCGTAATAGATGATGGACAGCACGCCCGGCAGCTGGCCGATGAAATTCACCTGTTCCGGCTTGACGTGCTGGTCGGTTTCAATGATCATCAGGGATTCGCCGCCTCGCTTGTGCCGCCACATGCTCATGTTGGCGATGTTGACGCGGAACTGGCTGAGGATGGTGGTCACCGCCGCCTCGGAGGAATAGTAGTCCAGATTACGGATCACCAGCGTGTTATACTCGCCGGTGAAGCTGACCTTGATGCCGTCCAGCTTATCCACCATGATGCGACCGCCGCCCAGGCTGGAGGCCTGCATCTCCAAATGCCGGTCGCCCTCGCCCCAGGCTTCGATCAGGGCGGTGTTGGGATGGGCGTCCCGCAGCTCCACCGTGTCCACAGTGAAGGTAAGACCCTCCTGCTTGGCCTCTTTGAAGGCGTTGGGGATGCGCAGGTCGTCGGGCTTCATGCCCAGAAGGCCCGCCACCAGCGCCCGATCAGTGCCGTGACCCAGGCCAGTATCGGCAAAGGAGCCGTGCAGATGAATGGCGGCCTTTACCGGTTTGGCGCCCAGCAGCGTGCGGGCCATGCTGCCGATCCGCGCCGCGCCCGCCGTGTGGGAGCTGGAGGGCCCCACCATCACGGGGCCGAGAATATCGAAAATATCCATGAAAGCGCTCCTCCTGTTGGTTTCTTTTCTGATTGTACCATAGCCCCGCGAAAAAGGGAAGTAAAGAAATCACAGGCGGGGTGACAGTGCCACTGTGGTCAGGTCAGCAGCTGGAAGAGCAGTACCACCGCGCCCAGCACCACCAGCACCACGCCAGTGGCGCGGTTCAGGGCCTTGGGGGTGGCCTTGTTGGCGAACACGGCGGCAATCCGCGCCCACACCAGCGTGAACACCACGCACAGGGCGAATACCGTCCAGTCCGGCGCACCGCCGATGGCGAAGTGGGCGATGGCGCCGGTCAGGGCGGTGAAGGTCATAATGAACACGCTGGTGCCCACGGCGGTTTTCAGCTCGTAGCCCAGTACGGAGGTCAGGATCAGCAGCATCATCATGCCGCCGCCGGCTCCCACAAAGCCGCAGATAAAGCCGATCAGCATGCCGCATACCACCGACTGGACGGCCCGCTTTTTGGCGGAGACCGCCAGCATGGTCTCTTTGGTAGTCATGACGGGTTTTACGATGAACTTGACGCCCAGCAGGAAGGTCATGAACACAGAGAAGCCGCCCATCGTGGCGGAGGGCACCAGCTTGGCGACATAGCTGCCCACCACGGTGAAGACCAGCACACTGCCCATCATGATGAGGCCGTTGCGGATGTCCAGATTCTTGTTTTTGCCGTAGGTATAGGCGGAAACGGCGCTGGCCAGCACGTCGGAGGACAGGGCGATGCCCACCGCCATATAGGGATCCATGTGAAGAAAGGTGATGAGCATGGGACTGATGACGGCGGCGGCGCTCATACCGGCAAAGCCGGTGCCCAGCCCCGCGCCCATACCGGCGAAAAAGGTGACAAGAATGGTGAATAGAATTGTCATGGGAAATTACCTTCTTTCTGCAATGCCTTCATTCATAGCAGAAAGCGGACATGTTGTCAAGAGTCTTTCCCCGAGAGAAAAACAGTTGACATCCACCGCGGGATATAGTATACTGTCTGCAATATTGAACAGCGATGAAGGGAAGCAGTAGGCGGTCAGCGGATGCCGAGAGAGGGCGCGGATGGTGTAAGCGCCCGTGAAGCCCCGCCCAAGTCGTCCCTGAGCTTTCGGCTGAACGTGAAGTAGGCCGCAACGGCTGCCCTCCGTTAGCGGGGCGCGGTGTGACAGCACCGCATGAGTGCGGGAAGTTTCCCGAATACAGGTGGTACCACGGACTGTTTGTTCGCCCTGTTTTGCCATGGCAAAACGGAGCGATTTTTTGTTGCCCTTTTTGCCAAATACGGAAAGGAGAACCCCTATGCATAAGGAATTACCGAAAGTGTACGATCCGCGGGAGGTGGAGTCCAGCATCTACAAGATGTGGATGGACAACGACTGCTTCCACGCCGATCCCAACCCCGACAAGAAGCCTTTTTCCATCGTGATGCCGCCCCCCAACGTGACGGGCCAGCTGCACATGGGCCACGCCATGGACTGCACATTGCAGGATATCCTGATCCGCTATAAGCGGATGCAGGGCTATGAGGCCCTGTGGCTGCCCGGCAGCGACCACGCCGGCATTGCCACCCAGATCAAGGTGGAGGAGGATCTGCGGAAGAACGAGGGCCTGACCCGTTACGATCTGGGCCGCGAGAAGTTCCTGGAGCGTGTCTGGGCCTGGAAGGAGAAGTACGGCAGCCGCATCGTGGAGCAGCAGAAGAAGATGGGTGCCTCCTGCGACTGGAGCCGCGACCGCTTCACCATGGACGAGGGCTGCTCCCGCGCCGTCCGCGAGACGTTCTGCGAGCTGTATGAAAAAGGTCTGATCTACAAGGGCAGCCGCATCATCAACTGGTGCCCCCATTGCCTGACCGCCCTGTCCGACGCCGAGGTGGAATACACCGAAAAGCCCGGCAACCTGTGGTATGTCCGCTATCCGCTGGCTGACGGCAGCGGCGACATTATCATCGCCACCACCCGCCCCGAGACCATGATGGGCGACACCGGCGTGGCGGTGAACCCCGAGGATGAAAAGTTTAAGCATCTCATCGGCAAGAAGTGTATCCTGCCCATCATGAACCGCGAGATCCCCATTGTGGGCGATGAATACTGCGAGATCGGCTTCGGCACCGGCGCGGTGAAGATGACACCCGCCCACGACCCCAACGACTTTGAGGTGGGTCTGCGCCACAATCTGGAGGTCATCCGCTGCATCGCCGACGACGGCAAGATCAACGAGAACGGCGGTAAGTATGAGGGCATGGATCGCTACGAGTGCCGCAAGGCCATCGTGGCTGATCTGGAGGCCGAGGGTTATCTGGTGAAAACCGAGCCCTACAGCCACAATGTGGGCACCTGCTATCGCTGCCACAACGACGTGGAGCCGCTGATCAGCGCCCAGTGGTTCGTGAAAATGGCGCCTCTTGCCAAGGAGGCTATCCGCGTGGTGGAGGACGGCACCGTCAAGTTCGTGCCGGAGCGCTTCACCAAGACCTATATCAACTGGATGGAGAATGTCCACGACTGGTGCATCTCCCGCCAGCTGTGGTGGGGCCATCAGATCCCCGCGTGGTACTGCGACGAGTGCGGCCACATCAACGTCAGCCGTCAGGATCCTACCCGGTGCGAAAAGTGCGGCTGCACCCATCTGACACGGGAGGAGGACGTGCTGGACACCTGGTTCAGCAGCGCCCTGTGGCCCTTCTCCACGCTGGGTTGGCCTGATCTGAACGCCCCCGACCTGAACTACTGGTATCCCACCTCCGTGCTGGTCACCGGTTACGACATCATCTTCTTCTGGGTGGCCCGCATGATCTTCTCCGGCATGGAGCAGATGAAGAAGGAGCCCTTTAAGACCGTGCTGATCCACGGCCTGGTGCGGGACGACAAGGGCCGCAAAATGTCCAAGTCGCTGGGCAACGGCATCGACCCGCTGGAGATGGCGGAGAAATTCGGCGCCGACGCCCTGCGCTTCAACCTGATTACCGGCAACAGCCCCGGCAACGACATGCGCTTCTTCGTGGAGAAGTGCGAGGCGATGCGCAACTTCGCCAATAAGATCTGGAACGCCAGCCGCTTCGTGATGATGAATCTCACCATCGACAAGGTGCAGCTGCCGGAGAAGCTGGAGCTGGAGGACAAGTGGGTGCTCAGCAAGCTGAA
>CAKTQM010000067.1 GCA_934597125.1 uncultured Oscillospiraceae bacterium
GGCAGGTATTTTACGACCAAGGGCGTATTGCGCCTATCACTTGAGAGGACTGAAAAACAAATGAGTGCATCCAGAGAAAAGAAAAACCGCCAGGAGCTGGCCGCTCAGGGTCATGTCGACCCCCGCGTCAAGCGTGAGCAGCAGGAGGCCGCCGATCGGAAAAAGAACCGTCTGATCTACGGCGGCGTGGCCGTGCTGTTCGTCATCGTGGCCGCCGTGGTGCTGCTGTATAACTCCGGCATCTTCCAGCGCAACGAGACCGCCCTGACCGTGGACGGCAAGGACTTTACCGTGGGTCAGGTGGACTACTTCTATTATGCCGAGCTGAACCGTCTGGCTACCTCCCAGTACGCCAGCTATCTGGGTCTGGACAACAGCGTTTCCATGAAGGATCAGGAGCTGAGCGCCACCGCCAAGCTGGCCCTGCAGATCTCCGCCGACACGGATATGACCTGGGACGAGTATTTGAAGGATACCGCCAAGACCAATCTGACCAAGGCCTATCTGCTGAGCGAAAAGGCCAAGGCCGAGGGTATGACCCTGGAGAACGCCCCCACGCATGACGGCCACAACCACAGCGACGTGCAGAGCGTGATCGACAGCACCACCACCTATGCCAAGCAGAACGGCTTCTCCCTTTCCGGTTATCTGAAGCGGGCCTACGGCTCCCACATGACCGTGAGCCTGTTCAAGGAGATGCTGGAGATGGATTCTCTGGCCACCATTTACAGCGAAGAGTATGTGGAAAGCCTGACCTATTCCGATGAGGAGCTGGAGGCCAACTATCAGGAGAACCCCGACGCTTTCGATGTGGCCGACTATGAGTATATCTCCTTCAAGGCCACCGCCGCCAGCACCACGGACGCCGACGGCAACACCGTGGAGCCCACCGATGAGCAGCAGGCCGCCGCCAAGAAGGCCGCCGAGGATGCCGCCGCCGACGCCGAGAAGCGCTATGCCGCCGGCGAGACGATGGAGGCCATTGCCGCCGACTACGCGGACATCGCCACCTATTACCACCAGGAGGGCGGCTCCTACGCCACCACCGATCTGGTGCTGTGGGCCTTTGACGCCGCCCGCACCGAGGGTGAGACCAGCATCGTGCCCACCGATTCCAGCATCTATTTTGCCCTGTTCCACAGCCGTGGCCGCGAGGAATACAACGTTGTCAACGCCCGCCACATCCTCTTCGAGGTGGACACCACCGGTCTGGACAAGGAGTCTGACACCTATGACGCCGAGGTGGAGAACCTGAAGAGCAGCGCCCACGCCGACGCCGAGAAGGCCCTGAAGGAATGGCAGGACGGCGGCGCCACCGCCGAGCTGTTTGCCCAGATGGCCACGGAGCTGTCCGGCGACTCCGGCAGCACCTCCAACGGCGGCCTGTACGAGGGCATCACCAAGTCCACCAGCTTCGTGCAGGAGTTCCTGGACTGGTGCTTCGCCGATGGCCGCAAGGTGGGTGACGCCGGCGTCATCGACAGCAGCTACGGCAGCCACGTGATGTATCTGGACAGCTTCGGCGATCCCGTCTGGAAGGTGCAGGCCACCAACCGCCTGCAGACCGAGGACTATCAGGCCTGGCTGGCTGAGAACACCGTCGCCGAGAGCGTGACGGAGGCCTCCGGCATGCAGCACGTCGGTTTCTGACACAACCCCAACCATCGCAAAGGATCGGCGTGTGCCGATCCTTTGCCGCTTATTGAGAAGTCTTTTATGAAAAACGAAGAATTTATCCGAACGGAAATGATCCTGGGCGGCGACGCGCTGGAGCGGCTGCGGCGCAGCCATGTGGCGGTGTTCGGTCTGGGGGGCGTGGGCAGCTACGCGGCGGAGGCACTGTGCCGCGCCGGCGTGGGGCACCTGACCCTGATCGACGGCGACACCGTATCCCCCAGCAACATCAACCGCCAGCTGTACGCCCTGCACTCCACAGTGGGGCTGCCCAAGGCGGAGGCCGCCGCCGCCCGCTGCCGGGACATCTGCCCCGACACGGTGGTGCATCCCATCGTGGGCCTGTACGACGCGGCCCACCGGGAGGCCTTTTTCGCCCACCGGTACGACTACATCGTGGACGCCATTGATCTGGTCAGCTGCAAGTTGGATCTGATCGGGCAGGCGCGGCAGCGGCGCATCCCCATTCTGACGGCCTTGGGCACCGGCAACAAATTGCAGCCGGAGCTGCTGACCGTCACCGACATCGCCAAAACCTCCGGCTGTCCCCTGGCGCGGGTCATGCGCAAGGAACTGCGGGCGCGGGATATCCACCACCTGAAAGTGGTGTTCAGCCCCGAGCAGCCCCACGAAACACGGCAATTGGAGACGCCGCCCCCGGGGCGGCGCAGCGTGCCGGCCAGCGTGTCCTGGGTGCCCTCCGTGGCGGGACTGCTGATGGCGGGCACGGTGGTACGCGATCTTTTGGACGAAGGAGGACTGATCCCATGATCCTGTTGGGCTCTCTTGTCAACGGCGGCGCCATCATTGTGGGCGGACTGGTGGGGCTGTTTGCCGGAAAGCTGCTGCCGGAGCGACTGCGGGGCTCGCTGATGGCGGCGCTGTCCCTGATGACCATTGGCATCGCCGTGCCGGGACTGTTGAAAAGCAGCAACGCGCTGATCCCCATTATCTCCATGGTGGCAGGTACCCTGATCGGTGAGCTGCTGGACATTGAATCCGCCGTCAACAAGCTGGGCGAATCGCTGCAGAAGCGGTTCACCGGCAGCAGCGTCACCGAGGGGTTCGTCACCGGTTCGCTGGTGTTTGCCGTGGGGGCGCTGGCGGTGATGGGGCCGCTGGAGAGCGGCCTGCAGCACCAGCACAGTCTGCTTTTTTCCAAATCCGTCATCGACGGCGTGGCGTCGGTGGTCTTTGCCTCCACCCTGGGACTGGGCGTGGCGCTGTCGGGCGTCACCGTGTTCGTGGTGGAGGGCGCCATCGCCCTGCTGGCGTCGGTGGTGGCCCCTTACCTGGGGGATGTGGTGGTCAATGAGATCACCTTTGTGGGTTCGCTGCTGATCGTTGGCATCAGCCTGAACCTGCTGGGCATCACCAAGCTGCGGATCCTGAACATGGTGCCGGCCATTTTTCTGCCGATTTTGTTATGCCGCTTTATGTGAGATAAGGAGGGACTGATATGACCTACGGATTCATCGGAACGGGCAATATGGGCGGGGCGCTGGCCCGCGCCGCCGCCAGAACAGTGGAAAACCGCCGCTGCATCGTGCTGGCCAACCGCACGCCGGAAAAGGCCGCCAGACTGGCCGACGAGATCGGCGCGTCGGTGGCGGACAACCTGACCGTCGCGGCGGAGTGCGACTACATCCTGCTGGGAGTGAAGCCCCAGATGATGGGGGACATGCTGGCGGAGATCGCGCCGGTGCTGCGGCGGCGCGCCACCCCCTTCGTGCTGCTGAGCATGGCGGCGGGGCTGACTACAGCCCGCATCCGTGAAATGGCGGGCGGCGGCTATCCCGTCATCCGCATCATGCCCAACACCGCCGTGGCGGTGGGCGAGGGCGTCACCATGTACTGCTGCACCGACAACGTGACCGACGCACAGCGGGAGGGCTTCGTCTCGCTGCTGCACTGCTCGGGACTGCTGGAGGAGCTGGATGAGAATTTGATGGACGCGGGCAGCGCCGTGGCCGGCTGCGGCGGCGCGTTTGCCTGCCTGTTTCTGGAGGCGCTGGCGGATGGCGGCGTATACGCCGGACTTCCCCGGGCCAAGGCCCAGCGCTACGCCGCCCAGATGCTGCTGGGCACGGCCAAGCTGGCGCTGGCGTCGGCGGAGCACACCGCCGCGTTAAAGGACGCCGTCTGTTCCCCCGGCGGCACCACCATCGCCGGTGTGCGGGCGCTGGAGGAACACGGCTTCCGCGCCGCCGCCATGGACGCCGTCATCGCCGCCTATGAGCGGACGAAGGCGTTGGGCTGAGGTGTTTTGAACGTTTTGAAAAAAGCGCAGGGCGCGGCATTTGCCGCGCCCTGCTTCTTTTTGTCCGCCTACCGGATCAGCCCGCGGCTGGCCGCGTATTCCTCGTTGATCTGGGACAGCTCCTTTTTGCCGTCGATATAGGGCTGATAGATGGTCTCCACCCGCCCGCCGCCGGAGTTGCCGCAGCCGTTGCAGCCGTCGCAGCTGCCGCCGCAGGCGCTCAGCGCACGGCGGACGATCTCCTCGCGCTCTTCACGGGTGGTGTCGCGGATCAGCAAAGACTTCATGGGTCTACCTCCTGTTATCCTGCCATAGTCAGCATGTTCTCCATCAAAATGCCGTAGCCCCGGGAGGGATCGTCGATCAGCACATGGGTCACGGCGCCCACAAATTTGCCGTTCTGCAAAATGGGGCTGCCGCTCACGGTTGATGTCAATATGGGACAACAAATAATTTTTCGAGAACTTTATTCAATAAATTCACCTGTGAAATCCGGAAATTTCCAATTTATTTGAATTTTTTGCCTGTGGAAAACTAAAATTTCACAAACTAATTCCCGCATAAGAGCAGGGTCTAAAGCGCTTATTTCATGGTACGGAGAGAGGACGGAGGTTTGCCGCTCTTCCCTTTTGGCGGTCTCCTCCACGCAGAGCAGCTCCCAATCGCTTTCCAACTGGGCAAGCTGCCGCTTCTTTTCATTCTGTGCGCGGAGAAGGTTTTCCCGTTTTTCTGTAAAGGACTCTTTTGACAGCTGGCCGCCGACATGCTCCTCATAGAGAGACATGAGTTCCTCCTGCTTGCGGCGGATCTCGGCCTGTACTCTCTGCATCCTTGTATTGATGGCGCGGCGCTTGGAGGCGTGACTCTCAAATTGACGCTGGTAGTTTTCAAGACGGGCGTCCCGCAGCCGGCACTGCATATTGATCGCACGGATCAGAATAGCTTGCAAGTCAGCATCGGAGATACAAACTTCGGCACAGCCGCTTTCCGGTACATAGCGCGCTGACGCACAGCGCCAGTTCTTGTTGGAGGTCTTGCCCTTCACCAGACGGTTTCCGCAGCAGCCGCAGACGAGATAGGGCTGCAGCAGATTTGGCGTGTTTCCCGTCGGCGTTTTCGGTGCCGTTTTCTGTACGGTGCTGCGAGCGAGATAGTATAACTCCCGCGACACGATAGGCTCGTGAGTATGGGGGATGATAGGGCGCTCCGCTTCGGGGAGCAGCTTCGTGCGGTTACTGCCGACCTTGACCACATGGGACTTGAACGCCTCCATATCGCCGGTGTAGATGCGGTTCTGAAGAATATTCCGGACGGATTCATATGTCCAGAACTTCCGCACTTTGTAGCGGCCTCGGACTTTTGCCAGATAGGCGGAGGGCGTTTCGGTACCGGACGCATTCAGCCGCTGTGCGATCTGTGTGATGCTGATGCCCTGCGAGGCCCACTGAAATATCTGCCTGACGACATCGGCGGCAGGCGGGTCAACTACGATAGTGTTCTTCTGCTCACCCTTCTGATAGCCGTAAGGTACAGCGCCAAAGGCATATTCGCCATTCAGCTTTTTGCGGTCTGTTACGCTTTTGATCTTGCGGGACAGGTCGCGGCTGTACAGCTGGTTCAGCAGGTTGGTGATGCCCAGCTCCAGACCGCCGGTGGATTCACCATAGTCGGCGCTGTCGAAGTGGTCGTTGATGGAGATGAAACGGACGCCATACGCAGGAAATACAAACTCCAGATAGTGGCCGCCCTCCAGAAAGTTTCTGGAAAAACGGGAGAGGTCACGCAC
>CAKTQM010000068.1 GCA_934597125.1 uncultured Oscillospiraceae bacterium
TCGTGGTGATATTGATGATCATGGTGTTTGCCAGATTCATAAACCCAATGAGACCGACAATTGCCATGAACAGATAATACCTCGCTCTGTCAAATTTCCTGCTCATCATCAATACCTCCTGCAAAAATGTTGAGGGATTGTACAGCGCGAGGCCGCTTTTCGCAACAGCGAAATGTGCTTGAAAAAGCAGAAAAGCGGCTGTCCGCCTCTTTTTGCCGGACAGCCGCTTTGCCTCTCAACCAGTCCGCATTGTGTATCAAAAATCACCTGCCCCTGCGCTTCAGCCTGACAAGAGCGGTGGTATCTCCGTTCAGGAAGTCGCTTACTGCATTAAACAGCCGGTTCTCCTCCGGCGTCCTTTCCACGCAGGAGGACAGGTAGTTGATGTAGCCAATCACCTCGCCATATTTTTCCTGCATTTCGCTTTCACAACGCTTGTGTACTGTACGGCGATACGGCGACAGCGCCAACAGGCATTCCGCAAGCCTACTCTCTGTCGGAGCGCTGCTTGCAACGCGCTTTGACAGCTTTAAGGTCACTGTGTCTGCCAACAGCGATGGCTGGCTGTATTTCTCCATCGCCCTGTTCAACAGCTCCCAGTAGTGGGGCATATCGGCCTTGTGGGGCAGCTCGATGACATGATAGAGCATGTCATCCGGGAAGACATCCTTCAGCACCTTCTTTCGACAATAGTCCATGCTGCTCACAAGCGTTGCAACCGGGCGCGCTTTGTCCGGGCTGAGCGTGTTGTACTCTATAAACGCCGCCTTGGCGGTCATATATGGGCTTTTGATATAGATTTTCGCGGCATCGTTCAGCAGCTTGGAGTGCAGCATAAACTCCAGATACCGCCGCAAAAAGCGCAGGTGATCCTCCGGCAAGTCCTTCCGCTGCAAGATGCCGTGGGGCTTCTCCGCCCAAGTACCATTGGGATTTAGCAGCGCCCTATACAGAGCCTTTGATGTTTTTAACAACTGTGACATGACTATTCCCGTCCTTTCTTCATTGATTTTCAAGATTTTTCTTTCGGTTTGTCGGTGAAGTCTTTACCCCTCCATCGCTTTTTTCATATATCCCCGGAAAATCCCTTGAAATCAATACTTTTTGGAAATTCCATACTACCATAAAGCCTTCATTTCCAAGAAAAAAATTTCTATCTACTACTATTTTTTAAGATTTATTTTTTGACCATATTTCTTGTTCGCCGTGCTCCGCGCACAATGAGCGCAGATGCAGCAGTGGCATTTCAAGTCCGAAACCGTATCAACCAGCTCGTCTGCTGTCCTCAAAAACCCGATATTTTTTAGTTTCGGCGCATAATGCCACTAAAAAATCGGAATGTCTAAATTTTCTCAACTAGTCAAAGTCGAGTTCACTTTATTTCCTTCTTTCCCTCTCCTCCGGTTCACCATTAAAAAGTCCATTTTGACAACCCATGTCTATTTTCATGGTCACAACATCCAATTTTGTTGTCTGGCTATACCTCCCAGGGCCAATGATTAAATATATCTCAACATGTTCTTTTCCTGCATCAAAACCCTGACCACTTTTTCATTTCGTCATTCAGAATGGGCAATGCTCTACAAGCTGATCAACACATGTTTGACTTCCGTTATCACGATGTATATGATCCAACATGTCTAACCACTTTCTTAGATCACAAATTTCAGCAGCAATGTATGTGGCCGTTTTACATTACCCATCTTCACCATTTCACAACAAAAATCGCCTTTTACATTAACCTCATCAAAACTTGGTAATGTATGTTTGCCGTTTACATTAACCGCGCGAGAAAAAGAATGATATAAAAACAAGCTGCACAGGTAATAAACCCATGCAGCTTGCTCTTTCAATTTCCACTTCTGTCTGCAAATGAACCAGTCACTGCTATTGATTGTTTCTCCGCGCATATCACGGATGGCCTCGTCCAATCCGCAAATATTGCACACATAAATATTAGCGTGTCGGCTCAGAGCGTTATGTGTTATCTGTTTGTCCATCCGGTGCTTACCACAGCGAGGACAAATCGGTGACTTCGTTTCCTGCTGTGACTTTGCGGCTGCATTGATCATTTGCAGGTAGTCTTGTTCTGTTTTCATGGTACGCTGATTGAAACCTTCCTTATCAAGCTCGATCTCACCGGCCTTTGTCAGCACAAGGCCATTCACACCCTCAGTCCTGATGAGCCTCTTGACCTCAAGAGGGGTAAACTCCTCAAAGGCCAGCGAGTCAGGATTGTACAGCGTGTAGCCGCTCACACGGGTACGGCCAAGTGCCATTTGGCAAACCACGGTCTTTTTCATGTCTTTTACTCTCCTTCACCTTTATTATCCCCCAAAATCAAATTGGGATGAGACTGTAACGCTGAAATCCTTGAAAGGCAAGACTTTTTTGCTTTTTCCACTGCCAAAAAGAAGAAAATATTCACCTGTATTTCATTGTCACACTCCGAAACTTTTCGGAATTGCCGGCAAGCACCCTACTGTATAGCAAAAATCAGGCAATGCTCCCCGGCATGTATCGCGGTAATGTCGTCAATTTTTCCTCACTGCCGGTGCTGTTTTTGGGGGCATACGGAACTCAACTTTTTCACAAAAATCGGAATACAACGCACCTCTGCGTATGCATCAGGGCGCAAAAAATGGGAGTCATAAACATGACTCCCATTCTTCACACTGATATTACGAGGCGAGAGGGTCTTCGCCGGTCAGCC
This sequence comes from uncultured Oscillospiraceae bacterium, assembly GCA_934597125.1. GTDB lineage: Bacteria > Bacillota > Clostridia > Oscillospirales > Oscillospiraceae > Vescimonas. Next base: position 2,714 of record CAKTQM010000068.1, read on the forward strand.
CAATGAACTCATTGTACTTGAACATGTAGACACCGTCATCCATCTGGATCAGCACCACACGCACAGTGTCAGCGGCATTTTGCCATGTACAGGTGTTAAAGCACACCGTCTTGAAAAAGGGCAGGTTTTCCAAACGGATATGCAGCAGGTTTTCCTGCCCCGGGCACTTGGCGATTTTTATTACGCAGAGGTCGTCCTCCTTGACGTATTTAGCAAAGTTTTTCCAAACCCTGTCAAGCACAAACGGACTCATCTTAGAGCAGGCTCTTGACTGAAACCTGTCAGGAATGGCTATCACACCAGTCGGTTTTGTGTCCATATTTTTATCCTCTTTTCATTATTATCCGCCCAATTTCTGCCTTTGGGCAACATAATTATAACGCGAAAAATCTTAACTTGTCAAATTTTTGCACAAGAAATAGTATATATTTTTGTTAAAATAAGATATTTTTGTAACTTTTCAAGCGAGCATCTCACATATCGAGAGGAGCATACGGAGCGTTCATAATGTCCATGCCCTCCAGTTCCTCAAGCTCTCCAACTATAAAGGAAAGTACATCTTGGGAGTTGTGGTCTTCCAGTATCAGCTTGTCCAATACGGTCATCTGCCGCCTCTCCACAAGGTCAAAGCACCGGTGCAGTTCCTCCATAAACCGCGACAGCCGCGCCGCATCATCGGTGTTCCGGCCTGTCAACGTCGCAAGGTCGGAAAGCACAGCCTGCCAGTGACCTGCCGCTGTGTCAATCTTCGGAGACTTGCAGAGCAATGTCGCCTGCCGTTGATAGAGGGCAAGTGCCATCTCCACGAACGCTCCGGCAGTGCCGCCCAACTCACCGACCATCTCCACGGTTACACTGTCGCCCGCTCTCACATACGCAAGCAGCTCCCGCAGGATACTGCCGCTCCCATCGACCTCCGTGTAAACCCTGTCAAAGCCCTCCGGCGCTGCGCCCTTTCCTCCGCGCCTGTAATAAATCCTCATGCTGCATCACCTCTGCACGGACTGTACCGCGAGGACACGCAAAAGGCAATGCATCACTTTCGTTGATAGCGCCAACCCTTCCGAGTGCCGCTTCCGCGTGCCATTCAGAGTGCCATTCCGAGTACAGGCGGCACACGGAATCTCTCCATGGCGCAGTTTTTCTCAACCTGCCCCGCAAAAGATGCAAAAAATCCGGTATCGCTCCAAACGGAACAATACCGGATTTTTGTTTGTTTTCAGCCAATGATGTCTGCAAACGCAGGTACATCAAAGGTTTGCAAGTTTCAAGCCGCTTTGTGAACGCTCAAAAGATCGCTCACATTTCCTTGATGGCAGCCTGAGCGGCAGCCAGACGGGCAATGGGAACACGGAAGGGGGAGCAGGACACGTAGTCCAGACCCACTTTGTGGCAGAACTCCACGCTGGAGGGGTCGCCGCCATGCTCGCCGCAGATACCCAGATGGATGTCGGGACGGGTGGCGCGGCCCATCTTGCAGGCCATATCCACCAGCTTGCCCACGCCCACCTGATCCAGCTTGGCAAAGGGATCGTTCTCGTAGATCTTCTTGTCATAGTAGGCACCCAGGAACTTGCCGGCATCGTCGCGGCTGAAGCCGAAGGTCATCTGGGTCAGGTCGTTGGTACCGAAGGAGAAGAACTCCGCTTCGGTGGCGATCTGATCAGCGGTCAGCGCGGCGCGGGGAATCTCGATCATGGTGCCCACCAGATACTTCATCTTCATACCGGCGGCGGCCAGCTCCTCGTCAGCGGTCTTGACGACCACGTCCTTGACGTATTTCAGCTCCTTGACCTCGCCCACCAGGGGAATCATGATCTCGGGCTCCATCTTCCACTCGGGGTGCTTCTTCTGCACGCTGATGGCGGCGCGGATAACGGCACGGGTCTGCATCACGGCGATCTCGGGGAAGGTGACGGCCAGACGGCAGCCGCGATGACCCATCATGGGGTTGAACTCATGCAGGGAGGCGATGATGGCTTTAATCTCGGCCACGGTCTTGTTCATATCCTTGGCCAGCAGCGCGATATCGGCCTCCTCGGTGGGGACGAACTCGTGCAGGGGGGGATCCAGGAAACGGATGGTGACGGGGCAGCCCTCCATGGCCTCATAGATGCCCTCGAAGTCACCCTGCTGCATGGGCAGCAGCTTGGCCAGCGCCTTCTCACGCTGTTCCACGGTGTCGGAGCAGATCATCTCACGGATGGCGGCGATGCGGTCGCCCTCGAAGAACATATGCTCGGTACGGCACAGGCCGATGCCTTCGGCGCCCAGCTCACGGGCCTTGGCGGCGTCGTGGGGGGTGTCGGCATTGGTGCGCACCTTCAGGCGGCGATACTTGTCGGCCCAGCTCATGATGCGGCCGAAGTCACCGCCTACGCTGGCGTCTACGGTGGGCATCGCGCCGTCGTAGATGTTGCCGGTGGAGCCGTCCAGGCTCAGCCAGTCGCCTTCGTGATAGGTCTTGCCGGCCAGGGTGAACTGCTTGTTGGCCTCGTCCATGACGATGGCACCACAGCCGGAAACGCAGCACTTGCCCATACCGCGGGCCACAACGGCAGCGTGGGAGGTCATGCCGCCGCGGACGGTCAGGATGCCCTGAGCGGCCTTCATGCCCTCGATATCCTCAGGAGAGGTCTCCAGACGAACCAGAACCACCTTCTCGCCACGGGCGGCCCATTCCTTGGCGTCCTCGGCGGTGTACACGATCTTGCCGCAGGCGGCGCCGGGGGAGGCGGGCAGGGCCTTGCCCACGGGGGTGGTGGCCTTCAGAGCCTTGGGGTCGAACTGAGGATGCAGCAGAGTGTCCAGATTGCGGGGGTCGATCATGGCAACGGCCTGCTGCTCGGAGATCATGCCCTCGTCCACCAGGTCGCAGGCGATCTTCAGGGCGGCGGGAGCGGTACGCTTGCCGTTGCGGCACTGCAGCATATACAGCTTGCCGTGCTC
>CAKTQM010000069.1 GCA_934597125.1 uncultured Oscillospiraceae bacterium
GCTGCTGAGGAGAAGACCGAGTTCGACGTGGTCCTGACCGGTTTCGATGCCGCTCAGAAGATCAAGGTCATCAAGGTCATCCGCGAGGTCATGGGTCTGGGTCTGGCCGAGGCCAAGGCTGCCGTCGAGGGCGCCCCCACCACCATGAAGGAAGGTCTGTCCAAGGAGGACGCCGAGGCTCTGAAGAAGCAGGTCGAGGAAGTCGGCGGCAAGGTCGAGCTGAAGTAAGTTTCTTACAAGCAGATAAAAAACAGGAGATGCATCGCATCTCCTGTTTTTTTGCTGTTTGCCGCTGTCTTACCGCGCTCTCCGCCGCCTTGCCAGCAGCCACAGACCGCCCAGGGCGATGAGCGCCGCTGCCGCATACCGCACCACGCCGCCGTCGCCGGTGTCGCTGGAGCGGACGGTCGTACTGCCGCTCTCCGCCGCGGTATCCGTTCTGGCGGGATACCGCCGGATCACGTCCCGGCGGCCCTTGCCGTCGTCGGGACGGGGCTTGTCGTCGGGCTTCTCGTCAGGCGTCACCGGCTCCTGCACCGGCGGCACATAGCCGATGGCGTAGGTGGAGAACCTGCTGGCAAAGATGTGGATGCACCGGTTCTCGCGGTCAATAAAGAAGGTGCCCTCCCGTCTGCTGTCGTCCTCCGTCAGCAGGGTCGTGACGCTGTCCTCCCCTTCCCCGTGGTGCCGCAGCACCACGATGCCGGAGCGGTCGGTGTCATAGGAGACGATGATCTCCAGCACCGTGTCGCCTGTGTCGGTCAGCGGTTTGTCCGCGGGCGTCCCGCCGGGGGATTGCTCCTTCGGCGTTTCCCGCACCAGCAGGCTGATGTCCATAAAGTCCAGCCTCAGCTTCGGCGCCAGCTCCGCCAGCGCCTTCCGCGCGCCGGCGTCCCTGCTCTCCTCCACCGACATGCGCACCTCCACCATGGACGGCCGGCCCGCGGCGGGGTCGGATCCGGCCTTTCGGAAGATCTCCTCCGCCAGCCCATCCAGGCCGCCCACCACGGTATCCGGAACGTCTCCCCTGCTCTCCATTTTGCTGTTGGCGGGGGTCACGGGGATGGACGGGATCGTCACCTGCACCGCGCCGTCGCTCTCCTGAATCGTCAGCAGCGCCGTGACGGTCTTCTCGATGGTCTGTTCCTCCACGGTGATATCCGCCGTCACCACCACGTTATAAAAGCCTGACGGCACGCCGGCGATGATGAATTTTCCCGCCGCGTCCGTGGTGGCGGCAAACATCACCCTGCCGCCCCTGCGGATGGTTACGCGGGCGTTGTTTATCGCCTTTTCCTCGCTGTCCTTCACCTCGCCGCTGACCTCGTGGGTCTTCTCCGGCAGGTGGGTCACTGTGAGCTCCACGCTGCCCAGGACGCTGGTATAGCGGCTGTCCGCGGGAATAAACCGCCACTGGGCCGTATAGCGCTCCGTAGACGGCAGCGCGTCCTGGATCCACTCAAAGCTGCCGCGCACCGGCGTCTCGCCGTCCCGCATACCGCCGCTCAGTTTGATGGCGCTCAGCTTCTCGCCGTAGCGCAACGTCGTGCGGCTCAGGGTCGGCCCGCCGGTGGGCGTCCGCCGCCCATAGCCGCAGGTATTGCAGTCCGCGTCCGCCGCGTCGTCATAGTCGTGGGCTGCCCGATCCTTCACGCTGCCCGCCGGATCCGGACAGTCCGCCGCCGTGCAGGCGTGCCAGTGGCGATAGGCGTCCATCTGCCACGCGCCGTAGTGATGACCGGTCTTTTCAACGGTCATCTTCGCGCGGCTCATCTCCGCGCCGCACGCCGTGCAGTACACCACCGCGTCATAGCTGCCCGTCCGGGCGCAGCTGGCAGCCACCTCGTTTTCCCTGACCGCGTCGCCGCCGGTGTGGGCCAGCTTCTCCGCGCGGATCACCGTGCAGCCCTCCACCGTGCATCTGCGGCTGTGGGTGCCGTCCCTGTTGTCCGCCCATGCGTCGTAGACGTGGGCATGGGTCACGACCACACGGATCGTGCCGGAGCGCTGATCCTCCCGCGTCCCGGCGCTGCCCACCGTCCAGACGGCCGTGTACTCGCCCACCGCCAGATCGCCCAGCAGCGGCGCGGTGGCGGCGGTGCCGGTCTCACCGATGAGGCCGCCCGCCTCATCCTCCAACCTCCACGCAAACTGCAGCGCGCTGCCGTCCGAATACCGCGGATAGATCGTCAGGTCTTCCACCCCTCCGACCTCAAACGTCACGGTATCCCCCCGCACCACCGTATTGTCGCGGACAATCCGGATCTCCACGTGGGAAAACGCCGCCTGCTGCACCCGCACATCGCGGAGGGTCTGGCTCTCCAGCTCTGTCTGGGACGCCCAGCCGTCTATGGCGCCGTCCTTTATCTTCCGGTAGCCGTAGCCCGGCGGCAGGATGTCCTCCACGTTCTGATCCTGCGGCACCGTGATGACGCCATAGGCGCAGCCCCGCAGCCGCACCGTTCCGCCGTTCACCGTCAGCGTCCCGATGGAGCCCCACGCTCCGCCGGACAGCAGACTCTCCTCCACCGTCACCGCCGCGCTGCCGTTCACCGTCAGGCGGCTCAGGGTCTTGGTGCTGCTCAGCGTCACCGCCGCGCTGCCGCCGATAGTCACATCGCCCGTGACGTTGCTCACATCCAGCGTAAACCCTCCGCTGCTGACGGTGATGGGATCCTGCCAGTCGCCCAGCGGCTTCACAATGCCGCCCTCGCCGTGAAGGATGGCCTTTTCCAGGGTGGTATAATACGTGGTCGCGCCGTCCTTCGTCACGCTGACCCGCACGGTCAGACCGCATTCGCCGCACTTGTTGGACGCGGCGTCTATCGAATGGGTGTGGTCGACCACCGTGATATAACATTTTCCGAAGAACATCATACTGCTGTCAACATATCCGCTGCGGCCGATCCACTCATCCCGCTCCCGCAAGCTGCCGTCCTCGTTGCAGTGGTAGAACGCCTTGCCCTCCGGCAGCAGATCCCACAGTGTTTTTCCCTCCGCGACGGAGGGGCTGCAGAAGATACCGGTATAGCACGCCACCGTGCCGCCCGACCAGTTCAATCCCCGGCTGATGGAATCCCGTCCGCCGTTGAACAGGATCTGTCCCCCCGCGCCGTCCGCGCTGCCGATAATCAGCGCCGCGTTGGCGCCGCTGACATCCACCGCCGATCCATATGTGCTGCTCAGCCCCAGCACCGCGGTGCGGCTGCTGTCAGAGTTGAGCAGCGTCAGCGTCATCGTTTCCTCACCGGTTAAGGTCAGCACCGTACCAATGCCGCCCATCGGATTATCAAATATCGAGTCCGATTTCTTTTTGTCCGCCGTGAGCGTCTTGCCGTTCAGATCCAGCGTAAAGCGGCCCTTCGTCACCGTCAGCGTACTGCCGCCCAGGTTCACATCCCTCAACATCTTCACAGCAGCGCCCGCCTGTTCCTGCGCCGCCGCCACCGCCTCCATCAGCGAGGGGCAGAAAACCTTCGTCTCCGCCGTCGTCAGCTGGGCCTGCAGCTCCATCTGGCACCGGCCGCACTTGCCGTTCTCCCAGTCGATCCGGTTTTCAGGGTGGGGGCACGGCCCCTCCATCTCAAGACCGCAGGCGCACTCGTTGTCGAAGAACGTATGCTCGTGCGCCACTATCGTGAGATAGGCGTTGCTGCCCCCTAAGAATTGCCCGGTATATCCGTTGTAGATGCCATGTATCCAGTACTCGTTTGTCATCAGCGTGCCATTCACATCGCAATAGTGAAAGGCCTTCCCCTCCGGCAGCAGATCCTTAAGCTGCATGCCGCTGCCCAGGGAAATATGCGGAAAGATGCCGGTATAGCACGTCGCCCTACCCGCCGACAAGTTCATACCAAAAGCGCCGAGACCTCCTGCCGTATCCAGCCGGATCTGGCCGCCGCCCTCGCTGCCGATCGTCAGGGCGGCGTTGGCGTTGTTGGCCTCGACCACGGTGCCGCCGGCCGTTCCCGTCAGCCCCAGCACCGCAATGCTGTTCCTGTCGGAGTTGAGCACTCTCAGAGACACCGCCTCCTCGCCGGTGATCTCCAGCACCTTGCCGCCGCGGTGGGAGAATCCCCACTCGCCTACAGGCGGCTTATCCCCGGCGGTGAGTCTTTTGCCGTTCAGCTCCAGCGTGAAGCTGCCCTCCGTCACCGTCAGCGTCTCGCTGCCCAGATCCACATTCTCCAGCAGCGTCACGGTGCAGCCCGTGTTCTCCGCCTTTTGGGCGTCCGCCGCCGCGTCAAACAGGGAGGCGTAGGGGGTCGCTGTCCCGTTCAGCGTCAGCCGGGCCACTGGCCGGGCGGTCTCGCCGTTGGCGTCCTCCCCCTCCGGCGCGGCATAGAGCCGGGGCGTCATGCCCGCCCGCGCCCCGGAGGGCGCGGGCGCTCTGTCCGCCTGTGGGTCATTCTTGTCCACAGGCGGAGCGTCGTCCTTCTGCGTCTGCCGCGGCTCCTCCTGTGCTGTCTGCGCCGTCGGGGCGGCCTCCCGCTCCCCGTCGGGGTCTTCCGCCACCGCCGTCACCGGCAGCAGCGTCAGTATGACGCATACGGCCAGCAGCGTACACATCCATCGTTTCACTCTCTCCATGACTTGCTCCCTTCCTTCCGTTCAGCGTGAGTTTGGCATATATATCATATAGTGTACCAGAATCCCGCGCCCAACGCAAGCCTTAGCTGCACCTGTCCCCGCTTTTTCCCTCCTCCCCGCGGCGCGGCCGTGAAGCTATGTCGGCAAGGGGCTGTCATATGGTACGTTTTCCGCCGACAACAAAGAACGGGCCTCCTTCCGGAGGCCCGTTCTTTGTTCTTATAAGGGGTGAGAAACTCACAATGGAAAGCAATGGTTATTCTGCCTTGGCGGCAGCGGCCTTCTTCTGGGCGCTCAGGGCCTTGACACCCTGCACCACCAGGTCGATAGCCAAGATCACCAGCAGCACGCCGATGATGCCGCGGATGTAGCACCACACCACGCCTTCGCCGCCGGCGATGATGCCGGTGATCTGCGCCTTGATGGTGAACACCAGAGAGGTCAGCGTCACCACCAGCATGAAGAACATGGGGAAATAGAACATCTTGTTGTTGCGGCCGATCTTACCCAGCCAGCAGCACACAGCCAGCAGACCCAGAGCAGCCAGCAGCTGGTTGGCAGCGCCGAACAGCGCCCAGATCTTGGCATAACCGGTCAGGCCCAGAGCCACGCCGGCCACCACGGTGATACCGGTGGCAACATAGGGGTTGGTGATGACGCGCTTCCAGCCAGTCAGATCCTCGCGGGTCTGGCCGGGGGCAACGAAGAACTCCGCGAACATGTAGCGGGCCAGACGGGTGGCGGTGTCCACAGAGGTCAGGCAGAACGCGGACACAGCCAGGATCAGCATGGAGTACACGGCGTTGTAGCAGCCGTCGCCGAACACCTTGGAGAACATGGAGGCCAGGCCGGTGGCGAACACGACGGTAGGCGTCGTGGTGGTGCCGTCAGCATAGCTGGCCCAGATGTAGCCAACCGCGCACACGGAGATCAGCGCCAGGGCGCACTCGATCAGCATGCCGCCGTAAGCGATGGGCTTGGCGTCCTTTTCCTGATCCAGCTGCTTGGACGTGGTGCCGGAGCCCACCAGAGAGTGGAAGCCGGACACAGCGCCGCAGGCGATGGT
>CAKTQM010000070.1 GCA_934597125.1 uncultured Oscillospiraceae bacterium
CAGCGATCTACGCTGACGTACAGAACTTCCTCAGCCGCCCGATTATCGGACATACTCCCCGAAAGTTACCGGCTCGCACCGCAATCTTTCGGTTCATCGCAGTTGTAAACGCCTCCGGGTGTGCAGCACCCATCACGCGCGTACTTGTCTATAATAAAGGAAAATTTCCTCGTTGTCAAGGGGATTTTCTCTTATTTTTCTAAAAAATTCAAGGAAATTTCGGCATTCTGCCTGTCCTCACCTCTACGCACCGCAGTGCGAATCATGCGCTGCCTTTGTAGGATGGGGTGACCCTTTGCCGCTCGTAGGGGCGGACGACTCTGTCCGCCCGCCCGATGGTGTGTCGCACCTTCAGTGGGGCCGACAGAGTCGTCGCCCCCTACAAATCACCCCGCCATCGTCTGCACCGTTCCCACGAACAGCGGCACATCGTTGCCGTCGAAGATCACGAACGCAAACGGCCGGCTCAAATCCATCTCCACCACAGGAGGCGGCTCCATGGCCGCCGTGTCGTTAATGACGATTTCCGTATAGGCAGCGGCCTCCACGCCCCCCTCGTCGATCTTGACCCGGGTGGCCTGCATCACACTGTCCACATATGCGATGCCGTCCGTCAGCGGCGTCAGGTCTGCCGCCGCCTCGTCAAAGGCGTCAGTCACACCCAGCGCCCTCAAGACATCTTCCAATTCAACAGAGGCCTTCACATCGAACTTCGGCACCGACCACACCACGTCGGCGAAGCTGTACTCCCCCGTCAGCTCCGTCAGAAAGCCATCCCGCACCAGCAGACTCTCCGGTGTCACACCCTCTTCCGGCAGCACGAACACCATCCGCCCATATTTCAGTCTCTTAGGCGCGGCGGTATAGCCCTCACCCCTGAGAACATCACCTGTTTCTGTCTGGTGCATGAAGTCCGCCTGCTGTTTTGTACCATCGGCAACGGTGAAGGTATCTGTCTTCGTCTGGCCGCTCTCAAAGGGCTCCTGCCAGCCCGCTTTATAATATATGGTATTGTACAGTCGCAGCAGGTTATCTTCCTCCGTGCGGATGTTTCCCGCCTCCTCCGACAGCAATCCGCCGGTCTGCCGGCTCAGCCAGCTGGCAACGGCCTCGTCGGCCTCTGCCGTCCCCATTGGCACCCAATAGGAGGACGCATAGTACCACTCCGCCAGCGCATCCACCGCCGCCTGCTTCACATCGGCATCCTCCCGCAGAAAGGCGGCGTTGGCCAGGCGGCACACGGCGTTGCCGTCCTGATAGACGCTCACCCACAGCTTTTTGATCTGCTGCCGCAATGCTCCCGCATCGGCAGCATCCAGCAGTTTCATCACCTGCTGCTTCGTCTCGCCGTCCGTCACCTCCGCCAGCATCCCCAGCGCCACATACAGGCTGATGGGCGAATACACGGTATTCTCACCGCTGGTGAAGATCTCCCCCACCGTCTGGTCGGCAAAGCGCCGCACCGCGCCGTCCTCCACGTTCTCGCCCTTGCCCATCTTCCGCAATTCCTCCAGATAGGTCTCCTGTGCCGCGAAATAGGCGTCCCAGTCCCCTTCACCGCTTTCGTTGACGTAATCCTCGTACCGCGGCTCCCGAGGGAACTCCGGATACACCGCTTCCGCCGCGGCGTATTGCGTCAGATCCATCGCCGGCATTGGCCGCTCCGACTGACAAACCTCTTCCTCTACTCCGCCGCAGCCCGCCAGCATCAGCGCCGCCAGCAGGATGCACAGTATTGCTCTCATTCGTTTCATGTTACATCTCCTCCATGGTCTGTACCGCGCCCACAAACAGCGGCGCGCCGTCCTTCCAGATCGCGAACAGGAACGGCCGGTTCAGGTTCATCTCCTCCTCAGAAAGCGCCCCTTCGTCCGCATTGCTCGGCTCGTCGATTTCCGTATAGGCCGCAGCCTCCAGGCCCTCCTCGTCGATCTTCACCCGCACCGCCTGCATCACGCTCCTCACTACCGCGCCATCGTCCGTCAGCGGCGAGAAATCCGCTCTGCTTCCGTCAAAGGCGTCTATGACCCCCAGCGCCTGTAATACCTCGTTCAGCTCCAGCGAATTGCGGAGGTCGAATTTGGGCACCGACCAGTTGACCCGCACCACGTGCGTGGGCACAGCCAACTCCTCGCCCAAAAAGTTCTCCTGTTGCCAAAGCTCCTCCACCGTCACGCCCTCGTCCGGCAGGTAGAAGGTCATCTCCCCGCCGTCCTTTAGATACAGCGACGCACACCGATAGCCCTCTCCCCGCCCCGCAGGGCTTCCCGCAATGGAGATATGCATGAAGTCCGTTTCCTGCTCCGTGCCGTCGGCGGCGGTGAAGATGTCCTGCTCCGTCCTGCCCTCGAAAAATTGGAAGCACCACGCCGCCTTATAATATATCGTATTGTACAGCCGCAGCAGGTCGTTTTTCTCCGTCCTGATGGCCTCGGTATCCTCAGTCAGCAGGTCGTTGGTCTGCCGGTTCAGCCACGCGGCAATGGTCTTGTCCGCCGTGCCCGTCCCCATGGGCAAACAATAGCTGGAGGCGTAATAGTCCTTCGCCAGAACCTCCAGCGGCTCCTTATGGAACGTCATTGCTTCATTGAGGAACGCTGCGTTCCCCAGCCACAGGGCGCTGTCCTTCTCGTCGTGATACAGCTGCCGCCACAGGCTCTGCGTCCACTGCCGCAGCTGTTCGCTGTCGGACACGCCCAGCAGCTCCGTCACCTGCCCCTTTGTCTGGCCCTCCGCCAACTCTGTCAGCATCCCCAGCGCCAGATACAGGCTGGCTGGAGAATACACGGCATTCTTCCCCGCCGGAAGGATCGCCTCCGCCGTCTCGCTGCTGAACCGCACCAGCTCCTCCGTGTCCGCCCGCTCCTCCGTTTTCTGCGTCCGGGCGGGATAGCCGGCCTCCACGATGGCGTACTTCCCTGCCGCGCCGCTGCCGCAGCCCGCCAGCATCAGCGCCGCCAGCACGCCGCACAGCATTGCTCGTACTCGTTTCATCTCGTCTTCCTCCTTGTTTTGTATTCTCTCCTATTTAATAGGACGGGCCGCTCTGGGAAAAAGTTCCCGCATTTCCCTTCTTCACGGAAAATTTTCACTTTTCCGCTTTACTTTCACGTGTGAAAGCGCTAAAATAGGAAAGTAACAGGGAAACACCAAAACGGGTAAGACGATAGAACAAGGGAGGAATCACCATGGCCGTGCATACCACCAAGTGCAAGATCGCCAAAAAAGAAAAAAGCGACCGTCTGTATAAGGCGATCCTGACGCTGGAAACAGAGGAGGAGTGCTATAACTTCTTTCAGGATCTGTGTACCATTCCGGAGCTGCGTTCCATGGAGCAGCGTTATGAGGTGGCCACGCTGCTCAGTCAGGGCCTGATCTACAACGACATTCTGGAGCGCACCGGTGCCTCCAGCGCTACCATCAGCCGCGTGAACCGCAGCCTGATCTACGGTGCCGGCGGCTACGAGGGCGTGCTGGAGAAAATGCGGGATTTGGAGGAAAAAGAGGCCCGCGAGGCGCTGAAACAGGAGTCTGAGGAATGAGCGCCTACGACGCTCTGGCCGCCAGCTATGACGCCCTGACCGTAGACGTGCAGTACGAAAAACGGGCGGACTTTATCGAAAAGCTCTTCCGCCGCAGCCGCATCCCCGTACACACTGTGCTGGATCTGGCCTGCGGCACCGGTGCCATGACCTGGCTTCTCACTGCCCGCGGCTATGAGCTGATTGCCGTGGACGGCAGCGAGGATATGCTCTCCACCGCCATGAGTAAGTCCGGCACAGCAACAGGTGTGCCTCCCATCTTCCTGCACCAGTCCATGCCCAAGCTGGATCTGTACGGCACGGTGGATGCCGCCATCTGCTGCCTGGACAGTCTCAACTACCTGACCCGTCCCGCCGATGTGCAGCGCACCTTTCAGCGGCTGCATCTGTTCGTCGCCCCCGGCGGACTGCTGATATTTGACATCAACACCGTGGAAAAGCTTTCCGCGCTGGACGGACAGGTCTTTCTGGATGAGACGGAGGATACCTACTGCGTCTGGCGCACCGAGTACCGCCGCGGCCTGTGTACCTATTACGTAGACCTGTTCCGCCAGCAGAGCGACGGCGCGTGGGAGCGGGATTTCGAGATCCATCGCCAACGGGCCTATACCGTGGACGAGCTGACCGCGTGGCTGCAGGCCGCCGGCTTCACCGACATCCACACCTATGGCGACATGGTGCGCCGCAGCCCCCGCGCGGGCGAGCAGCGCATCTATTTTACCGCCAGACGCAAATAACCACACAAGGAGCAAACCGATCATGGATAGAATCGTAAGAGCCATTTCCACCGACGGCCTCGTACAGGCCGCCGCCATCTGCAGCCGCGACCTGACGGAGCGGGCACGGCAGATCCACAAGTTGCTGCCGGTGGGCACCGCCGCCCTGGGCCGCACCCTGTCCGCCGCCAGCCTCATGGGCAACGCCCTGAAGGACGGCGGCGCCAGCCTGACCCTCCAGATCAAGGGAGGAGGCCCTCTGGGCACCGTACTGGCCGTATCCGATAACCAGGGCAATGTCCGCGGCTACGTAACCAATCCCCAGGTGGATATTCCCCTGCGCGCCGATGGCAAGCTGGACGTAGGCGGTGCCGTGGGCCATGAGGGTACTCTCACCGTTATCAAGGATCTGCACATGAAGGAGCCCTATGTGGGCACCATCGACCTGCTGGGCGGCGAGATCGCCGAGGATGTGGCTGCCTATTTCGTGGAGTCCGAACAGATTCCCACCGCCTGCGGACTGGGCGTACTGGTGGATCGTAACCAGAGTGTCAAGGCCGCCGGCGGCTACCTCATCCAGCTGATGCCCGGCGCCACCGAGGACACTATCGTCAAGGTGGAGGGCGGCATCATGGCCGCCGGCAACGTCTCCGCCATTCTGGATAAGGATGACGACCCCGAACACCTGCTGCGCGAGGTCATGTCCGACTTTGATTTGAAGATCCTGGAGACCTCCCCCGTGGAATACCGTTGCTACTGCAGCCACGCACGGGTGGAACGGGCGCTGATCTCGCTGGGCAAGGACGAATTGCAGCAGATCCTGGACGAACAGGGTCATTGCAGCATGACCTGCCAGTTCTGTGACGCGGTGTATGACTTCTCCGGCCAACAGCTGAAAGCCCTTATCGACAGTCTGTGATCGCCGCGAAAAATTTTTTAGAAAATTTTTGATTTTCTTGTTGACAGTTGGGGGGACATTTAGTATAATAACACTCGCCGTTTACGAAAACGGCAAGGACGGGAGCATAGCTCAGCTGGTTAGAGCACCTGCCTTACAAGCAGGGGGTCACTGGTTCGAGTCCAGTT
>CAKTQM010000071.1 GCA_934597125.1 uncultured Oscillospiraceae bacterium
ATCAAGCACCTGGGCGAGATCGAGAAGCTGGAGAAGTATCTGGGCGGCGTGAAGGAAATGAAGAAGCTGCCCGGCGCCCTGTTCATCGTTGACACCCGCAAGGAGCGCAACGCCATCGCTGAGGCTCACCGTCTGGGTATCCCCGTTGTGGCAATCGCCGACACCAACTGCGATCCCGACGAGATCGACTATCCCATCCCCGGCAACGATGACGCCATCCGTGCCATCCGCCTGATCGCGTCCATCATGGCAAACGCCATGATCGAGGGCCGCCAGGGTGAGCAGATGGAAGAAGCTGCCGCCGAGGAAGCCAAGGACGCCGAGTAAGTCAATTCTGAAAAACACCGCGTAAACTGACGGGGCAGGGAAGTGTCCCTGCCCCGTTTTCATTACACTATATTTGATGGAGGATATAATCATGGCTTTTACTGCTGCTGATGTTAAGACCCTGCGCGAGATGACCAGCGTGGGTATGATGGATTGCAAGAAGGCGCTGGTCGAGTGCGACGGCGACATGGACAAGGCGGTTGAGTGGCTGCGCGAGAAGGGCCTGGCCAAGGCTGCCAAGAAGGCCGGCCGCATCGCTGCCGAGGGTATGTCCTATGCCCTGACCGAGAACGGTGTGGGCGCGCTGGTGGAAGTGAACTGCGAGACCGACTTCTGCGCCAAGTCCGATCTGTTTGTGGCTTTCGTGAAGGATATCGCCAAGGCTGTTGCCGAGAATAACCCCGCCGATGTGGACGCCCTGATGAACAGCAAGTATCCCGGCTCTGAGCTGACCGTGTCCGAGACCATGCCTGAGAAGGTCATGTCCATCGGTGAGAACCTGCAGGTGCGCCGCTTTGTCCGCTTTGCCGAGAACACCAGCGTGGGTTATGTCCATGCCGGCGGTAAGATCGGCGTGCTGGTGAATCTGGCTGTGGAGGGCGGCGTGGACGCCACCGAGATCGGCAAGAACATCGCCATGCAGATCGCGGCCCTGAATCCCCGCTTCTGGGACAAGTCCCAGGTCACCGAGGACGTGCTGGCTGAGGAGAAGAAGATCGCTCTGGCCCTGATGGACACCGATCCCAAGATGGCTTCCAAGCCCGCTCAGGTGAAAGAAAAGATCGTCATGGGCAAGATGAACAAGTTCTACGAGGAGAACTGCCTGATGCAGATGGAGTTCGTCCGCGGCGATATCTTCCAGGGCAGCGTGGAGAAGTACGTGGCCGACGCCGCCAAGAAGCTGGGCGGCAGCGTCAAGTTCGTGGATGCCGTTCGCTATCAGACCGGTGAGGGCATCGAGAAGAAGCAGGAGGACTTCGCCGCTGAGGTCGCTGCTCAGATGAACATGGGCAAGTAATTTCCCCAAAAAGTGTATGAAAAAGTTCCGTGAGCGTCGCTCACGGAACTTTTTTTATGGGGTGCGGCGGATCATAACGGCTGCCGGAAGTATGACGGCCACCGGAAACAGCAGATACAGGGCGGCTCCGGCGTAGGGGGCGGCGAAGGCGGCGCGGGTCAGGAGAATGGACAGGGGCTGCTTGCCTTCGTCTGACAGCAGCACCAGCGGCAGCTCCACCATGCTCCACTGATCCAAAAAGGCCAGCCCTGCCGCGATATAGGCGGTGTCCTTCACCTGAGGCAGATAGATGCGGCGGAAGAGCGTCCACTCTCCGGCACCATCCAGCGACGCGGCCTCGCTCTGCTCACGGCTGATGCGCTGCATGGCGCGGGCCAGCAGAAATACCGCCAGCGGGGAGAAAACGCCCAGCAGCACGATGGCAAGGCGGGTGTTCAGCAGCCCAAACGCCCGGCACACCAGATAGTTGGGCAGCATCATCACCTGCACCGGCAGCAGCGTCAACAAACAGTACAGCAGGTAGGCGGCGTTTCGCAGCCGCCCCTGCCAGCGGGCCAGACCATAGGCCGCCAGCAGTGCCACAGCCAACTGAAAAATCAGAATGACCGCTGTCAGTCCCAGCGAAGTGGCGTAGCCCCGCCAGTAGGCGCGGTCATCCCACAGCAGCGGAAGCTGGGGAACCGCCAGCCAGAGTAATATACCCACCGGCAGAAGGGCAAGGAGAACAAGGATCACTTTCGCCAGTGCTTTCATGCCTCCACATCCTTTCCCTGTGCGTTGGTCAGCAGAAACAGCAGCCCCGTTATGACCACCACCGCCGCCACCACCACGATGGAGGCGGTGGCCAGCTTGCCGTATTGCAGGCGGCGGAACATGTGCATGAGGTAGTGCTGAATGAGATAAATGCTGTCATAGGGATAATCGCCGGTCAAGAGATAGACCTCCCGGAAAGCCCGCCACGCGAAGAAAAGGTCAATCAGAGCGGCGAAAAACACGCTGCTGGCCAGATACGGCCACTTGACGCGGAGAAACAGCCGCAGTTCACCGGCCCCGTCCAGTTGGCCGCTCTCGATGACCTCGCCGGGGATCTTGTTATGGGCGGCGGTAAACAGCACGGCGTTGACACCAGTGACCTTCCACACCAACAGTAGGATCAGCACCCACAAGCTCTCCCACGGGATCAGTTCCCGCCAGATCACCGCCACGGCGGCAGAGGGGATCATCAGCGGCACCAGCAGCGCCAGCTTCACGGCAAAGCGCCGGGGCCGCAGCGCCAGCGCGACCCACATACCCAGCAGCAGCGCGGCGCCGATGCCGCAAAACAGATAGACAGCGGTGTTCCGCGCACCCACCGCAAAGGCGTGGTTGCCGCCCAAAGCCGCCAGCCCACCGCCGCTGGAAAAGGCATAGAGCAGCATCACGAGGAACGGCGCTGTGTAAAACAGCGTCGTTCCCGTGCCGCTGGGGAGCAGATAGGGGAGAGATTTTCGGAAACGTCGTCTCTGCATAGCGGCCTCCTATTCGATCTCGGAGAGATACAGCGTTACCCGGTTCTGGATGCGCTCCGCCGCCTCCTCCACGGTGCGCTGACCGTCGAAATAGGCCTCGCCCTCCTCCGTGATGATCTGGTGAATCGTATCGTTCCAGCTGGTAAACCGCAGCGGCTTCTGGATCAGTTGGCGGAATCGCTGGCGGTCGCTGACGTTTCCGACGACGGTCTCGATCCTGGCATCCATCACATCCATTCGGATGGGAAGATGCCAGCTATCGCAGATCATCTCCTGATTCTTTTTCGTCAGTGCCAGGCGGATAAACTCCCAGGCTAAATCTTTCTTGTCGCTGTTGGCGGAGATAGCAAAGTGCAGCTGATTCACGTCAAAGAAGCTGCCGTACTCTCCGTCACCGGGAAAGCCGATGTAGGTGAAATCCTCTTTATAATTATATCGGATGCCGTTGATGCGCACCAGATTCTGGACATCTTCAAACTCTACCAGGCACGGCTTTTCCGCAATCTCGTCGGTGTATTCCACATAGTCGCTCAGCGTCTCGCAGAACTGCAGCTGCCGGATGAAATCCTCGCTGTCATAGCGGGCGGTGCTGTTTTCCCAGTCGATAAAATCGCCGGTGGTGAGCGTGGCGAGCCATGACAGAAAATTGTGCCGATCCATCCAGCCGGACATCAGGAAAATATCATCCGTCCTCTGCTCCCATAAGTCCTGCAGCTCCTCAATGGCCCAGTCGGTACGCTCCCCCACATCGGCCACTCGTGCGGTCATCGTGAGCACAACAAAAGCGGCAGGCAGGGATGTGAGCTGCCCATTCAGCTCCAGTGAGGCGATCACCGTAGGCACGAACATATCACGGTCGATATCCGGGTCAGCGTCGATGTACGGGTAGAGATCTACCAGATAGGAGGAATTCAGCGGGAGGGACAGACAGGTCAGATCCAGCACATCCGGGCCGTCGCCCGCCATCATCTCCGTACACAGGCGGTCATAGGCGTTTTCCGGATAGTAGTCGATCACGGCAACACAGTCCCGATGCGCGCGGTTGAACTGCTTCACAAGCTCATCCAGCTCCAGAGAGCCGACAGCCGCGGCAATGTGCAGCGTCTGTTTGCCCTCGGCGATCTCCTCACGCCGTATGCTCCAGATCTTCCCGTCGAAGTCGGAGGCACACAGCCAGGCGTCATCACTGCATTGCACAATGCCGGTCACTGTGGCATCAGCCAGTGCGCAGTCATGCCAGTTGGCAAGGGGTACGGCGGTGTTCCTCCCGGGCTGATACAAGGACAGCGTCCCGCCGCTGTTCAGCAGGCAGCCGTCATTTCTGGAAGCCGTGGCTGTACAGAGTCTTGGACAGTCCTCCGGCTGTGTAAGGTCGCCCAGCGCGTTCTCAGCCGCAGTCAGGGGGTAGAAGCCGAAGGTATCATCCTGCTTTACCCACAGCCACATACCGGATCGGCTTGTGGTGGGGGCAACGATCTCGCCGGACACCTGCTGCGGGTAGACACTGCCGCTCTCTGCCAG
The DNA here is from genome assembly GCA_934597125.1 of uncultured Oscillospiraceae bacterium. Classification (GTDB taxonomy): domain Bacteria; phylum Bacillota; class Clostridia; order Oscillospirales; family Oscillospiraceae; genus Vescimonas. The sequence goes on from CAKTQM010000071.1 coordinate 4,375, forward strand.
TGATACCACCCAGGCATCGGTGGCCGTCCAGCACAGCATATATTCATCGGATAGTGCCAGCAGTCCGGAGAGAACATCGCGTTCACTCAACTGGAACGGCACGGCCTCTGCCCGTGCTCCGCTGCGGTAGGCGATCACGGTGTATTTCCCGGAGAAATCAGGATTCTCCCGCGGCTCCCCGTATTCCGTATATTGCGGACGCATCTCCCCCGCCAGCAGATACAGTGTGTCGCCGTATCCGCTGGCGCCATAGACCATAGCGGGCGCGTCGGCGGAGTAGATGGTGTCCAGCACGGTGATCCCGCCATCCGCATAGCGGCCCAGCGCGGTGTAAGAAACCGCGAATACGTCGTTCTCCGTGCTGGCTACGGTCAGCACATAGCCGAAATCCGCCGGTGGGGTGATCTCCTTCGACGACCACAGCCAGCGCTGCGCATCGTCCCTTTCGCTACAGCCGCACAGCAGCAGCGCAGCCAACAGGGTCAGCAGTATGGCAAATCGCTTTTTCATGGCGTACCTCCTATTTGTTGGGGGGTGTCGTATCCTTCTTCAGCAAGACCACCGTCTCTGTATCCACATTGTAGCGCAGCACGCCGCTGCGGTGCAGGCCGTCGGTGCCGTCGTAGGCGTAGGCCATGGCGATCTCATGGACACCCTCCGCCCAATGGACGTCCGACAGGGTGACGACCGGCACCCAACCACTTCCTGGTAGAGCGGGCAGCATGGGCTCCGGCTCCAGATCGGGAGGGGAGAACGTGTCGTTTAAGTAGCTCTGATATACGTCATAGCCGGAGAGCTGCTGCAAAATGTCCAGCGTGAT
>CAKTQM010000072.1 GCA_934597125.1 uncultured Oscillospiraceae bacterium
CCGTTGATCCTGCTGGCGGCGTTTCTGTGCAGCTTCGGCACGGCGGCGGTGGAGCATAACAACTTTGCCGTGTCCGCGTCCTTCTATGGCCCAGCCTTCACGGACAAGATCCCAACCGAATACAAAGACCACATCACCGAGATGTGGACAGCCTTCTCTCTTCTGGATTCGGCGGTCGCCGCTGTGAATACCAGAGCCGAGAGTGGCGGCCTTGACCCCTTGCAGGTCAAGGCCGTTTTCTATGCCCTCTGCTTTGGCGATGACGCGCCTACCCGCCGTGCCGCTGCCAACTTCGTGGAGTGCTTCTACCGCCTGGAGGAACGCACCGACACCACTACGGACGTGCTGGAGGACGGCACGGTAGTGGTGCAGACCACCGTCTACTATGTGGCGGTGCCGCTGCCGCTGGAGACAGTATATGAAAAGCTGGCTGCGTGGCAGGGAGAACCGGTGACGGAGGAGGACAAGGCCAACGCCGCGCACATCTACAGCATGGTGGTAGGCAGCACAGGCGGCGATACCTTCGATGGCAGCTATACGCCCGGTGGCGGCAGCAGCGTGGAACTGGATGCCTCTGACCTGACGAATCCCACCACCAAGAACGCCGCCGATCTGGTGGCCTACGTCACCAACGCATGGCAGTCCGGGTGGGGCTATGTGTGGGGCACTTATGGTCAGGTGCTGACGCCGGAACTGTTCCAGTACAAGCTGACCCAATACCCGGAAGGTGTGGGGCAGTACGCGGATTTTATCCGCAGCAACTGGCTGGGCAAGCACACCGCCGACTGCGTGGGACTCATTAAGGGCTACGGCTGGCTCAATGCGGACACCATGGAGATCGAATACGGTACCAACGGAATGCCGGATATCGGCGCCAACCAGATGTACTACAACGCCACGCGCAAAGGCGCCATCGACACCATTCCAGAGGTGCCGGGACTGGCGGTGTGGAAGTCTGGACACATCGGCGTATACATCGGCGATGGCCAGGTCATCGAGGCTATGGGTACCAAGTACGGCGTAGTCAAGACGCAGCTCCAAGGCCGCGGCTGGACGCACTGGCTGGAGATTCCGTATATCAACTACGACTAAGGAGGTCACAAATGAACGAGAACACTTGCACATTAGAGAAAGAAATGCGGCGGGCATTGCTGGAAAAGCTGGAACAGAACTACCTGAACTACGCCGCCTCGCTGCAAGCTTTGACACAGGAGCAACTGCTGGGCAGGACAAAGGAGGTCTACGCGGCGCAGGTCTGCTGCCGGTTGGTGCAGCGCAGGGATGATATTTCCCTCCCACAGATGCGCTATCTGCTGTCGCTGGATGATCCGCTGGCGGCGCTGCGGGACACATGGCTGGAGCTGCACAGCGGCGACAATGAGCCGGTGCTGAAGGTGATCCTGTACAAGCTCTGCGGTGAAATGTGAGGCGCGGCATGGAAAAGGTCTGCGTTACCGTCAGCATGGAGGAGGAACGCCTCAAGGCGCTGGAGTTCGCCCTCAAGAAGAAAAACAGCTCCGTTCAGCGCCGCATGGACGATGCCCTGCGGCAGCTCTATGAGAAGGAAGTGCCGGAACCTATCCGGGAATATGTGGACAGCCTGTTGGCTCCGCCGCCCCGTCCCCGCCGACCGGTGAAGGCGGCGAAGGCGGCAAATGAGCAGGCAGCGGCTGTGCAGCAGGAGGAATAACTATGGCATATGTCAAAGAAAACGCACCGTCGAAGGTCTATCACTTGACGAAGAAAGAGAATCTGGACAGTATTCTGGAGGCTGGCAGGATCCGTCGCTTCGGTGACAGCGAGTGCTGGTTCTGCGCTGATCTGCAAAAGATGAGAGCGTATATGGAGCAGACCGTCATGTGCGAGGGCAAGCCCTACTATGCCGTGGGCGGTCAGCTCTGCCGCTACCCCAAATTTGTGCCGGAGGATTACATCCTCCTCAAGCTTACGCCCTGCCATCAGAAGGATAATTGGTATCGCTGGGAGCAGGAGGTGCCTGCGGGAAGCCCTGCGGAGTTGGTCAAAGCGGCGCATGAGTTCTCTGCGCTGAAAATCGGCTATCGCGGTGACCTCGCTTTCCGAAATGCAGAGGTCATCGATGTGCCGCGGTTTCTTGCGGAAGGACTTACACAGGGCGAGCCGGTACAGACCAATGCAGAGTTTCGGGACGCTCTTTTCCAACGCATTGAACAGGAACAAAAGGCGTATATCGAATCCCTCTACCGCATGACGCAGAGTGAGCTTATTGCCAATGCCGGAGAGATCGAGGCGACCCGCTATTGTTACAATGCGCTTCTTACCGCCAACCTGGAACGATACCAGATGCTCCTGTTGCTTGCTGACGGATATCCCCTGACGTGTGTGCGGGATGCGTGGCAGACGGAGCAGGATGTGGATCGTGACGACGAGTTCAGACACACGGTCTTCCGGCTCTGCGAAGATCTGCAAGAGAATCAGCAAGACCTGACAATGTGAGGAGGGATGACTATGGCACAGCATGAAGAAATCATCGTATGGCTTGACCGCAGGTGGAAAGAAGCCATCGAGCAACACCTGAAGGACGAGACCATACAGGAGCGTCTGGAAAATGTGCTGGATGAACTGTGCAACCAACTTCCGGAGCGTGAATATGCACGTACCAGCCGAGAGATCTGGGAGGAAGATCGTATGGCGCGGGAAGAAGCGAAGGCGGCGCGTACCTATTCCGCGTACCACATTGTGGAGGGTGGCGAGGAACATTACTTCCGCGTGACGCCCGGTGAGGAACTGCTGGATGCTGCACAGACGCTCCGCAGATACTGCACAAGTACAGACCACAGCGCCGGTAAATTTGTCTCTCTGTATTCACAGGCGCAGCCTATCACACCGGAGGAGTATCAGAGCCTGTTACGTCTCCGCATGGAGGACACCGGAAAAGTCACCGGTGTGTTCGACTTGGATTTTGACAAGCGGGAGTTTTCGGCTGTTCACATTATGAACGGTTGGACAACATGGGCGATGCGAGATGTGATCCCGTCCATCCATCAGGCCACAAGTCCGCGCTTCGCAACGACGGAGGAACAGCTCCGCAAACTGCTGGAGCTGCTGGATGGTAGGGAGCTCACATCGCTGGGGCATCTCACCGCGCAGAATTTTTCGTTCAGCGATGAGATCATAATGGAGAACGGCAAGCTCAACTTTTATGTGCAGGCTGACTTCGATGTGGATGCCGCCTTCGGCACATTCGTGTGTACAGATGAGAACGATGACTGGCTGAATATCTACGCCAACTACGACATCGCGCAGGACAAACCCTGCGACACATTGGAGCTGAACCTCTGCAAGGGAGATGGCACAGAGGAGAATTGGAGCTATCACCTGAACGCCGCCGAGCAGGAGGTGCTGTCCCGGAAGATGGAGGAGTTCTGCCAGCAGCAAAACGGCATGAGCCTGCACGATTTTGCCCGGCAGCTTCAAGAGGAGCCGGAGCCGACGCCGCAGATGCAGATGTAGCCCCGTGTTTGCCCTTGTGGGCCGGTTTGTGGCCTCGCAGGAACGCGGGAGGGTAAGGATAGCGGCCCCGGAGATTTGGAGGCCTTTCGGCCCGCTTTTCGGTGCGCCGAAAGCGGAGCAGGAGAAAAGCATTGGCGCTTTTCTGCGCCAATGCCATTCACGGCAGCCCGCAGTGCGGACTGCCACAAGGGTTTGCGGCGTTTTGAAAATGGCGCTGATTCTCAGACCCCGGATATGTTTTGGCGCTATTCTTTGCAAAAATGCCCGTCAGCCCCGTGTTTACAAGGCTTTCGGGACGCGCAGCGGCACAGAGAGGAGGTGTGACCCGTGGAGGAAAAACGGAGGCATTCGGTCTGGCTGCCGGACGATGTCTGGCAGGAGGTGGATGCGCTCTATAAGCTGGATAATTGTCCCACTCGCAACGAGTTCGTAGAGAAGTCCCTGCGGTACTATTGCAGCCGCCTGCACGCCGAGCGGACAGGTGCGTACCTGCCTCATGCGATGCAGGAGGTGCTGGAGGGAACGCTGGGTGTGTTCGGTGATCGGCTGGGCAGGCTGCTGTTCAAGCTGGTGGTAGAACACAATATGACCAACCATCTGCTGGGCGGCGACGTGGATATGACCCGCGATGAGTACAGCAAGATGCGCGGCAGCAGTGTCCGTGAGGTGGCGTCCACCCACGGCAGCATCTCCTTCAAGGATGTGCTGCTGTTCCATCAGGAGGAGTAACGCATGGCGCGGTTGATACAAAAAAGCGGCTACATCAAGAACGGCAAGGCATCGGGATATATGGAGTATGTCGCCACGCGAGACGGTGTGGAGATCATCCAAAGCACCGAGCCTGTGACCAAAAAGCAGGAGCAGTTCATCAAAAGACTGCTGAAGGACTTCCTGGACGCAAAGGAGCTATTCGAGTACAGTGACTACCTACAGACGCCCAATCGCGGTACAGCATCCGCATTTATCGCCGTGGCGCTGGATACACATCTGCACGAAGTGGAATCCGAGAGCGGCTATATGTCCTACATCGCCCAGCGTCCCCGTGCCGAAAAGCACGGCGGCCATGGCCTGTTCGGCGAGGCAGATGTCACCGCTCTCAAGGCGGCGAAGGCCGAGCTGGAAGCTCACAACGGAAAGGTGTGGACGTTCATCTTCTCTCTGCGGCGTGAGGACGCGGAGCGCTTGGGATACAACAAGGCCGCCGCGTGGCGGAATCTGCTGAAGCAGGAGAGCGCCGCTATTGCGGAAGCCATGCGTATCCAGACAGATGATTTCCGCTGGTATGCGGCGTACCACGACGAAGGGCATCATCCCCATGTGCATATGATGGTGTGGTCAGCGAAACCGAAGAAGGGGTATCTCACGCGGGAGGGTATCGCTGCCATGCGCTCCAAGATGACGAACGCCATCTTCCATGAGGAGATGAAAGAACTCTACATCAAGAAAGATGCTGCCTACAAAGAGAGTGTTCAGACCGCAAGGGATGC
>CAKTQM010000073.1 GCA_934597125.1 uncultured Oscillospiraceae bacterium
GGCGCACACAGCCTCACCGGCGAAGTCGAAGTTGCCGGGGGCGTCCATCACGTTGATCTTCTTGCCCTTATACATGACGGGAGCAAACGCCAGAGAAATCGAGATCTGGCGCTTGATCTCCTCGGCGTCGTAGTCACAGGTGGTGTTGCCGTCCGCCGTCTTGCCCAGACGGTCGATCCCCTTGGTCATAAAGAGCATCTGCTCCACCAGAGAGGTCTTGCCGGAGCCGCCGTGGCCCAGCAGGGCGATATTGCGAATGTCGTTTGCAGTCATAATGGATGTATCTCCCTTCAATTTGATCCAGCGCACGGGCGCTGCCGCGCGCAATACGCTCAACATGACGATTATAGCTCACTTTTGCAAGTCTGACAACCATTATTTTTAATATTTGTGTGAAAAATCCCGTTGCCCAAGGGAGATTTCGTCAACTTTCACAATCCTACGCCTCATTTTCTGTTCAGGTCGCCCATTGTCGAAAATAAGCGCCTCACGCGCCACGCTGCCGGCTTTCAAAAAGAAAGCGCCCCGCGCCGGCATATGCCGGTGCGAAGCGCCTATCCTATCCGATCAATAATGCTTCACCAGTCCGCTCAGCAGCAGCGTCGGCAGCAGCCACAGCGCCAGGAAGCCCAGCATATACAGCGGTGACAGCGTACCGAAGCTGCCCGCAACGGTCAGATAGCGGGTCAGCAGCAGTCCCACCACCGCACCCAGATAGCACAGTCCCGTGCCTGTCCGAACAGCGCTGCGCAGCCGCCGCGAACCCACCACCGTTTCCACCAGCGGCATCAAGCCCTCCCGATAGATCACGGCGTTAGGTTTGTCCCCCTGCTGCTCCATGGCGTCCGACAGCGCCAGCCGCGCCGACACATTGGGATACACCGGCTTGCAGTCCACGCCGAATTTCCGCTTCAAAAGTCCCGGCGTCACGTTGCCGCTGCGCACCGCCAATACTGGCCGCAGTCCGGAACGCCGCAGCGCCCGCAACGCCCAGTCCACATTGCGGGACGGCTGGTATTTGATGACGAAGATCGCCCCCAGCACGCCGTCGATCGCCAGAAACACGCCGGTCTGCAATTTCAGATCGTGGGGCAGCGTCACCTTCTGCTTGCGCATGAAATACGCGCTGCCCATAGCCACCGTCTCGCCGCGGATCATGCCGATCACGCCGCCCTCCTCGCAGAAGCGCAGATCCTCCACGCCCGCGGAGAAGCCGCCCTCCGCCGCCAGCTGCTGCCGGAACAGCGGTGCAAGCTGACTGTGGGCCGCCTGTGCCATTCCGGCGGCATAGGACAGCATCTTCACCCGCTCCTCACCATAGACCTTATAGCCGTTGAAAGCCACCGTGCCGGTGGGGAACAGATCATTTTCCGTCATCAAAAGCTGGCGGCTGCGGCGCAGCGCCGCTGTACCGGCATAGCCCGCCAGCGCGCTGCCGCCCCGGGTCAGCCGATGCTGCAGCCGCTGCATAGGCAGCGCCGCCGTCAGCGGCAGCGACAGGGGCAGCGCCACCGTCAGATGGGCCGACCAGATCCACAAGAACCGCTCCATCCCCTGCCCCGACAGGCACACCGCCAGGGACAGCGCCGTGGCGGCGCACAGCAGCAGCGGCGTCATGACCCACTGGGCACGGCAGGCGGGATCCGGCTTGTCCGTCATGCGGAAAAATCCCGCCAGCCGCCCCTTCTGCTTGCATACACCCATGGGGATCAGGCTGGCCACATAGGGCGGCTCGCCGCCCACATTCACCAGCTGGAACGCCTCCCGCCGCGCCTGGGCCCGCAGCAGCAGTCCCCATTGCTCCATCCACAGCAGCACCGCCGTGGTGGCGGCAAAGGGCACCTGCACCATCTCGCCGCCGACCGAGGTGGCTACACATCCGATCAGCACCACAAACGTCAGCAGCAGCGCGCCGAAGGCGCTGGTCACATGGCCCCGCTTCAATTCATCAAGGGCGTACTTCCACACGTCTCCCGACAGGAAGGCCGCTATCATCATCCCGCCCACCGGTACACGGGTGCGCAGCATCACGCTCTCCCGCCACACCGCGGGCATATAGCCCAGCGCGTCCAGCGCCGCCAGTATCACCAGCAGCGCCACCGGCACCGTCAGGATCGTCAGGGCACGCCGCAGATGCTTCACCCGCCGCTTTTCCGCCCGGAACACCTCGTCGCTGTCGGGCTCAGGTTCCGGCTCCGGCTCCGGCGCGGGACGCTCCGTTTCCGCCCAAAACTGCTCGGTGTCCTGCCGGCGGGTACGCCTGCGGCGTCCTTTCAGCAGACCCTGCAGCCGCTCCACTAAGGTAGGCGGCTCCTCCAAAATACCGTCGTCATTCTCCGCCAGTACCGCATCCACTGTGTCGTACATCAAATGCTTCAACGACACCCGATCCGGCGGCAGCTCCTCCTCCGGTTCCGGCACGGGCGGCGTATAGGGCTTCTCCTCCGCTTTCTGCCGGATCACGGGGTACTCCGCCGTGTCACCCTTCTTTTCCTTTTTGCGGCGCTTCTTCGCCTTGCGGGGCGGCGCCGTGGTGATCTCCTCCGGTGCCTCCTCCTTCTCCGGCTCCTGCGCCGGTTCCGTCTCCGGATCCGGTACAGGTTCCGCCGCGGGCGCGGCCGTCCCCTCATTCTGCGCAGGCTGACGCCCACCCTTGCCGTATTCGGCCAGGATGTCCTCCAGCGAGTACGCCTCCGTCTCCGGAGCGGTATTCACGTTCTGCTCGTCTTGCCTGCTCATTATCTGTCCGTCTCTCTCAGCTTCTTTGCCGCACCGCTTCGTACAGCAGGATCGCCGCCGCCGCGGAGGCGTTCAGGGAGGATATCTGCCCCTTCATGGGAATACGCACCAAAAAGTCGCAGTTTTCCGCCGCCAGACGGGTCATGCCGTCACCCTCCGAACCGATGACGATGGCTGCCGGCCCCTTCAGATCGGCGTTATACAACGTGGTGTTGCCGTCCGCAGCCGTGCCGAACACCCACACCCCCTGCTTTTTCAGTTCCTTCAGCAGCGACGGGATGTTGGCAACCCGCGCCACCGGCATATAGCTGACAGCGCCCGCGGAGGTCTTAGCCACAATGGCCGTCAGCCCCGCGCTGCGGCGTTTGGGAATGATGACGCCGTGAGCCCCCGCGCACTCGGCGGTACGCAGGATGGCCCCCAGATTGTGGGGGTCGGAGATCTCGTCGCACACCACTAACAGCGGCGCCTCGCCCTTCTCCGCCGCCCGCTCCAGAATACTCTCCACCGTTACGTATTCCCGCACGGCGGCCAGGGCGATGACGCCCTGATGGGCATGGGTGCGGGACATGGCGTCCAGCTTCCGCCGGTCGGCCTCCACCACCACAATACCCGCGTCCCGCGCCTTGGAGGCGATGTGCCCCAGCGTTTTGTCCGTCTCACCCTTAGCCAGATAGATCTTGTCAATAGCCGTTCCGGAGCGCAGCGCCTCGATCACGGCGTTGCGTCCCTCGATCATTCCGTCAGCCTCCGCCTCCGCCACAGGGCGGCGCTTGGGCGCGGTCGTCTGTTCTTTCATAAGCAGTTGATCCTTCCTTTGTTGATACCAATACAGGATATATTATACCATACCCCCTCTATAAGATAAAGTCCGATTCATAGAAATTTTACAGAAAATCCGCCAATGTGCTGCTTGTGACTCTCCGCCCTTTGTGGTATACTGGCATGTATACTTCGGAACTGTCCACTCTTTCAAGGAGGGCTTTATGGCAGATAACAACAATAACCGCAACAACAAGAATAACCGGAACAACAACCGCCTGCGCGGGATCCTGACGCTGGTGGCCTGGGCCGTGGTGCTGACAGTTGCCATGAACTACATCAGCGCCTATTCCAATAATGCCGCCAATAAAACCACCAGTCACGAGATCAAATACAGCCAGATGGTGGAGATGATCGAGAAAAACCAGGTGGACGAGATCCTCTTCAAGGATAAAACCATCTACATCACCCCCGTGGACGGCTATACCTACACCGAGGAGCCCAAGGAAAACAGCACCCAGACGCCCAAGAGTTATACCCAGTCCAAGGATTCCAAGCTGACGCTGTATACCGCCTACCTCACCAACAGTGACCTTCTGCCCCTGCTGAAGGAGCACAACGTCACCTACACCGGCTATTATGAGGCCCAGCTCAACCCCGTGCTGGCCTTCATGGCCAGTTATGTGCTGCCTATCATCATCATGCTGGGCCTGTTCATGCTGGTCATGCGCATCCTCAGCAAATCCGGCGGCGGCGGTTTCGGCGGTCTGGGCAACGTGGGCAAGTCCAACGCCAAGGTGTACATGGAAAAATCCACCGGCGTCACCTTCAAGGACGTGGCCGGCCAGGACGAGGCCAAGGAGTCTCTGGAGGAGATCATCGACTTCCTCCACAACCCCGGCAAATACACCGCCATCGGTGCCAAGCTGCCCAAGGGCGCGCTGCTGGTGGGCTCCCCCGGCACCGGCAAGACCCTGCTGGCCAAGGCCGTGGCCGGCGAGGCGGGCGTTCCCTTCTTTTCCATTTCCGGCTCCGGCTTTGTGGAGATGTTCGTGGGCGTAGGTGCCAGCCGTGTCCGTGATCTGTTTAAGGAAGCCGCCAAGGTGGCCCCCTGCATCATCTTCATCGACGAGATCGACGCCATCGGCAAAACCCGCGACAGCCGCTTCGGCGGCGGCAATGACGAGCGGGAGCAGACCCTGAACCAGCTTCTGGCGGAGATGGACGGCTTTGACCCCAGCAAGGGCATCATCGTCCT
>CAKTQM010000074.1 GCA_934597125.1 uncultured Oscillospiraceae bacterium
TGATTTGTATATGGATGATCCACAGACAGATAGTCGTGGATCATCATTTTCAGAAAATCATCAAACTGATCGTCCGTTCCCACATAGGAATACATGACGCTTGCGATATTGGCTTCCTTTCTCTTTCTACCCATAGCGCTCCTTTCTCCCAAAATCAATTCGAGCAATAAAAATAGCAGACCTCACATGGTCTGCTGCCAGTCATAGCTCACCTCGTCCTCGTGGTCATCCGCTTTGTGACCGAGGGCGATCTTCTTTTCACGTTCTTTTTGCAGTACCTTTCTGTCGGTGTAGTGCCTCGCAGGAATCACAGGCTCAGCAGGCTGGAGCTGTTCCAAGCGGTGCCCAAGCCCCACCAGAGCAGAAGCAGTGCTGCCGCCGCCATTAACAGAGAGATCAATGCCGGAATACTGACGTGTGGCAGATGCAGTCTGGGAAGTCTGATTCTGTGCAGAGAAAAAGAATTCTCTTTCGGCTTCCCATCCTGTTCGGTCATCTGCTCCAGATGCCGCACCGCTTTCAGCAGATCGTCCAGCTGCGTCCGCGTGGGAAGCTGCGACATCTGCCTGTTGATGCGCTCCAACATATCTGTCTGCCGATTCGCATGATACCACAGTGCATCCAGATCGTTCATCATTTGCTCCCAGTCCGTTTTCGAGGGACACGCTTCGTGAGATGGTGTCTGCACCGGCATCGCTGTCTGCTGGAGGTTTCGCTGCTTGAGTTCTTGCAGAGACAATCTCTGCTCGGATTCTGAATTCATGCTCCATGGCCTCCTTGCAATACTTTTCCTCGTGTAGTTTGTTGTCACGACACCTCATGCCGTCCGGCGTGGTGTAGGTGATGTATTTGCGGGTGCCCTCCCAGCGGACGGCGTAGCCCTCGGACTCCATCAGCGAAACGAAGGTGTCCTTGCCGGCGGCATATTTCATGCACTCGTCGATGGTGTTCATGAGCCGGAACTTCCAGCTCTCACCTTTGGTGGCGGAGCGATACTCTCTTGCCCCAAGTCCTTGCGTCTTTGTTTCCTGTCTTGGAAGGACAGACAATCCATGCGCCACGCAAAGCTCATCTGAGATAGGGCGCAGCCTTGCCAGCGTCCCCGGCCCCTGTCGAAGCATTTTGCCGCTGCTGTAGCAGACGCTATTGATAATAAAATGCGAGTGGATGTGCTCGCGGTCGATGTGGGTGGCGATGAGCACCTCGCTCTCCGGCCAGGCCTTCGCCGCGAACAACTTTGCAATCTCGTGTGCCAGTTCACCGGTGACCCGTTCGCTTGGAGCGAAGGACTGCACATAGTGATAAAACCAGACAGGACTTTCTTTGCGGTGTATGGCGCGGGTGGTGAGAAATTCCCGCACAGCAAGCGGCGGGGTACAGTTCTGTCCACTGACCAGCTGCTGTCCATTCTCCTGCATCGTCTTATTCGCCTGTGCAACATATGCGGCAACACCGCCCAGCGCACCGGCAGACTGCTTTGCGTATTTAATAAATGTCACCGTTGCCATCAGCGCTGCTCCCGGCCCGCAAGCGTACACAGGCCAATATAGTTCTTCTCCAGTGCGGCACAGGTGCTGTCCAAGTTGACCGTCGAGATGCAGCCCTCGTGGGCCAGAATGGCCAGCTGATTGAGGCTGCGTCCAACGCCTTTGAGTTCGCGAGTGTATTCATTCCTGCAGTCCGTCCACTGTCACGACCTTGTGCCGCAGCGCGGCGGCGCGGACATAAGCCCCTATAGTCATCTGCGCGGCATCCGCCTTTTCCGAAATGCTCTGGTACTGTTCCTGCGTTAGCCGCAGAGTGATCCTGATATCTTTTTTCTGTTTCATAGTATCCTCCTTTTACCGGGTGCGGGGCAGCGCCCCGCAAAACTTCCGCCGTCCGTCCGACTTTGTCGGACGGACGCTCTGCTTGCCGTCGCCGCCACCTGAGTGGGCGACGATTCCCGCGTCCCGCGCCGTGTGCGGTAAACAGCTCTTGGCGGGTACACACGCCACCCCGGCCCCGAACCGCGCACACAGCGGCTCACAGGGCAAAACACGGGGTGCTTTCACCGCCCGAGACATCGGCAGGGTCGATAGGGTCGACAGCTTGGGTACCCTGTGCATTGTCACTTTCGGCACGGCGCAGCTCGATGAGCCGCTTTCCGTTGCTGCGGCGCACCACGGCGGAAATACCGATTTTGCTTAGTGCGGCAACGCTTTGCAGGATCAGACGGGATACCTTTTTCGGCGTGATGCCCTCGCTGCCCGCAGGGTCGATCTGCGCGGACAGCTCCGTGGGAGTGCCGATAAATTCCGCGCGGTCACGCATCAACTCAGAGAGAAGAATGACGATCCGGCCGCCCAGCAGCTCCGGCTGCGTCCGGCTGTCCGACACCAGCTCCCACACATTTTCCGCGTTGCGCTCCAGCGTCAGCTCCCGGTACTCGATGTCGCGCCCGATGCAGGAGAGCGTCGCCTTGCCGCTGCCGCGCTTGTCCTCCACCAGCGTAAAGCTGGAATCCACCGCGCCGCTGATGGCCGTTGTGCCGGAGATGCGGCTGAACACATCGTCGGCAAGCTCCTTCCGCAGATGATGGATCAGCAGAATGGCGATGCCATGAGTGTCCGCAATGTGCTTCAGCACGGAGAGGTCGCGATAGTCATTTGCGTAGGTGTTGTCATAACCGGCGCCGCGGATCATTTGCAGCGTGTCGATGATGATCAGCACCGTGTCGGGGTGCTCAGAGAGGAACGCGCAGAGCTGTTCCTCCAGCCCCTTGCCAAGGGTGTCGCTGTTGGTGGTGAAGTGGACGCTGGCGGGGGCGTCCTCCGTGATCTCGAACAGGCGGTTCTGGATGCGGAGGGTGGAGTCCTCCAAGCAGAGGTAGAGCGTGGTGCCCTGCTTCACGCCCATGCCCCAGACGGCTTCGCCCTTCGCCACCGTGACGGCCAGCCACAGCGCCAGCCATGACTTTCCCACCTTGGGAGAGCCTGCGAGGATGTGCAGGCCCTGGGACAGCAACGTATCCACTACGAAGTTCAGCGGCGTGAGCGGCTGACTCATTAACGTTTCACCGTCGATGGTCAGCAATCGGTTTTCTTTTTTCAATTTTTGTTCCTCCTTAAAAAATATTGCTCCCATCGGAACGATGAGAGCGAAAAAGCAGAGGGGGTACCACGGGACGGCACGTGGTTTCTTCCCTCTGCTTGTATTGTGGAGGAATTCATGCTATGCTGAGAAAAGAAGCGGACAAATTAAAAATCAGGTAGGACAATTTTCGCGAGGGAGGATACACATGGGAGGCAGCGTCATTTTCTACACCTATGGCAGCACCTTGGAGCTGAACGGCCAGCAGTTCACCGCCGGTATGCTGACCGCCGATCTGTTGAATCTATCTCCGGACGAATACATGCGTCTGAAAAAGCGTATGACACAGATCACCGACCTTGCGAGAGAATATGAGCGGAAGTGGGATGTAGCACTTTGGTGGAAGCTGAATGAGAAGATGGATGCGCTCTGCCAGAAGCTTCGCCGGTATCAGGTGTTCCGCCTGCTGCTGGACGAAGACGAGGACGCTTTCTTCTCTGCCATACGGGAGATCACGAAGCAATTCAGCGTATTTCCCACAGAGGATCGAGCTCCGACAGCGGAAGCGCAAAAAAGACAGTTTGAGCGCGTGGCGAATGAAATCTCAGAGCGCGGCGAAACGGTCAAGGATGCTCCGCTTGACCTGTTCTGTCCGAGCGAAGCAGCTTTAGAAAAGGGCGACGCCTTTTATTACGAAATGCTCCGCGCCATCGGCCCTACCAAAGACGCATGGCGTGATTACAAAAAGCACATCCGCCGTTATGAAACATATCTTCACGACATCCGCGCCTTCAACGGCACTATTCGGAATTTCATCCGGTTCAGTCTGTCCAAGCTGAAGCATAACAGCCCGGAGGAGTACGCGAAGTCTCTCTACGGCTTCTACAATGATGAGCGCATTGCGGAAAAGCTCATCGTCAATCCCATCCGCAACAACGGCGACTGCTATACGACCCACGATGCCTACGAGCTTTCCTATGTACCGCGGCCACTGCCGGACGGCACTGTCGCCATCTGTCAGGAGCATGTGACCGGCAGCTTGCAGGCGCTGATGAAAGCGGATTATATGCTGGCGCTGAACAGCGGACACAACATTCGCCGCTGCATCATCTGCGGACGGTATTTCCTACTCAAGAGCGGCGTCCACGCGTTATACTGCGAAGGGGCGTGTCCCCACGCGCCCGGCTACACCTGCCGGCAGTTCGGCACGGTGGAGGTGCAGAAGGAACTGGCGAAGGACATTCCCAAGGTCAAAGTCAAGGTGACCGCCTTTGCCCGCATCACAAAGGATATGCAGCGGGGTGCGATCTCACAGGAGGACGCAAGAAAAGCCAAGGACTATGTGCGGGATCTGCTCTATGATGCCCTGCGCGACGCGAATATCTCCGTGGAGGCTTTCGAGCAACGTATTGCCTCTGAGCGCGTTTACCAGCGCTGCGGGATCACCAGAACGGCCAATCCGAGGGGCCGTCCGCCGAAGGAAAAGGCGGGTGAGCAAGCATGACCAACGAGCAACTGGTTCGCCAATATTATGACGGCGATGATGCCGCGCTGGAAAAGCTGTACCATAAAAATATCGGTCTGATCCGCGGCATCGCCAAGGAAGCCGCGGCGGAGTTTAA
>CAKTQM010000075.1 GCA_934597125.1 uncultured Oscillospiraceae bacterium
TTGTAGTTCATACCGGTATAGCCGTTGTCAGCGTACCGCTCGACAATTTGGATATCGGGGTACTCCGCAAGGAAAGCATCAGCGATTTTCGCCTGATTGCCGATGGAATTGCTCTCGGTGTCGTCGCCGTCCTCCACAGATAACCGGCCATACTGTCCGGCCAGATAGTGAGCAGAAACCTCAGACACAGGCGGGGCCGACAGATATTTGCTTTTTCGTGCCATGCTTACCCCACCTCCTTCGCCGCTGCTGCGATCATCTGCTGGTAAGACGCCAGCTCGTCGGCGTAGTTGAACTGTATCGTGATCTGCTTGCCCTCGGATACCGTGATCCTGCGGATCAATCCGGCCACCATTTCACGGGTAAGCTTGTCAATTTCCCTGAATTTGGTATATTCGGCGACCCAGTTCCGGGTGTCTGCCGCACCTTCCTCCAAGGCTTGCCGCCGCTCGTGCAGGCTGGCGAGGGATGCCTGCAATGTGTCGATCCGCTGTGTATAGCGCTGCCGCATCATGTCATACTCCGTGCGGGAGATCAGGTCATCGTGAAAAGCCTCCAGCAAGCGCATACGGTATTCCTTCTGCTCGGTGATCTGCTTTTCCTTTTCCTCAATGGTCATATCCAACTGCCGGTGCTTGGCGGCTTGGATGCTCTTTTGACCGATCTCGTGGATCAACTGGTCAATATCGACCACCATCTCGATTTGCTTCTGGATGGCCCGCAGCACCACATCCTCTAAAGCAGTCTGCGAAATGGAGTGGCTGCTGCATAACTTGGAGCGCTTGTGGGTGGAGCAGACGTAGTAGTAAAACGTGCGGTTGCCGCGCTTTACGCTGCGCCTGCACATGGCGCGGCCGCAATCGGCGCAGAACAGCATTCCGGCCAAGGGCTGCACTACCTCCTCGGAAGGGGGTGTGCGGGTATCCAGTGACAGCAGGTGCTGTACCGAAGTGAAAAGCTCCTCGCTGATAATGGGTGCGTGGTTCTTCTCTACAACGCACCAATCCTCTTTGCTGCGCAGCTTCATTTGCTTGATCTTATAGTTGGGTGTTCCGCGTTTGCCCTGTACCAGCGTCCCGATATAGATGGGATTTTCCAGAATGGCCCGTACCGCGACGGGCGACCATGCGATATTATTACCGGCCGCCTGAAAACCGGACTGATATTTCAGCCCCTGTTGCTGTTTATATGCCGCCGGCGGCAGAACGCCCTCCGAGGAGAGATAGTTGGCGATGGCCTGCTGGCTGTAGCCCTCCATTTTCAGTTGAAAGATGGTGCGAACCACCATAGCGGCATATTCGTCAATAATGAGCTTATGCTTGTCGGTAGGGTCTTTCAGATAACCGTAACAGGCAAAGGCGCCGAGAAATTCTCCCGCCTTGCGCTGGACACGAAACTGCGCCCGCAGCTTCTGGGAAAGGCTGCGGCAGTACGCCTCGTTCATGATGTTCTTGATGGGGATGGAAATATCATCGCACAGCGGCGTGTGTTCACTGTCCAGATCGTCATTGACAGAGATGAACCGGATGCCCATATCCGGGAAAACGGTTTCCAGATACTTGCCGGTCTCGATATATTCACGGCCAAGACGGGACAGGTCTTTTACAATGACGCAGTTCGCCTTCTTTTCACGGATGGCGTCCATGACGCCGCGAAAGCCCGGTCGATCATAGTTGGTGCCGGTGTAACCATCGTCCACCTGCTCCCCCACCAGCGTGATCTCCGGGTGCCGCTGCACAAACTCGTGAATCAGCTTCCGCTGGTTGTCGATGCTCTCGCTCTCATAGCGCTTGCCCAGCTTTGACAGGCGGAGATAGGAAATGCCATACCAATGCTGTCCAGAGAGATCTTCGGTTTGCGGGCAAAAAAATGCAGCCATAAAACGTACCTCCTAAAAATTCAGGAAAGCGGTTTCTGGCTGTCATTGCCGGGCGGCAACATTATTTTCACTGACGGGTCTATTATGCTTTCCCGCTTTGCTTTTGTCAACAGGGAAACTTTGGAGGATCAGGACAGGCTGCACGCATAGGCCCGCAGGCGGTCTTGCAGGCTCACATCTGTATTGGAATACGCAAGCTTTACCACAATGCCGCTGTCCGTATAGCAATACGGGTCGCCTACCTGCTCCACATACTGCTTGATGCGTTCGGCGCAGGAAGCAGAGGTGTCGATACTCACACAGGCGATGTCCCTTGGTGCTGTATAGGGAGTGTGGCTGGTGTCCGGACGGTTGGCTTCCATGAAGTTTCCTCTTTTCTAATGGCGTTATCGGTAGTATTGCCAGATCTCGGTGTTTTATGAAAAAGCTGATAAAAGAGCAACGCCTCCCAGCGTGATGCCGGGAAGCGTTGTCTATGATTCTGTATTCTAAAGAATACCAGCTTCAAGATGCCCTTTCAAGGTAAGACTTGGTGAACAATAGGTGAAGCCTTTGAGAAAAAGATGGGAACACCGAGACTCTACCTCTGCAAATCGGCAGTCAGCGCATACATTTCCGCCAGTTCTTCGACCGCCTGATTGCGGATTTTATACAGCGTTCTTGTTGTGATCTGTGTCTTAGCGCTGATCTGATGCCATGTGTGACCCTCAAAATAGGCGAGCCGAATAACCTCAGCCTGCCGCGGCTCCAGAAGTGCCACATAGTGCTCCAGACGGTTGATCTCCTGCTCCAGCGGCACAAGGCGGCTGACCAGATCATGTGTCAACGCGGCATTCGCCTCATCCGCCGCACTCTGGAAGTTCATGGCGATGTAAAGCGTCTTGTTGGATACGCTCATCAACTGCACCTGTATGTCCGCTGTGTGCGAGGTCGGTGCGGCGGACGCGCAGCTCCGTGCCTACAAGAAGATCATCGCCCTTGCGGATGTGGTGCTGGATGTCTATGATCTGGAGAGTCCAGCCGTGGGCGATGCCGAGGATAGGGCCTTGGCCTATGCCGTGGATATAGCCCATAAGTCTGTGCTGGTGTTAGACCCTATCAAGCTGACTACAAAGCAGATCGACGAACATTTTCGTCCCCAATAAGGCAAAAAGAACCCGCTCTGCGATTGCAGGGCGGGTTCCTATTACACTGCGATGTGTATCGCCATGTTATCCATGAGGGTGTGGAGGCTTAGGTCATATTGCTCTTTTGAGATGACTCGGCGCTCAAGAAAAGCATCCAGTACACCCTTCTGCTTATCAAAAAGATGCTGCTGCTTTTCTTGGTCAGAAAGACCCTGCCACTCATTCGATACCGAAAAGTCCAGTTCCATTTGATATCCCTCCTATAGTATTCACACGAGTGTTACTATACCACGGGATGTGGTAAAATGAAATTGGCAAAACGACAAAAACACGGCGGATTTTTCTATCAACTCAAATCTGAAAAAGCTATTGACAGCGGCGTTGGGGCGATACTTACATTTCCTTTTCCGCAGCCTTCGCGGCGTTGGCGGCGGCGCGGGCCTTGTCACGTGACTTGCGCTGGGCGACGAGATCTGCCTTGGCCTGCCGCTTTTCCCTGCGCTCCTGCATGAGCTGTGCCTCCTGACGCGCGTACTCCTCATGGAAGCGGGGGTAGCCGTTCTCGCGAGGCGGCTTATACTGCGAGGGCAGCCCTGCGGCTTTCAGGGCGGCAAACCAGTTGCCAAAGCGCTGGGCAATAAACGCGCCGCCTATGACCTCGCAGGGGGCGGGTGTGTAGGAAGCGTCAACGCAGTGCCGCACATAGTCGATAAGGTCGGCGTCGCTGGCGGTTTCATATTCTATCGCAAAAGCCTCGTCCTGCGCCTGCAGTGCCTCGCGGGTGCGTTTGTCGATCTGCTGATGCAGCAGGTTATCACCGTTGACCTGTGGCATTTTTGTGTCCCTCCTGGGCATAATAGACTCAGCCAGATGGAGCGATACCCTTCGTAAATTGAATAGTTTTTTGCAAAATGCCGGATGCACGAAACCGCATCCGGCGGTGCGGCTGGCTATGGAATTTGTACCATCGCAGAAACCTTCAAATAGACAAGATGCTTCCGGAAAATGGTGTTGTGTCGACTCCCTGTATGTCGTGAGCGATCCAGATGCGCGCAAAATCCCCCTGCCCACCGGAAAGAACCGGTCGTTTTGCGGGGCAGAGTGAGAGGTGGATTGGATTGGATTATAGCCCTTCGGGGAAGCGCGGATATTATAAGAGGTCAGGTTTCCGCCGCATTGACGGCAGCGGCAAATGTCAATGCCGGTGACTCTCAGCATGAGTTCCCGTGCGGACAGCTTGCCGTCGGAGAACATGGGTGCTTTTGTTCGCGTCAACCGCTGCGCCAGCTTCAACCGTGTCTTCTTTTGTGGATTGCTCAGAAACCCGTAGCGGCGGATCTTCAGCATACAGGGTGCTGAGATGCGCCTGAAATGCCGCTTGCATTTGGAGATATTCGCAGTCCCCTTTTATGCTACCTGCAAAGGCTTCTTCGGCCAGACTGGGAGACTGGGGGTGCCAAACATAGCACACTTGATGTCCTGT
>CAKTQM010000076.1 GCA_934597125.1 uncultured Oscillospiraceae bacterium
GAGGTGGCCAACGCCATCTTTGAGGGGCTGAACAGCGTGTTTGCTCCCATGGGGGTCTATATCGCCGCCCAATGCTGTGAGCACCTGAACCGCGCCCTCATCGTGGAGCACGAGGCCGTCCCCAATGGTGAGATCGTCAATGTGATGCCTCAGCCCAAGGCCGGCAGCTCCTTTGCCACCGCCGCCTATCACAGCTTCCGCCACCCAGTGGCGCTGGAGGAGATCCGCGCCGACGCGGGCCTTGATATCGGCGGCACGCTGATCGGCATGCACTTGAAGAAGGTGGCCGTCCCCGTCCGCCTGCAGCAGAACCACATCGGCCAGGCCATCCTTCTTGCCGCCCGCGTCCGCCCCAAATTCATCGGCGGCGAACGGGCCATCTATGACGAGAGTTTGAAGGACGGGTATCCGGTGTTTGAGGATTGATCGTCTCCTGCTTGTGATAAAAAATGAGACTGCGGAGGCAGTCTCATTTTTATTTTCGTAAGAGGCGGCGTCCCCGACGCCCCTTCGTACAGTGCCGCGGTGCATCCCGTAGGGGCGGACGACTCTGTCCGCCCCGTCGATGACAACCGCATTTCCGATACGGGCCGACAGAGTCGTCGGCCCCTACACACCACTGGGAACCGCTCTCCGTGTGATGATGTCCACATTGTTTCGCTGTAATTCCATCGCATTTATTTTGTTTTCACAGGATAATGTAACCTTATAATACCGCCGTCTGCGCTCCTTCAACAGCTTTATTACTCTGGGCGAATCCCTGTAAAAAACCACTCGCCCGCCTGATTCTGAGCAAAATTCTCTAAAAAAATGTCAGCCAATGGATAACCAAGTTTTTTTAAGTTGCAGTAGCAGATTCTTGCCACATTGTCATTTTGCGCAATACCTTCTGTCCCGTTCAGCAGTATCCGGGCAAGCTTATTCAGGACAGACCAGAGATATGGCAACATATTTTCCGCAAATGAAGATGTTGCGTTGCACCATTTCAGCGTATTGAGGTAAATCATGATTTTTTCCGTTTGACATTCATCTGTCAGCTCGATTATTCCGGTATCTTGAATATCTTGAATGACATTTGCAAAGATGACCCTGTAAAAAACATCGTCCACCTCATCCACATATTCTCCCAGCGTTTCAAGCGCTTCGGTTAGACAATTCAGACGCGCATCACAATTTGGATTTTCCCATTCACCGCAAGCTCTCTTGTAAAGAGCCACCCCTTTTTGAAAAGCCTTTTCTTGTTCAGTATTCAACATAATATGAAACTCCTCTCTTTTTCAATTGTTTTCTGTGTCTTTTGAGCAAACTGCCCTTATTCCGGACTTACAGACATACCCTGCGCCCCAATGCTTACCACCGCGTTCGGCCATTTCTTTTTCAGCTCCTGCTGGATGTACCGAAGGGTTACATCCCACTTTGCGCCGAAGGTCGTAAAGAAACGGTCTCAAATGTCATCATTGCCTGTATTCCCTCAAACTGGTATTCATCCACCTCCAGAAATACAGAATGAAGATTTTTGCACCCGAAATACTCTCTGACATAATTATCCCCTGCGTGAATTCCGGCAAGCGGGTCTTCTACAGTGGCCTTTTCACGCTGTTTTGTGAGCATCCACCGATCTCTCAGTCCGTGAAAAGCCTCATTCCCATGCTCACCGTCAATCGCCACAATGATACACTCTGCTTTTACACGAATTCCCATATCATCCTTGTCGATGGAATGAAATCCGCAAGCCGCGCCGACCGAATGCACTTTGCACAAGCACAAATAGCCGTCAAAAAAGTTGATCATCGATCTTGCAAAGTTTTCGCTGACCTCTGACGTATTGATCGTCGTGGGCTTTTGCGACACATTTGCGCTTTGCACCGTAGTTGCTTCCTGGGACTTACTGACAACCGCCATGATAACAAGCACCACCACTACAGCCAATAGCAAAAGAAATAGCAGCATTGCTCTCTCCCCTTATTTGTCATACCGCGCCACATCTTCGTTGGTTCTGCCCAGCGCCGGTTCAAATTTGTTGCAAACCTTCTCGTCCGCTTTTACGCTATAACCGTTTCTGCTGCACTGAAAGGTGGTCGAAAACCAATCTGTATTTGCGGTTCCTAACTCGCAATACCGGCAGGTTCCGCATTTTCCGCAATAATCTTTTACTACCATGCCTTCATTCCCCATTTCGTATTGTGTACAATTCGAAACGCAAATTTTCTACAATTAACCGCACATTCCCCCCTTGAAAAATCAACAAATTCCTGTATACTTGTATTATGAAAGGTGTATCTTTGCAATTCGTAAAGGTACACCTTTCCAAATTTCCTGCACTTCCCCTTAACCCCCTTTTTCAAATTTTACCGCTTTGCCGTAAAAGGTGCCCACCGGCATGCCGCAGGCGGAGGCGGCTTGTTGGAGGGTCAGCTCCTTGGCACGCCAGGCGCGGTGGATCTCATAGAAATTCTCCGGCAGCGGCAGGGGTGGGCGGCCGAATTTCACACCCCGGGCTTTGGCCGCGGCGATGCCCTCCTCCTGTCGGCGGCGGATGTTCTCCCGCTCCGACTGGGCCACGAAGGACAGGATCTGCAAAACCAGATCGGCAATGAACGTGCCCATCAGATCCTTCCCCTGCCGTGTGTCCAACAGCGGCATATCCAGCACGCAGATGTCCACCCCCTTTTCCTGGGTCAGCAGCCGCCACTGCTGCTGGATCTCCCCATAGTCCCGCCCCAGCCGGTCGATGCTCAACACATACAGCAGGTCGCCGGGTTTCAGCTTTCTCACCAGCCGCTTGTACTGGGGCCGGTCAAAATCCTTGCCCGACTGCTTGTCCAGATAAATGCACCGATCCGCCACACCCTTGCCGTGCAGCGCCACCAGCTGCCGATCCTCGTTTTGATCTACGCTGGACACGCGGATGTAACCATATGTTCCCATGTGCGCCCTCCTTCTGCCGTAAGAGGGACGGTACGGGTTGTCCCTCTGCTTCCTCGTGATTTGATTCTACACCCATGGTTACCGGCAAAAAACGGTTGCCGCTTCCACGGCAACAAGACGCGAAAAAAGCCGCCAAACGGCGGCTTTTTATCAAATATGTCTCTCTTGATTTACAGCGTGATGGGGAACATCAGATGCAGTCCACCGAACACCACCAGCGCGGCCACGGTGGCGATCAGGAAGCCGCGGCAGATCTTGCGGCTTTTCTGAGCCAGGGCCTCGTTCTCGTGCTCATTCTTCCAGCGGACGAAAAACCATCCGGTACAAAGCAAACAAACCACCGGTACAAACAGCAGGCCGATCATGGCAAAATATTCCATCGAGTATCCTCCTTTTTTATTGCTTCTATTATACCGGAAAACAGCGGCAACGTCAAGAAAATGCGTGGCTCTGACATCAAAACGGGCTGTTGTTGCCCCGTTTATATGCCTTCGGCAAAGCGCATGGGGGTAAAGCGCAGCCCATCCACCGTCTGCTCCGTATCGGTAGGCACAAAGCCCAGATGACGATAGACCTCCACCGCATAGGGCGAGGAATTCACAGTGAACTCCTGCCGTTCATAGTCCTGCCGCATGGCTTGGAACAAAGCGCGGCCAATCCCCCGGCGGTGATACGCCGCCCTGACAAAAAAGCCGCCGATGTGCCGCGGCTGGCGCATACACAGCGTACCCACCAGTTCATCGCCGTCAAATGCGCCATAAAACCGCAGCGCCCGGATACGCTGGGTGTCATGCAGGCTGGCACGGAAAAAGTCGATGCCCTCCTGCGTATACTCCGGGGCTTCAAACTGCTGAAAAACCTCCCATGTCAGCTCCAGAGCAGTCGGGATTTCTTCGCTGCGCAGGCGGCGAACAATGAACTCTGACGAAGCCTTCGCATCAAATAATTTTTCCTTGTGAGATAAATGTGTCATGATATCCCTCTTTTCCATTTATGATGATATCATACCGGATATTTTCATGATAAAATAGGATGTTTTTCTATGAGTATGTGTTGATTTTATAGCGGCAGACCTCTTTCCCGCTTATCGGTATATAAAAAGGCTGTCCGGTGGAACCGGACAGCCTTTTTAATGCTTGTTGAGCGAAACCTTACTTGGCAGCCTTGGCGGCCTTGATGGACTCGATCAGTTCGGGGACGACCTTGAACAGGTCGCCGGTGATGCCGTAATCGGC
>CAKTQM010000077.1 GCA_934597125.1 uncultured Oscillospiraceae bacterium
AGCCGTTGCTGCGCGCACAGATAGGGGCGGAAGGTGACAGGCTGTCCGCCCCGCAGCGGCAGCAGCACCTCCGCCAGGAACCGCTCGTGATCCACGTTCTCCCCGGGCCGGGACAGCCGTTCCGCCGTCCGCTGCTCCGGGCGGGGAAAGAAGTCGTCCATGTGGTACACGGCGCAGTCCAGCTCCTTTTGCAGCCGCGCCGCCAGCGTAGTCTTGCCGGAGCCGCACCGCCCGTCGATAGCCACGATGACCCGCTGCCGCCGCAGCAGCAGATCGCTGATGGCGTCCAACAGGCGGCGATAATCCCGCGGCGTCACAGGGCTTTTTCCGCCACCGGCGCCGCCTTGGCAAAGGGCACCAGCTTCGTCCGATCCAGCAGCACCATCACGGCGGGGATCAGAATAAGCTGCAGGGCGATGCCCGGCAGGGCGTTCAGCACCGCGCCGCCCAGGAACAGCTCCCAGGTGAACACGCTGCCGCCCAGGCCCATCAGCACGATCATCACCGCGCCCCACACAAGGCGGCCCGCGATCATGGCGGGGATCAGGCACTTGTACAGCGCCTTGACGCACTGCCACTTGCTGCGGGCGTACAGATAGCCAATCACCGCGCCGTACACCGCCAGCTCAAAGGCCATGCCCACCGCGTTGGGGTACATGGCAGGAAAGCTGAACAGCACCGACCGCAGCAGCGGCAGCACAAAGCCCACGCCCAATCCCCACTGCCAGCCGCAGATCAGACCGCACAGCAGCACGGGGATGTGCATGGGCAGCAGCATCTTGCCGACGGCGGGGATCTGGCCGATGAAGAAGGGCAGCACAAGGCCGATCGCCAGGAACATGGCGGACAGCACCAGATTTTTCAAAGAAGCGTGTTTCATAGCGGGAACTCCTGTGTTGGATTCGGGCGCGCCGCGCCCGTCATTTTCCGCCAGTATACCACAAAAGGCCGCCCCTTGCAACCGCCGCCGCAAGAAACAACAGGGGGCTTGCGCCGCGCCGCCGTGTTGGGTATAATAGGGCGCGAAAGAGAGGAGCTGACCCCATGAAGACCTTATACCTGAACTGCGGCATGGGCGCGGCGGGCGACATGCTGACGGCGGCCCTGCTGGAGCTGATGCCGGATCCCGCCGCGGCGGCGGAGGCGCTGAACGCCATCGGCATCCCCGGCGTGACGTACCGCCCCGAGACCGTGTACCGCTGCGGCGTCCGCGGCACCCACATGTCGGTGATGATCCACGGCGCGGCGGAATCCGAGACCATGCACGACCACCATCACGAGCATGAACACGCGCACCACCACGATCACGACCACCACCACGCCGGGCTGCACGGCATCACCCACATGGTGGAGGAGCACCTGCGCCTGCCGGAGGCGGTAAAGGCGGACGTGCTGGCGGTCTATGGCCTGATCGCCCAGGCGGAGAGCCACGTCCACGGCGTGCCGGTGCCGGAGATCCACTTCCACGAGGTGGGCACCCTGGACGCTCTGGCGGACGTGGCGGCGGTGTGCCTGCTGCTGCACCGTCTGGCGCCGGAGCGGATCATCGCCTCCCCCGTCTGCGTGGGGAGCGGACAGGTGCGGTGCGCCCACGGGATCCTGCCGGTGCCCGCCCCCGCCACGGCGTGGCTGCTGCAGGGCATCCCCAGCTACGAGGGCGCCATCCCCACGGAGCTGTGTACCCCCACCGGCGCGGCGCTGCTGCGGCATTTTGTAACCAGCTTCGGCCCCATGCCCGTGATGACTACCCGCGCCATCGGCTACGGCATGGGCACGAAGGAGTTCGAAGCCGCCAACTGCCTGCGGGCCTTCTGGGGCGACACGGCGGAGGAGGACGGCCAGGTGGCGGAGCTGGCCTGCAATCTGGATGACATGACGGCGGAGGAGCTGGCCTTCGCCATGGAGGCGCTGCTGGATGCCGGCGCGCTGGACGTGTGGGCCGTACCCCTCACCATGAAGAAATCCCGCCCCGGTACGCTGCTGACCGTTCTGTGCCCCGCGGCGGAGGGAGAGCGGATGGCGGCGCTGCTGTTCCGCCACACCACCACCATCGGCGTGCGGCAGCGGCTGTGCCGCCGCTATACCCTGACGCGGCGGGAGCACACCGTCTCCACCCCCTACGGCGACGTGCGGTGCAAGACCTCCCGCGGCTACGGCGTGGAGCGGGTCAAATACGAGTACGAGGATCTCTCCCGCATCGCCCGCGCCCAGGACATGCCCCTGCGCGACGTGCGGACGCTGGCCGAGCAAGCGGAGGATTAAAAAAACCGGAAAAACCCGCAAAAATCCCGCAAAAACGCCTTGACCTCAGGAAAAAAGTGTGGTATAGTGGGCATTACCTGTGAATGGGTGCTTTCTTTTTGCGCGCTTTTTCGCTTTGGGCGCGGGAAAGAAGCAGCCACAACAACAGGGAGGCAAACGGGTATCCCACAGGCGGATCCCTAATCTAATAAGGAGGTGCCGTTACATGCGCGTGAAAATCACTCTCAGATGCAACGAGTGCAAGCAGAGAAACTACAACACGATGAAGAACAAGAAGAATACCCCTGACAAGCTTGAGCTGAACAAGTATTGCCCCTTCTGCAGAAAGCACACCGTCCACACCGAGACGAAGTAATCGGAAGGAGAAATTACGATGGCTGAAGAAAAGAAAGTCAAGGATCGCGGCCGCTGGTTCCGCGAAATGAAAAGCGAGCTGAAGAAGGTCGTGTGGCCCTCCGGCAAGGAGACGGCGAAGAATACCGGTACGGTGCTGCTGTGCTCGGTGCTCGTCGGCGCGTTCATCTGGATCTTCGACGCGGTTGCCGTTCTGGCAGTCAACACATTGATCGGTCTGTTCGCGTAAGGAGCGGGCTATGGCTGACAATGCGAAGTGGTATGTGATCCATACCTATTCCGGCTACGAAAACGCGGTCAAGGCCGCCATTGAAAAGTCCGTAACCAACCGCCATTGCGAGGACATGGTGCTTCGCATGGAGATCCCCATGGAGACCGTGACGGAAGTCACCGAATCGGGCGCCATGAAGGAAGTGGAGCGCAAGGTGTTCCCCGGTTACGTGCTGATTAAAATGGTGCTGACCGATGAGACGTGGCATATCATCCGCAACATCCGCGGCGTCACCGGCTTTGTGGGCGAAGCCAACAAGGCCATCCCCCTGACGGAGGAGGAGGTACGCCAGATGTCGCTGGAAAAGCACGAGATCGTGGTGAAGTACAACGTGGGCGAAACCGTGAAGATCACGGATGGCCCCCTTGCCAGCTTCACCGGCATCGTGGAGGAGATCGAGCCCGAGAAGAACAAGGTTCGCGTGGTGGTCTCCATGTTCGGCAGAGAAACACCGGTGGAGCTGGAGCTCGATCAGGTGGAAGTTCTGTCCTGACGCGCGGCAGTCCCCGCGCAAGTGGGAGAGACGCTCAACCATCCGCGTCTCGCCAAGAGCGGTTCTTACATCGGGTAAGCCGCTACCACATTTTATTAAAGGAGGTGCCTTCAAATGGCACAGAAAGTCGTTGGTTATGTGAAGCTGCAGATTCCTGCAGGCAAAGCAACTCCCGCACCCCCCGTTGGTCCCGCTCTGGGTCAGCACGGCATCAACATCGCCGCTTTTACCAAGGAATTTAACGAGCGCACCAAGAACGACATGGGCCTGATTATCCCCGTGGTGATCACCGTCTATGCCGACCGTTCTTTCTCTTTCATCACCAAGACTCCCCCCGCTGCCGTCCTCATCAAGAAGGAGTGCAACATCGAGTCCGGTTCCGGCGTCCCCAACAAGGAAAAGGTCGCCACCATCTCCAAGGCCTCCATCCAGAAGATCGCTGAAATGAAGATGCGCGATCTGAACGCCGCTTCCCTGGAAGCCGCTATGAGCATGATCGCCGGTACCGCCCGTTCCATGGGCGTTGTCGTCGGCGAGTAAGGAGGGTGTAACGATGTTTAGAGGTAAGAA
>CAKTQM010000078.1 GCA_934597125.1 uncultured Oscillospiraceae bacterium
CCGTGCTCATAGGCGGCCTTGGCCGCCGTCAGGGACATGGGGTTCACCATGCCGAACAGCTTGTCCCGATCCTTGAAGCGGTCACGGAGCGCCTTGTCCCGGATGATGATGTTGGAGAAGGCCAAACCCGCCAGATTGAAGGTCTTGCTGGGCGCCATGCAGGTGATGAGCTTGGGATAGTCGCCCATGACCTTGGCCATGGGGATATGGCGGCGGCCGCAGCGGATCAGGTCGCAGTGGATCTCGTCGGACACTACCCACAGATTATACTTCCGCATGATCTCACCGGCCCGGCGCAGCTCCTCCTCCGTCCACATGCGACCGGTGGGGTTCTGGGGATTGCACCAGAATACCAGCTTGCAGGCGGGATCGGCACACTTCTTCTCAAAGTCCTCGAAGTCCATCTCAAAGGTGCCGTCGGCTTTCTTATGGAGCGGAGAGGTCAGCACGCCCACACCGGCGTACTCCGCCGCGTGGACAAAGTAGCCGTAGGCGGGGGTGTTCACCAGCACCTTTTCGTCCCTGGTGCACAGTGTCTCCGTCAGCTGGTACAGGGCGGGAATGATGCCCGGCGTCACGCACAGCTGCTCTTGGGGGAAGCCCCAATCGTAGTGATCCTTGCACCACTTGGAAAAGGCGTTGTAGTACTCGTCATCGTACAGGCCGGTGTAGCCGAAAATGCGGCGGTCGATGCGGCCCCGCAGGGCGTCCAGGATCTCCGGGGCCACGCCGAACTCCATGTCGGCCACCCACATGCGGACGAACTCCTCATCCTTGTAGGGAAACACCTTTTCCGGTCCGGCGTGAAAGATGTAGCCACGGAAGCCATCGGTATTCAGCGCATTGGTGTGTCGGCGGTCGATAATCTCGTCAAAGTTGTAGTTCATGGTGATTGCTCCTTTCTCGTTCAGCGATGATCGCATTTCCGGCATTGAATCATGGGTGTGTCTCCCTCGTCCTTGTAGAATACACCCGCCCACTGACAGATGCTCTGTAAAATCGGCACCACAGATGCGCCCTTTGCCGTCAGGGAATACTCCACCCGGGGCGGGATCTCATCGTAGGACTTCCGCTCCACAATGCCGTTGGCGATCAGCCCCTTCAGCGTGGAAGCCAAAACGGCATCAGTGATATTGCCCATCTCTCGGCGCAGTTCACTGTAGCGCAGCGTTCCCAATGCCGCCAGCACGCAGATGATGCGGGAGTTCCATTTTCCACCGAACAGTTCCATGCCATATTCCAGCGGGCAGCGGATGTCCTTTTCCAGTTTTCTCTGATACATGGCTACATACCTCGCTTTTGCTTTTTCTATTATATTATAGCGGGATATATAAGCAATAACAAGTTGCTATAAAATTTATGAGTGGACACATTTCTGCGCCCACTCATTGGTTTTACAGCTCTTTCTTGTTGTCTGCACCGGGTGTGGTAACGATGACCTTCTCCGGCGTGATGATGAGCGCACCCTTGGCGGTAGCAGCACCGTTAAACATTTTCTCCACCATCGCCTTAAAGGTCTTGACGACTTCGCCCTCGGTGACATACTGCGCAACGCCCTTGACCTGATAGCCTTCCAGACTCTGTGCATCATAGACAGAAATGGCGATCTTGCCGCCATTGGCGGACAGGTTTTTCAGGGTCGTGTCCAGAAACACATCGCCGACAACCAGCTTGCCATCAGGGGTCACATCCTTAAAGGCAACAGGCACCACATTGGGCTCGCCATTGGCGCAGGTAGCCAGATCCCACATACCGCTCCCCAGCAGCTTGACAACATTTTCATTCAGCATGATAAGTTCCTCCTTGTATTTTGAGCTTTATAGCTCGTTTGTTGCACTCATTATAGGGCAGATACCAAGAGAGGAAAAGATATTGGTCAGTTTATGAGTGACTATTAAATTTATGAGCGCCCCTTAATGGCAGCTATGCTTACCGCAACCGTGGTCACCGTAGGCGTGACCTTCCTCGCCGTGCTCGTGGTCATGGTGGTCACAGTGAACATTGGGATCGTAGCCCAGATTTTCGCTGAGCAATGCGCTCACCGCCGCGTCAGCGTCCCCGCTGACACCGCCGTAGAGCTGGATACCCGCTTCGGCCAGTGCTGCCTGCGCACCGCCGCCGATACCTCCGCAAATCAAAGTGTCCACGCCGTTCTGCGTCAGGAAGCCTGCCAGTGCGCCGTGACCGCTGCCGTTGGTATCAACAACTTCCGCATGGATGACTTTGCCGTCCGCAGCTTCATAAAGCTTGAACTGTTCGGTGTGGCCGAAATGCTGAAAAATTTGACCGTTTTCGTAGGTAACTGCAATTTTCATAATGGGATCTCCTTTGCATTTTTTGTTGGATTTTTCTGTGTTGGCTCTCTGCATCCGGCAGTAGCGGCCGCAATGGGCTGCCTCCTGCCCTCCGCAAATGCGATAGTTTCCTCCGGTGATGTACAGCGGCTTCCCGTGGACAAGACACGCTGCGATTTTGCGCCGTGCGCTTTCGTAAATCTCCTGCACGGTAGAGCGGGAAATGTCCATTTGCGCGGCACACTGCTCATGGGTTTGTTGCTCCAAGTCAACCAACCGAATGACCTCGTATTCGTCCAGCGTCAGCAGGATCGGCTCGGTATTCTCGCACCCGTTGGGACAGAAGGTATCAACTTGTGGTACGCCACAAATTCGACGGCACCGTGGCGGTCTTGGCATGGACGCGTTCCTCCTTAGTTTTCGGTATATACCGATTATAGCGCCTTGTCGTATAAGTTGCAATACTATGTTTTTTATGAGTATCATCATTTAAATTCATACATTTCAACCACAATGCGTCTCCCTGTATTTATCAAAGACAACTGTACTGCAATTTTTCAATCAGAAAAAACTGCATTTCCGATTGCTTCGTTCAGCACGCCATAGACCTCCGCCAAGGCGCGGACATATTGCGGAAAATTGCGCCGCAGCTCACTGTCCTCCCCCGGCGGCGGGACCGGCCGCCGCATCATACGATGAACAGTCCTCCATACCTGAAGTCTGCTGCCGGGATAGGCTTCTCTCAGCTTCTCGACCGTGCGGTTCTTTGCCTTCTCCACGGCGGACTCCTTCATCATGTGATACATCCCGATCTCTTTCAAGGTCGTCTCCGGGTATCCGAACACGCCGCAGGTCTTGCCGAGAATATCTCTATCCTTCTTCGGCAGGGTGTCGAACAGCTCCCGGAGGAGTTCGATGCAGACCTTGCGGTACACGGCTCGCTCCGCCGAAACGGAGAGCATCCCCGGCATCAGCCGCTCATAGGGATCGCCGTCATAGCCCTCTGGGACAAGATCATGCACACCGAGGAAATGGGTGTTGTAGCGAACATATCGGCTGACGCGAGCCTCGGAGATGCCCAACTCCTCCGCAATTTCGCCGGTATCCTTCCATGCAACATGATACAGCCTCTGCGCCTGCCGGACGGCAGCCATCTCGTCCTTGCTCAACGCCATGCAGCCAATGTTCTGCTCCAGCCAGCGGGTCATGCGCCCCTTCAAATGCGGGTAGAGATAGGTGGTGAGTGCGGCGTGGCTCTCGTCATATTCTTTGCTCTGAATCCGCGTCAGAAGCTCCAACGTGCCCTCGCCGCAGAGATCGTCCAGAATCGTTTTCGCATACGCGGAAAACTGATTCGGATGATGCTGATCCGTCATCAGGCAGTTAAACTCCGCCGCGGCTTCCTTGGCGATGCCGCGGATCAGACCGATATTTTTATGGTACAGCTTTTCCAGCGCGGC
>CAKTQM010000079.1 GCA_934597125.1 uncultured Oscillospiraceae bacterium
GTGGCCTCCACCAGCGGCGCGCCCATAAAGGCGCAGCCCGCCTGATTGGCGGCAAACACGATCTCCCGGGCGGCGGACTTGGTATAAAGCTCCCCGTCGCCGTCCACCAGCACCGCACCGCGGCAGCCCTCAAAGAACCGCCCGTCCTGCCGGATGGCCGACAGCATGGCGCACCACCCCAGATTCACGCCGCCATGCAGCAGGGAAATGGCAAACAGCACCTGCCGCCCCGCCAGGGGCCGCAGCCGGTCGGGGTGCGCCACCTTTTCATAGCGCCGCCCCGCCAGCGCCTGCTCCAGCACCGCCGACAGGCGGGCATTTTCCTCAATTTGCGGACAGATGACCACCAGAGGTTCCATTCCCTCCGCCTCCTTCTCAAATGATCTTCCGCAGAATGGTCTGGGTCTCCGCCAGCCGGTCAAACAGCGCATCCGGCAAAGGCAGATCCTCCGTCTCCAATCCCGTGGGGGTATAGCGGTTTTTCACGCCCATGAAGATATCCCCCAGACACACGCTGCCGTAGTGCCACTCCCCCCGCAGCGTCAGCAGCACGCTGATGGCCGCCGAGGACAGCGCGGGGGCCACATAGGGCTTGAACCCCAGCTCCCGCATTTTCAGATTGGCCGTCAGCGCCAGCTCCGTCAACTCACGGGACAGGGCGTCATCGTAGTGCTCCACGGAGTTGGCGATAACAAGGCCGCTGCCGTGGGGGCCAAAGGCCCGTCCCTCCGTCAGGAAGTCGGCAAACCTCCCGTCCTGTTTGGCATAATAGGCGGCACGGGCGTTCATCACGCCCAGGCCGTACCCCTGCACCTGCTGGGGCAGCAGACCCAGGCCGTCATATACCCCTGCCTCATTCCGGTTGGAGGCCAACAGCGCCGCACGGGCCAGCGGATCCACCGGATCGGAGATCACGCAGAACAGCCCGCGGAATCCGGCACCGCGCGCCTTGCGGGCGTACAGCTCCACCAGACCGCGGTTGGCCTCGAACTGCGCCATGCGCACGTCTCTCACACCGCTGCCCACGGCGGGGATGCCCCTGGACGCCACAAAGAGGAAGGCGTCGCAGTCAAACAGTTTCTCCTGAGGCACGATCTCCACCGCCGGCATGGCGTCATACCGCCACGGCAGCGCCACCTGATTCAGCTCAAACTCCCAGCGTTTCAGAGCCGTCTCGTTGATGTCGCAGATGCCAATGGCGGACACCGTCTCGCCCCCCATCAGCTTCAATCCCATGGCAATGGTGCTGCCCACGTCGCCCATCGCCAGAATATGGATGCGCTTTTTGCCCGCCTTGGGCCGCCACGCCGCCATCTCCCGCCAGCGGGGGTGGTTAAAGTTCACCGCACGCAGACCGCCGTTCAGCCACTCCGCCGCCTCGATGGGCGGCGCCTGGGTCACGGCGATGCGGCGGCTGTCCAGCCAGTCCACACTCTCCTCCGCCGCCGTCAGCTGCCGCAGGGCCGTGGCGGAAAACGCCGCCCGCCCTCTCTCCGCGGCGCGGCGGAACAGAAACACAGGCCGTTCCTTCCCCACCCGCTCCGCCGCCGTCAGCGGCAGCGGCTGGCAGGATACCAATACCTGCCCGTTTTCCTGATAGTAATACATCACGCTTCCTCCTTCAGCGGAACAGTTCCTCCAGCCGCCGCAGCGTTTTCAGATCGTCCCGCAGATAGTCCGACACCGCGCCGTCCGGATCGTAGCGCATGGGGCCCTTGTCCGGACACAGCGGCAGCACCACCGCCTCGCTGAGCCGCCGCAGCGTCAGGTTGCGGGCATACACCCGCCGGTAGGCGGTCTCCAGCGCCTCGATAATATACAGCGTGTTCTCCACGCAGGTGCGGGAGAAGGTATACGCCGCGTCCGCGCCGCACCGCCGCAGATGCTCCGGATAGACATACGGCAGGATCAGATTCACCGACGGCTGCAGTCCGGCGTACACCGCGTGCTCCTCATGCTCCACCGTGTCGCCGCCGATAAAGGGATACAGGGTGGACTCCACATACCATGCCCGCAGATTGGGCACAAAATACACGTAGTCCGCCGCAAGTCCCAGCTGCTGGGCCAGATCCCGTCCCTGTCCGGACAGGATGCCTACCAGCACCTCCTTGATCTCCACCTGCTGCTGCTTTGCCAGCGGGTTCAATACGCCGATGCGCCGCCCCGTATGCAGCTGGTCATCCACCAGGATCACCGGCCGGCGGAAGGAGTGTACCACCCGCATCTGATCCGCCAGCGGCGCATAGCCCGGAAAGGCCTCGATCCGCTGCGTCCGCCGGTCGGCGGCAAATACCTTGTCGGTGTGGATGGTCTTTGTCACCGTGTTGGGGATGGCCGCCCGCCGCAGCAGCTTGCCGAAGGGCACGCACATATACGGCCCCAGCACCCGGGGCTTCGTGGGCGTCATGGGCACGCCGTTGAGCGCGGTGATCTTCTCCACCAGCCGGTGCAGCACCAGCTGGGAGGAAATCGTAAAGATCAGCCGTCCCGGATACAGCGCCACCAGCCCCAGCTTGAACCGCCGCCGCGCCTGCCGGATAGCGGACAGCACCGCCTCATCACCGCTGAAGGGCGGCTTGATGGCCGTTTCCACGTTCTGCAAAAACACCACCGGCGCGCTCATGTCCGCCAGCAGCAGCGCGGCATCGCCGCCCTGCACGCTCCGCAGCCCCTGTTGGCGCAGCAGACTCTCCGCCATGGGACTCGCCGGCGCGTCCAGCGCCGCGAACAGCGCCCACAGGCAGTCCCGCTCCATAGCCTGGGCAAACAGCTGCGTCAGCAGCAGCTGCAGGGATTCCTCGTCCCTGCCGTACACCCCCGTGATGCACAGCAGCTTGCCGGAGGCCATATCCCGCACCTGGTTCACCCGAACGGGATCCCCCAGCAGCGCCAGCAGCTCCCGCGTGCGCCGCTGGTCGAAGGACGCCGCCGCCAGCAGCGCGCCGCCGCTGCGCAGCGTCATGATCCGCTCGCCCCGCCGCCGGACGCCCGCCGCCGCCGCGTCGGGCATCTCCAGCGTCTCCCGCAGGGTATCCAGCAGGATCTCCTCCGCTTCCTCCTCTTCAAACCGCAGCGTGCCCGGGGACAGCAGCGGCTTATACTGGGGCTCCCGCAGATAAAGCCCCCGCTGATAGATATACTCCTGCACCACCGGATCGATCAGATGGGAGATGTCCCGATTCATGTCGATATTCTCCCGGATACGGGTGGAGCTGATGTCCTCCAGCTGGGAGGGCAGCTGCAGCTGCACCACCTTGCCGGTGATCATGCTCACATCCGCGTCCATGTCCTTCTCCTCCCCGTGCAGGGCGGAGACGCGGCGGAACACGATGTGGTTCATGCTGTGAACGGAATCCGGGCCGGGTGCCGCCTTGTAGGAGGACGCCCCGTGGATCACGTCGGAGCCCACGATGAGATACAGCTCCCGCGGCGCGAACAGTGCCTTCAGCTGCCGCAGATCGTCGGGATTGGCGATATTGATGGGCAGCTCATAGGGGAACAGATGCACATGGAACTCATCCGCCACCGACATGGAGGCGATCTTCCGCCGGATCAGGCTGGGCTGGGTCTTTTTCGACCAGGAGAA
>CAKTQM010000080.1 GCA_934597125.1 uncultured Oscillospiraceae bacterium
GGAGGCGGCCAACATGGAAAAGATCACCAGCCGCAGCAATCCGCTGCTGGTGCATATGAAAAAGCTGGCGGCCTCCGCCGCCTACCGGCGGGAGCAGGGCGTGTACCTGTGCGACAGTCCCAAGCTGCTGGCGGAGGCGCTGAAATGGCACGCCCCTGTGCGGGAGATCGTAGTCACCGCCGGTACGGCGCTGCCGCAGGTGCCGGAGGGTGTCCGGACAGCGCAGGTGCCGGAGGATGTGATGGCCTCCATCTCCCCCATGAAGTCTCCCCAGGGGACACTGTTCACCGTGGTGCTGCCGGATGCGGAGGTGCCGGAGACCATGAGCGGCAGCCGCTATCTGGTGCTGGACGGCGTGCAGGATCCCGGCAACGTGGGCACCATCCTGCGGACGCTGGACGCCTTTGAGTTTGATGGCCTGCTGCTGCTGGAGGGCTGCGCCGACCCATGGAGCGTGAAGACCGTGCGCTCGTCCATGGGGGCGGTGTTCCGCTGTCCGGTGTGGTGTTTGGCGGCGGAGGCGCTGCCCGGGCTGCTGGCCCGCAGCGGACTGCCCCTGTACGGCACGGCCCTGCGTCAGGACACGGAGGATGTGCGCGCGGCGGCTCTTGACCGCTGCGCCATCGTGATCGGCAGCGAGGGGCAGGGCATCCGCGACACTGTACTGGCTATGTGCCAAAAAACCTTAAAGATCCCCATGTCCCAGCGGTGCGAGTCACTGAACGCGGCCATCGCCGCGACGGTGCTGCTGTGGGAGAGCTATCGTTGACAGAGAGGAGGCGCGGCGTGTGGCGGCATTGAAATACTGGGTCTGGCTCACCACGCTGCCGGGCCTGACGGATCACAGCAAACAGTTGCTGATGGCACATTTTTCCTCGCCGGAGGACATATACTACGCGGACGAGGAGGCGCTGTGGCAGGTGGACGGCCTGCGGAAGGAGCAGGCGGCGCTGCTGGACAACAAATCGCTGACAGCGGCGGATCGCGTGCTGTCAGACTGCGCGAGGAAGGATATCTTTCTTATCACCATGGCGGATGCACTGTATCCGGAGCGGCTGCGCAACATCTATCAGCCGCCACTGCTGCTGTACGGCAAGGGCGCCATGCCCCTGTTTGACGAGGAGGCGGCGGTGACTGTGGTGGGTACGCGGTCATGTACGCCCTACGGCGTCCACTGTGCGGAAAAGCTGGGCTATGAGCTGACCCAGCAGGGCGGCATGGTGGTGTCCGGCATGGCAAAGGGCATTGACGCCGCCGCCATGCGGGGTGCGCTGCGGTTCGGCGGCTTTACCTGCGGCGTGCTGGGCGGCGGTGTGGATGTGATCTATCCGGCGGAAAACCGGAGACTGTACGAGGATATCGCCGCCACCGGCGTGCTGCTGTCGGAGTATCCGCCCCGGACGGAGCCGGAGGCGTGGCACTTTCCGGTGCGCAACCGGATCCTCAGCGGCCTGAGCGTGGCCGTGGCGGTGGTGGAGGCGCCGGAGCGTTCCGGTGCGCTGATTACCGCGGAAAACGCCATAGAGCAGGGGCGGGATGTGTTTGCCGTCCCGGGCCCCATCGACGCG
Source organism: uncultured Oscillospiraceae bacterium (assembly GCA_934597125.1). Lineage (GTDB taxonomy): Bacteria > Bacillota > Clostridia > Oscillospirales > Oscillospiraceae > Vescimonas. Next base: position 1,569 of record CAKTQM010000080.1, read on the forward strand.
CCCAACAGCGCGGGCTGCCACCGCCTGATCCGGGAGGGCGCGGGTCTTGCCGCCTGCGGATGGGACATCCTGGGGGAATATGAGAGCCGCTTTCCCCACAAGCTGCGGCGCAGCGCGCCGCCCATGCCGCCGCTGCCCCGCATGGCGGGTGAACCGAAAGCGGCGGAAAAGCGAAAGACGGAGGACGATCAGGATGCACCGGAGGCGGCGCAGACTCCCGTGCTGCCCCGATTGACGGCGGCGGAGTGGGATAGCCTGTCAGCGGAGCAACAGACTGTGCTGCGGGCGCTGCGGCCCGACAAGCCGCAGCTGACCGATCAGCTGGCGGAGGACAGCGGCCTGCCCATCCAGCGGGTGCTGCCGGCCCTGACGCTGCTGGAGATCAGCGGCTGGGCGGCCCAGAGCGGCGCGCGCAGCTTCGTGCGCACGGCGGAGCCGCCGGAAAACGAGTAAAAAGGAAACGAAGAGGAAATTGAAAGCATGAGTAAGAAGCATCTGGTGATCGTGGAGTCTCCCGCCAAGGCCAAGACGATTGGCAAATATCTGGGGCCGGACTATCAGGTCACGGCCTGCATGGGCCACCTGCGCGACCTGCCCAAAAGCACCCTTGGCGTGGATATTGCACACGATTTTGAACCTGAATATAAACCCATCCGCGGAAAAGAGGAGCTGATCCGCCAGTTGAAGAAGGATGCCGCCGCCAGCGACACCGTCTATCTGGCTACCGACCCTGACCGCGAGGGAGAGGCCATCTCCTGGCATTTGCAGCATTTGCTGGATCTGCCGGACGACAAGGCCAAGCGCGTTACCTTCAACGAGATCACCCGCAAGGTGGTGGGCGAGAGCATCGCCCATCCCCGGGCTATCGACCAGGATCTGGTGGACGCCCAGCAGGCCCGCCGTGTGCTGGATCGCGTGGTGGGCTATCAGATTTCGCCGGTGATGTGGAAGAAGATCCGCCGCGGCTTGTCCGCCGGACGGGTGCAGAGCGTGGCTACCCGCATGGTGGCCGACCGGGATCAGGAGATCGCCGCCTTTGTGCCCCAGGAGTACTGGACGCTGGACGCGGTGTTGGAAAACGGGGAAAAAGCGGCCTTTAAGGCCCGCTATTACGGTCAAAACGGCAAGAAATACGAGCCCCAGACCCAGGCGGACGTGCAGGCCATTATGGACGAGCTGCGGGGGGAGGCCTTTGCCGTCAAGGCGGTGAAGCGCACGGACAAGAACCGTTCCCCCTCGCCTCCCTTTACCACCTCCACCATGCAGCAGGATGCCTCCCGCAAGCTGAACATGACCCCCCGCCGCACCATGGCTATCGCCCAGCAGCTGTACGAGGGCGTGGACATCACCGGCGAGGGTACGGTAGGTCTGATTACCTACATGCGTACCGACTCGCTGCGTATCAGCGACGAGGCCCAGGCGGAGGCACGCGGCTTTATTCAGGATCGCTACGGCAAGGGCTATGTGCCCGCGGCGCCCCGCCAGTATAAGACCAAGGCCGGCGCCCAGGACGCCCACGAGGCCATCCGTCCCAGCAATGTGAAGCTGACGCCGGACGCCATTCGGGGCGATCTGACCCAGGAGCAATACCGCCTGTACCGGCTGATCTGGAGCCGCTTTCTGGCCAGCCAGATGTCCAACGCCGTGTATGACAGCGTGTCCGTGGACATTGCCGCCGGACGCCACAGCTTCCGCGCCACCGCCAGCAGGCTGAAATTCTCCGGCTATACCGCTGTGTACGAGGAGAGCCGGGATGACGACGACAAGGAGGAGAAGGAGCCCGCCCTGCCGGAGCTGCGGGAGGGCGAGGCGCTGGGACTGCGGAGCTTTGACCCCAGCCAGCACTTCACCACGCCGCCCGCCCACTATACCGAGGCGGCGCTGATCCGCGCCATGGAGGAAAACGGCATCGGCCGTCCCTCCACCTA
>CAKTQM010000081.1 GCA_934597125.1 uncultured Oscillospiraceae bacterium
TGGATGGCCTTTTCATCGCGCCAGGTGAAGAACAGATGCTTCTTCAGGAACTTGTCGTGGATCTGCATGGCGGGGAAGGCCACGTTCCACTCCAGCGATTCATCCAGCAGCAGGCCAACGCCGCGGCGATCCTCCGACACGAAGGCCAGAGAGGCATCCAGACATTTGCGGGGGCTGTTGAGGGCGATAGGCTTGCCGTCGAATTCCACGGTGCCGCCGGCCTCGTACAGGCCCATGATGCCGTTGGGGATACCCAGCTTGCCCTGACCGGCCAGACCGCCGATGCCCAGGATCTCGCCCTCCTTGATATCCAGGTTGACGTTGCGGACGATCTCGCCGGGCATATCCACCCACAGCTTGCGGATGGACATGATGGTCTTGGCGTCGGGGTCGATCTTGATATCCTGGGCCACGTGGGTGTTATCCACGCTGCGGCCCACCATCCACTTGGTGATGTCGGACACGTCCGTCTCTTTGGCGGGGGTATCCTTAACCACGTAGCCGTCGCGCATGATGACTACCTTGTCGCAGACGGAGAGGATCTCGTGGAGACGGTGGGTGATGAAGATGATGGCGATGCCCTGGGCGGACATGTTGCGGATGGACTCCAGCAGCGCGTCGGCCTCCTTCTCCGTCAGCACGGCGGTGGGCTCGTCCAGGATCAGCAGCTTCAGGTTTTCCTTGCTGAGCTCGCGGGCGATCTCGGTAAACTGCTTGTGGCCCACGGGCATGCTGCTGATGATCATTTTCTGGTCGATCTCCACGCCCATTTTTTCGATGGCGCGCTTGGCGCGCACATCCATTTCCTTATAATCGAGAGTGTCCATTCTATCGCCGAACACTTCTGAGATGACGTTTTTCTTTTTCGGCTCACGGTTGAGCAGAATGTTTTCTGTGGCGGTGAAGCCGGGGATCAGAGAGAATTCCTGATGCACCATGCCGATACCGGCCTTCAGCGCATCGAACGGCGTGTTGAAGGTGACCTTCTCGCCGTTAATGAGGACGTCGCCTTTATAACCGCCGGTCTCGCGGATCACGTCCATGCCGAAAAGGATCTTCATCAGGGTGCTCTTGCCGGCGCCGTTTTCGCCCACAAGACCCAGCACCTCGCCCTCTTTCAGCGTGAAGTTGATATCCGTCAACACCTGGTTTCCGAAGAAGTCCTTCTGGATGTTGCGCATCTCCAACAGGGGAGCCTTGTTATTTTCCATAATATACCCTACCTAAAAGTAAACAGGGGGGAGGAATCCCTCCCCCCTGTTCGATACGTTTTGCTTTACAAAGCTATGTCAGCTGATGGTGAAGTACTTTTCGGGGATCTCCACTTCAGCGTTGCCCATGAACTTACCGGGATCGCCCATGATGTAGGTATCCTGATAGATCAGGAAGATGTTGTCGGACTTGACACCGGTGGTGGCGTTGGTGTAGCCGGCGCCGTTCCACTCAGCCTTGGGAGAGTAGACCTGCAGGGCGGCGGAAACGTCGTCCATATCGGTCAGCTCGCTCTTGCCGTCGATGACGTTCTTGGCATGCAGGGCCAGACCGGCGGACAGGGTGTAGCCATAGGAGTAAGCCCAGGTGCCGAAGCGGCCGGCGCCGCCCTTTTCACAGACAGCGGCCTCGACCTTGGCCAGAATCTTCTCGAAATCGCCGGCTTCCTCGGTCAGATCCAGACCCAGAGCGCCGGGATAGCCCATCAGAGGAGAGGGCAGGTCAGCCTCGATGAAGTAACCGCCGTACTCCAGCAGCTGCTTCAGCAGGGGATCGGTATGAGCGTCGTTGGTGCAGAAGTAAGCGGCGTTCTGGCCATACTTCTCAACCCACTCGGGAACCTTCTCCAGCAGGTAGGCCTGGGCGCCGGACACGCCAACGTCAGAGGTGGGGTCGGGAGCGGTCTCTTCCACCAGCTTCATGCCGAACTCCTCGCAGGCGGCCTTCATGATGGCCAGACGGCGGGACATGGTCTCATAAGCCAGATGACGGGGGAAGGAAATGTGCACGAAGGTGTCGCAGCCCAGCTCGTGAGCGGTGCGGATGATCAGATAACCACGGGACACGAAGTCGTTGTTGCAGACCAGGTCGGCAGCGGAGCCGATCTCGGGCAGATCCTCGTGAGCCTCACCGGCGATGCAGATGATGTCGGGGCGGGATTCCTTGATCTTACGGAAAGCCTCGGTGGTGCCGGGAACAGCCTGGTTCACGATGATGGCCTTCATGTCGGGATCAGAGGACAGGTTCACGATGTTCTGGATGGTGGTCTCCAGCTCTTCGGTGAAGTTGTCGGGATAGATGGCCAGGGTGACCATATCCTCACCGTACTCGGCCTGGAAGGCCTCGGCGCCGCGGCGGTCGTCCTCGGACTGAGAGACGGAACCGGTCACGATACCGATTTTGTAGTTGGCGGGAGCATCCGTGTTATCGGGCTCATCGGTGTTGTTGGGGGTGTCGTTGCCACCGCCGCAGGCCACCAGGGTCAGTGCCATGGCCAGAGCGAGCAGCAGGCTCAAAAACTTCTTCATACTTACCTCCTGTTTTTTCATTTTTTTGCAAAATGGTGCTATGGGATATAGTAATTTTAACAGATTTGTTTCCGTTTTGTCAATACAAGGAAGGCCGCGCGCCACAGGCTTTTTATCGACAGCAGTGTGCCAGCGGTGTACATTTTCCGGTTTTTGTTGTGTTTTTGCACAAATATTGACAGGGTTTGTGCGGTTTTTGTCTGCTTTTTTGGCTTTACCTCCAAACGCTGCTTTTCCTGAGACGAACACTTTCTCGTTTTTTCGCCGCCGGAAACGGGATTTTGCGGCAGGATTTTTCCTCCGGCGCGGGCCGGAGGAGGGGAAAACAGTGCGCCGTCCGGCGGAGAGCCGGACGGCGCACTGTATGATTATACGGAAACGGTCGATTTTATTTCATCTTTATGCCGTCAGTCACGGGACTTACTGTCCACGATCTCATGGAGCTTGGCGGAGAAAGCGTCCAGGGTCATGGCGCCCAGGTCCTCGCCCTTGCGGGTACGGACGGAGACGGTGCCGTTCTCCATATCGCGGTCGCCCACCACCAGCATAAAGGGGATCTTTTCCAGGGTGGCCTCGCGGATCTTCTTGCCCACCTTCTCGTTGCGGCTGTCCACCTCTACGCGGAATCCCTGCTTGCGCAGCGCCTTGGCGGCGTCGGCGCAGTAGTCGGCGGCGCGGTCGGTGATGGGCAGGAAGCGCACCTGTTCAGGCATCATCCAGGTGGGCAGGGCGCCGGCGTACTCCTCGATCAGATAGGCCAGCGTACGCTCGTAGCAGCCCAGAGAGGTGCGGTGGATGATATAGGGCAGGGCCTTGTTGCCGTTCTCGTCGATATAGTACATGCCGAAGCGCTCGGCCAACAGCATATCGATCTGGATGGTGACAAGGGTGTCCTCTTTACCGTACACGT
>CAKTQM010000082.1 GCA_934597125.1 uncultured Oscillospiraceae bacterium
AAGAACACCGACATGGCCATCGCCATCGACGATGAGGACAGCCAGCGCCTGCTGCGCCTGTTCAACACCCACGAGGGCCAGGAGTATATGAAGAAGGAACTGGGCATGACCGACGAGGAAGTCGAGAAGATGACCTGGCTGGGTATTTCCGGTATCGCCAACGTGCTGTGCTGCATCAAGATGGCCAAGTACTATGAGCTGACCGAGAACGACGTGGTAGCCACCGTGCTGACCGACTCCGCCGTGATGTACAAGTCCCGTATTGAGGAGCTCAACGAGATGCACGGTGCCTACAATGCCCACGAGGCTTCTCTGGATCATAACCTGCACATGCTGGGCCTGCGCACCGACAACATGATGGAGATGGGCTATGCCGAGCGCAAGCGCGTCCACAACCTGAAGTACTACACCTGGGTCGAGCAGCAGCAGATGAACGTGGAAGACCTGAACGCCCAGTGGTACGACACCAAGGGCACCTGGGATGCCGTTCACGCCCAGGCCAAGGATCTGGACGAGCTCATCAACGAGTTCAACGAAGCCACCGGCCTGCTGAAGAGCCTGTAATTTCTAAAGGAGGAGCAGGCTTCCCCGATAGATCCCTATATGATACGCCTCAGGGCGGGGCTTTCGCCCCGCCCTGATCCTTTGGAGAGAAGCATGAAAGCACGCAAGATACTTCGCCTGCCAACATATGACTATTCTCAAAACGGTGTATATTTCATAACGATTTGTACGGAAAAGAAACAAAAATGCCTTGCTGATGTGCGTAGGGGCGGGGTTCTACCCCGCCCGGCGGGAAGGGTGGCGGAAAAGGAGATCCTTGCACTGGCGGACAGATATGATGTTCATATCGACAAATATGTGATCATGCCAAACCATGTGCATATTTTGATGACCTTGCAACGGGCGGGGCAGAGCCCCGCCCCTACACCCGATTTAAGCGCCATTGTTGGCGCATTCAAATCCCTGTCCACAAAGGCAATCAATAAATTAGACGCTGCGCCCGGTCGGAAATTCTGGCAGCGTTCCTACTATGACCACGTGATCCGCAATGAGGCGGACTACCTCCGCGCCTGGCAATATATCGACGACAACCCCGCTCATTGGGCGGAGGACGAATACTACTCTGAATAAGGAGAACCACCATGAAAAACGTGAAATACGGCAAGTGCGTCCGCTGCGGCAAGACCTATGACGCGGTGCCCGACCTGACAAACTGCGAATGCGGCGGTATTCTGGATATCGTCTATGACTACGACTACATCAAGTCCGTGCTGACAAAGGAGAAGCTGGCTAAGCGTGACAACCGCTCCATGTGGCGCTATCGTGAGCTGCTGCCCGTGGAGGAAACCACCCCCGATACCCCCCTGCGGGTGGGCTGGAGCCCCCTGTACGAGGAGCCGAAGCTGGCGGAAATGCTGGGCATCAAGAAGCTGTGGGTCAAGGATGACGGCCAGAACCCCACCGCCTCGCTGAAGGATCGCGCCAGCGCTATGGCGGTAGCCAAGGCCATGGAGGCGGGTGCCAAAACCATCGCCTGCTCCTCCACCGGCAACGCCGCCAGCTCTCTGGCCGGCAACGCCGCCGCCGCGGGCCTCAAGACCTTTATCTTCGTGCCGGAGCGCGCCCCTCAAGGCAAGGTGGCCCAGCTGATGATCTTCGGCGCCAACGTGATCTCCGTCAAGGGCAACTATGAGGATACCTTCAAGATGTCCGCCGCCGCCATTGAGAAGTACGGCTGGTACAACCGCAACGCCGCCATCAACCCCTACCTCAGCGAGGGTAAGAAGACCGTGGCGCTGGAGATCGCCGAGCAGCTGAACTGGGAGATGCCTGATTATCTTGCCATCTCCGTGGGCGACGGCTGCACCATCGCCGGTGTGTGGAAGGGCTTCAAGGATCTGTACGCCATTGGCTTTATCGACAGGCTGCCCCGCCTGATCTCCGCCCAGTCCCTGGGCTGCTATCCCATCAACCGCGCCATCCAGGCGAACAAGCCCTGGAAGCCCATGGAGGAGAACACCATCGCCGACTCCATCAGCGTGGGTGTGCCCCGCAATGCCGACAAGGCGCTGGCCGCCATCCGCGAGTCCAACGGCATCGCCGTCAACGTGTCCGACGAGGAGATCCTGGCGGCGCAGCGGCTGCTGGGCCGTACCTGCGGCGTGTTCGGCGAGCCTGCGGGCGTCACCGGCGCGGCGGCGCTGAAAAAGGCCTGTGAGCAGGGCCTGATCCCCCATGACGCCACCGTGGTGTCCGTGGTTACCGGCAACGGCCTGAAAGATGTGGCAAACGCCATCAAGTCCGCCGGTTCCCCCGTTCACATCGCGCCGGATCTCGACCTGATGGTGGAGGAATTCAAAAAGCGCGGCGTCGTGGTCGAGTAAAAATCTGCGCGGCGTGAACACTGCGAGGCTATTTAGAAAAGGAGCGGCGAAAGCCGCTCCTTTTCTGATAAAAAATCAAGTGCAATCACCATTTTCGCCTTGACTTTTCGGATAAAATCGTGTATCATAATTGCTGTTGTAAAGGTTGAAAACTTTACATAAAGGCAATGCGCTTTACAGAAAGGGGTGCGAACCGTGAAAAATCAGACCTACCGCATGACCATGCTGTTCGACTTTTACGGCGAGACCCTGACGCAGCGGCAGAAGGAATTCTTTGACCTGTATTATAACGAGGATCTCTCTCTGGGCGAGATCGCCGAGAATTACGGTATTTCCCGTCAGGGCGTGCGGGACGTGATCGTCCGCGCCGAGGCCGCCATGCAGGAGATCGAGGATAAAACGGGTCTCATTCGCCGCTTTATGCAGATGCAGCCTCGCATCGCCGCCATTGAAGATGCGGCGCAGAAAATCAAAACGCTGAACTATCGCCAGTTTGAAAATCCCCAGCTGGAGGCGCTGGCGACGGAGATCATGGAGAACACCGCCGGATTAAAGGAGTAAATATGGCATTTGAAGGACTGTCTGAAAAATTAAACGCCGTATTCAAGAGCCTAAAGGGCAAGGGCCGCCTGTCCGAGGCCGACGTTCGCACCGGTATGCGCGAGGTGCGTCTCGCTCTGCTGGAGGCCGACGTCAGCTATAAGGTGGTCAAGGATTTCGTGGCTCAAGTGACAGAGCGCTGCGTGGGCAGCGACGTGCTGGACAGCCTGACCCCCGCCCAGCAGATCATCAAGATTGTCAACGAAGAGCTGACGAAGCTGATGGGCAGCACCAACGCCCGCCTGAACACTGCCAACCGCGGCCCCACCGTGGTGATGATGGTGGGTCTGCAGGGCGCCGGTAAAACCACCAACGGCGCCAAGCTGGCGGGCCTGATGCGCCGCCAGTTCGGCAAGCGCCCGCTGCTGGCGGCCTGCGACGTGTACCGTCCCGCCGCCATCAATCAGCTGCAGGTGGTGGGCAAGCAGCTGGACAT
>CAKTQM010000083.1 GCA_934597125.1 uncultured Oscillospiraceae bacterium
CTCGACGCACTCCTTCTTGGTTTTGGCGAGAACATTTTTCGTTTTGGGATAGCCGTTGTCATCATAGCCGATGACAACTCGCCCCTCCCAACGGCCATCCTTGCGTTGCCTTACCGTTCCGTCTCCGGCTTTTCGCTTTCTTGCCATGGCTTCAACTCCTTTCCGAAGATGTCTTCCATGAATCCGCCCACGATACCGCAGGCCTGTTTCTGCATATCCGAGGTGACATGTGTGTAGGTGTCCAGCGTGAATGACGCATTGGTGTGTCCCAAGATACCAGACAGCGTCTTAGCGTCTACGCCGCTAATGAGGGCGTGGGTAGCGAAGGTGTGACGCAGATCGTGGAAGCGAATGCTGGGCAGTCCCGCGTGTTGGAGCAGGGTTTTCATGTGGGTGTAGGCACTGCCGGGGTTGACGGGATCCTCCGGTCTCACCGGATCAGGGAATATCCACGGCCCGATGGCGTCCGCCTTGCGTCGTCGCAGGATATCGACCACGCTGTGCGGCAGGATGATGGTGCGCATACCCTGATTGGTTTTCGTCTCGCCGATAGTGTACGCCCCCTTTCTCTGGCCGTGAAGGGTGCGGCACACCTTTAGTGTACCGGCGGTCTCATCGAAGTCGCTCCATTGCAGACCGCAGATCTCACCTCGCCGCAGGCCCGTCATCAGCTCGACTTGAAAGAAGTCACGCCACACGTCATCCTGCTCCACCACTTCAAGGAAGGCATCCAGCTCTGCACTGGTGAGGATACGCTTGGGCTTGTAGTTAGGCTTGGGCGCGGTCGTACCCTCAGTGGGGTTCTTAGGAATGACGTGCGCCTGCACCGCGGCTTTCATCGCGCTGTGCATCACGAGGTGAATGTGGCAGACCGTGGCGTCGGAGAGCTGATAGTCCAGCTCAGGATGTTCACGGACGCGCCCGTTCTTTTTCAGGCGGCGGTACATCCGCTGAACGTCCTGCTGGGTGATGAGAGACACCTGCTTGTCACCCAACTGCGGCTTGATGTAGAGTTCGATGTAGCGGCGGTAGTTGGCGAGGGTGCCGGGGCGTATCGTGCCCTCCTTGTACTCCGTGAGCCAGCGGTCCAGCCACTCGCCCAGTGTCATGCGGCTGTCCTCTGTCAGCTCCACATCACGGTAACACTCGATGTTCTGGTGGAGCTTGTCCAGCAGCGCCTTTTGGGTCTTGGCGTAGACATGGCGGAACAGCGGCTCACCGTTTTCCCTGTGGCCGACAACAATGCGGCCCTCCCAGCGTCCGTCCTCCCGCTTGCGTACCATACCGTCACCGGCTGGTCTTCGTTTTGCCATTGGGATCACCTCCGATTTGTAACCAACATACATACCACAAGACGGGCGGAATAGCTAGGAAAACATTTCGGTTTTCTTTACTTGGCGGCACAGCTTTTGCGCCGGTCACTCTCCCTGATAGAACAGCAGCACGTCCTTGAAGGAGATCGTTCCGTGGGTCGCCGACACCTCGCGGACGCTGCTGCCGCGCATTTTGTTGTACTCCTCACGGGTCATATCCACATCGCCGCCCAGCAGATGGTTGGTCATGTTTTGCTCCACCGCCAGCTTAAACAGGAGTCTGCCCAGCCGGTCACCGTACACACCCAGCGTACCTTCCAGCACCTCCAGCAGCGCCTTCGGCAGGAAGGCGCTGGACTTTGCGGTGTGCAGATAGCCATCATAAAACCGTATTGCCTTCTCCACAAACTCACTTTGGGAGAAACAGTTGTCCTCTTTATACAGTAATTTTACCCGGTTCCACGTCTCGTCCGGGAGCCAGATCGTATGTCTGCTTTTTCCATGTTCTTCCATTGATTGTATCCTTTCCTTTCTATCAAAGCGTCGCTGCAAACCGTTGTGACACGGGGCTTTGCAGTGACTTTTCTCAAATTTAGCGTCAAACAGTTCCGGGAGCCTCGGAAAAAGCGTCAATCTTCAAAACCCGCAAACCCTTGTGGCAGCTCGCACTGCGGGCTGCTGTGAACGCAATCGGCGCAGAAAAGCGTCGATGCTTTCTCCTGCTCCTTTTTCGGCGCACCGAAAAGGCCTCCAAAATTGCTCAAAATCCCCCTGGGCGTGGGTTTACCCTACCGCCCTTCTGCGAGGCCACACAGCGGCTCACAGGGGCGAACATGGGGGTTCATTGGGGCTGCCTACCCCCAGCAGATTCAGGCCATCCCGCAGGCTCTTCACCATGCCGCGACGTACCATGACCCAGCACTGTACAAGACGAAATAACGTCTCCCCATAGACGCTGTTCATTTCATCCCGACACCGGCTGGCAAACACACGTTGCTCCGGAGTCAGGCTGCCGCATAACGGGTCGCAGAGAAACAGAGCCACGGCATTTTCGTTCAGCAGATCATCGTGAGCCTTACGCCACGCTGTCATGATGTAGCGGCGGGTATCCGCAGTGCGCTTAGCCACATACAGCGGGTCACTGTCGATCAGCGCACACAGCAGTTGCGAGATCATACGGCCTTACCTCCGCGCGTCGAGTTGTCCTGTTCCGCCAGTTTTTGCTGTACCTGCTGACGCTCGGCGGCAGCTTCGGCCATGGCCAGTTGTCGCTGATGGAACTGCTCTATCGCCTGTCTCCACGGCAGCAATGTGTAGAGCAATGAGCCGTTTCGCTTGCGGCCATTCTTGAGAACGATGGAGGTGCGCTCTGTGCGGATGAGCCCTTTCTCCTCCAGTGACTTCACATACTTGCACACCGTGTTGCGGCTCATACCCACGGCGTCGCCGATGGTACGGTAGCTGGGATAGCACTGGTAGGTTTTGCGATCCTCGCAGAACAGTAGGAACGAGTACACGGCGATCTCACCGGGTGACAGACCCAGTTGGCAGATAATTTTCGGTACGGGATAGTAGTTTTTGACAGGGTCGGGCTTCTGCCACGGCAGGGTGCGGGTCATCGCGCACCGCCTGTCTGCGACTCTACCCATTGGCAGAATTTTTCTTTCGGGACAACGATGCGGCTGCCCACACGCAGAGCGGGGAAGCTCGCTTCGTGCATGAGCTCGTAGGCGCTGGAGATGGAAATGCCCAGCACCTTTGCCAACATTTCCGCGTTGAGGAACAGCGGCAGCTCGTCGTAGTTTGTATAGACGGATCGTTTCATGAGATCCTCCTTGTTTCAAATTCAGAGAAAAAGGACTTGCGTTTCGGAGGTCTCTCTGTTAGACTGTTTGCAGATGGCGTCTGCGTTTTCCGAAGCGCGGCGTGCCGCCAG
>CAKTQM010000084.1 GCA_934597125.1 uncultured Oscillospiraceae bacterium
CTCCTACCAGTGGGTAGAGCAGAAGCCCCAGCGCCACAACACCGCAAGCCGCCGCCAGTAGCCAGCGTTTCACTGCTTGCTCTTATGCTTACGGCTGCGAATCACGATGAAAGCCGCAGTACCCAGAAGCAGAACTCCGCCGATGGTGAACATCCAAGTGCCGTAGCCACCAGTCTTGGGCAAGTCAAAACCGGGGTTGTTAACCACGGTCAGGGGGACAATGGCATTGCCATCGGTCATAGTGACGTCCTTGCCGTTGACGGTGGCGGAAGCGGTCAGCAGCTTCGCACCGCACTTCTCGCAGGCACCATTTTCCTTGGTGGTAATCACGATCTTGACTGATTCCTTGAGCAACACATAGCCCTTATCCGTGGTGATTTCGGTCAGAAAATAGGTGTCGTCCTCCAGCCCCTTGACCACGATGTGGCCCTGTGCATTGGGAACGAAAGTGGTAGCGTCGACCTTCTTTGCGGCAAAGCCCTTGGCGTAGTACACGCCATCCTTCTGTTCGGCAACCACATACACATCATCGGTGTCATTGTGCAGGTTGAACTTCACGTTCCGCACGTTGCCGCCGTTGTCAGAAAACTGCTTCAGCACATCCACGCCGTAGGTGTAGACATGGCAGCAATCCTTGAGGGTGTCAAAGTAAGTCGTGTTGGTACGCTTCCAGGTCAGCACGACCTCGTTGGGATTGTCGGTATCGCCCATCTTGGCATCGGCGGTCAGGGTGGCGGCGTAGGTGATCCGCATGGCGCAATCACTGTAACCGCGCTTGACGCTGTCGGTGTAAACAGAGGTCGCTTCGTTGATCTCGCTCAGACCGGCTTCGGTCATCTTGATGGCCATAGAGTTCTGCACATCATCATAAACCACGGTGAACTTGCCGGAATCCTCGCCCCAAGCAGCGATCTTGTCGGTGCAGCCAGCGTCCTTAAAGAACTCGATAACCACGTCCTGCTTATTATACTTGATGCCCTTGCTCAGAGTGTCCACATAGGTATACTCGCTGAGAGAAGAAGCCTTGGAAGTGATGGTGGGAAGGGTACTGATGATCTGATAGTCCACAACATCACCCACAGAGGCGGTAGCGGTATGAGCGTAACCGTCCTTAATGTCGGTCAGGCTGCCGTTATTCTTGCCGGTGGAGTTTTTGTCCTCACGGACGGTCTTGGAGAGGGTGGGGTTGCCAGTCTGGTTTTTCGGGTAAATCGCGATATCGTAGGTCCACTCGCTCCCATCAATGGTGGTCATGGGCAGAGATATAAAGAAGGGGTTGCAGGTGCTGGTGACCATTTCGGGAACGCGAGTCTCCACAACGAGGTACAGGCCCTGCTCCATGTTGGATGCGGAGGTGTGGCCGGTGGTATCCGTCTCGGTCATAGCCACGCCGCCGTTCTTGACAGCAATTTCCAGAGCGTTCTTGACATTGGTCGCATTGGCAGCCAGCGCGGCGGCCAGCTTATTATTCAGGGTATCAGACGTGAAATAGTTGACGCCGCCCTCAGTCTTGTGCGCATCGGAAGCGGTCAGACCGATGGCGGACAGCACGGCGTTGGAGCGCTCGGAGCTGTCGAAGCCGTACAGCACGCCCACCTGACGCTGACCGTCTACCAGTTCATTGTTCATGGCAATGTCAGCGACACGAAGATAGGTAAACTCCACGCCCTGAATGGCGTATTTGCTCAGCTTATCAATAACGGCGTCGTCATGCATGCCGGTTGAAACGTAGGATTCTGCGTCCCACACGCCATCTTCGCTGGCTTTGGTAATGTCGTATTTATAGATGTTCAGAGATGCTTTCTTGCTGGTGTCAATGGTCGGCTCGGCAAATGCCGTAGTAATGAGGCTCAAGGCCATAATGGCGGCCATGAGCATGGCGAATACGCGATGGATCTTTTTCATGTTCAGTTTTTCTCCTCATTAATGTAAGATTTTTTGCAAAAATAAACACTCGTCGTCAGAGCGAGCGCCGCAAACAGAATATAGGGTGCAAAACCTGTGCCGCCTGTGAAAGGCAGGACGAAGCCCGCACTGTTGCAGGCGGTAATGGTGACGTCGGGGTTGGTGTTGTCCAGCACACCGGTAAACAGCGGCTCCGTCATAAGGGTATAGCCAGCAGGTGCTTTCACCTCAGTAATACGGTACTGCGCGCCGATCTTGAGATCGTCCCACTGGGCAATACCGGCCTTGTCTGTGGTGATTTTGCCCACCGCTGTCCAGGTCTGACCATCCGTGGAAGTTTCCAGCAGCAGTTCCGCACCGACGAGAGGACTGCCGGTAACGTCCACCTTGCAGACTGTAAGGCAGCCCTTGACAGGCTTATTCTCACGGGTAACTTTGACGTTAAGGTTCTCGCTGGTCAGGCTGAAATCGTACTTGGTTTCATCCAACTGGTAGCCATCCACGGTACTGATCTCCTGATAGCTGTAGCTACCGGGCTTGAGATTATCAAAGGTCACCTTGCCATTGGCATCAGTCGTACCATCCGCGATCTTGTTGCCTTCGGAGTCGAAGAGCCGATAGGTCACACCAGCCAGCGGCTTCTTGGTGTCAGCGTCAACTTTCAGGATCTCGATGCTGCCGGTGATCAGCTTGTTCTCACGGGTGACTTTCAGCACCTGTTCGTTTTGGTTCAACGTGACAGGAAAGGCTGTCTCGTCCAGTTCATATCCGGTCGGTGCCTGGAACTCCTTGCAGGTGTAGCTGCCCAGCTTCAGACCGGTGAACGACAGTTTTCCATTGGCGTCCGTGTAACCCTCCGCGACTTGGCTCCCAGAGGCATCGTACAGGCGGAAACCGGCGCCCTGAAGAGGTGATTTAGAATCCGCGTCCACCTTACTGATCTCTACACCGGCTTTCCCCAGCGCATTGGTGCGCGTTGCGGTGATATCCAATGCCGAAGCCGTAATGGTGATCGGGTACTTGGTGTCGTCTACCACATACCCCTCCGGTGCGCTGATCTCCTGATAGGTATAGCTGCCGAGAGGCAAATCAGAAAAGACCGCCTTGCCATTTGCGCCGGTGGTCGCATCAGCGATTTTGTTGCCAGCGCTGTCATAGAGCCGGTAGGTCACACCTGCCAGGGATTTTCCGGTGTCGGCGTCGGTCTTATTGATGGTCAAGCTGCCTACTTCATCTGCCACCGTAGCCTTGATCTTGATGTAGGCCCGAACAGGATC
>CAKTQM010000085.1 GCA_934597125.1 uncultured Oscillospiraceae bacterium
ACGAACATGGAGATGCCCTTGCTGCCCTTGGCGGTCAGGTCGGTCTTGGCGAAGACCACGGCCCAGTCGGCCATGGGGGCGCCGGAGATGAAGCACTTGCGGCCGTTGATGATGAAATCGTCACCGTCGGCAATGGCGGTGGTGGTGGTGCCGCCGGCATCGGAACCGGCGCCGGGCTCGGTCAGGCCGAAGACCATGATCTTCTCGCCGCTGGCTACGGCGGGCAGGTACTTCTGCTTCTGCGCTTCGCTGCCACCCAGCAGCAGGGGGCCGCCGCCCAGGGAGTTGGAGGTATTGGCATAGATGGACAGCACGGCATCCACGCGGGCCAGCTCCTCCACCATCAGGGCGTAGGTCAGGCTGTCGGCGCCGGCGCCGCCGTACTCTTTGGGGATCTTGACGCCCATGAAGCCGTAGCGGGCCATCTTCTTGTGCATATCCCAATTGAATTCACCGGTCTCGTCCAGCTCATCCTGGATCTCCTTGGTGAATTCCGTTTCCGCGAACTGGCGGAACAGCTTGCGCTGCATCTCGTGCTTTTTGTCGAGAATCATTCGTTTTCCTCCTAATGATGTCTGTTTGGTTCGTTCAGCAGGGAATTTCGTGGCTGGACTTGCCCTGAGTCAGGATCTCATAGATGCTGTCGATGCCGCAGCGAGCCATAGACTCGGCGGCCTCCTCAGTGAAGAACGCCATGTGGGGGGTGTGGTACACGTTCACGAAGGAACGCAGGTACTTCAGCTTAAAGTAGGGCATGCCGGGGGTCTTGATAATGTCGTCGTTGTGGGGAACGTGGATGATGCCGGTCTCGCCGGGGAAGGCGTCCATGAACAGGGCGCCGATCTTCTCGGTCTCCACGCCCTCAATGATGGCGTCGATGTCCACCAGTTCGCCGCGGGCGTTGTCGATGAGCACCACGCCGTCCTTCATCTTGGCAAGGGCCTCACGGTTGATCATGCCGGTGGTGTCGGGCAGCAGGGGGGTATGGATGGTGATGATATCGGACTCACGATACAGGGTGTCCAGATCCACGTACTCGGCGTACTGGCGGACGGCGTCGTTCTGGTACACATCGTTAGCCAGGATCCGGCAGCCGAAGCCGCTGAGGCACTTGATGACGGTGTAGCCGATCTTGCCGGTGCCCATGACGCCGACGGTCATGGTGCGCAGCTCGCGGCCCATCTTGCCCTTCAGGGTAAAGTCATTGTCGTTGGTGTTGTACAGGGCCTTCTTGAACTTGCGGATGCACATGAGGATGGCCATGACGGTGTACTCGGCCACGCCGTTGGGAGCGTAGGCGCCGTTGCACAGACGGAAGCCCAGGGAACGGGCATAGTCGCAGTTCATGTGGTTATAGCCCACGCAGCGGCTGGCAAGCACCTTGACGCCCTCGCCCTTCAGCTCATCCAGCACTTCATTGCAGTAGTTGGACTGGCCCAGTGTGGTAACGCCGTCGCAGCCGGCGGCCATGTTGACGGTGGTGGGATCCAGGTTGGCGGGGGTGGACACCAGCTCGATGCCGTATTCCTTGCACAGAGCTTCGATGACGGGCTTTTCGTCGGGACGCACTTCGTAAGCAGCGATCTTCATATTATTTTCTCCTTCTTCCGGCAGAGCCGTCCGCCGCTCCTCAACAGCGGACGGCCTGGGTTTTATTCATACTTTTCCGATTTTGAATGGGGATATCGCTTAGTCCTTCAGGGCGGGATCCATGGGCACGGCCTCACCGGCGGCGATCATGGCGGCCACCTGCTCGTCGGTATAGCCCAGGTTCTTCAGCACCAGTTCGGTCTGCTCGCCCAGGTACGGGCCGCGGTTGTAGGGGGGCAGCTCGGTCTCCTCGAAGATAACGGGGGGACGCACCATGGTGCGCTTGGCACCGTTGGGGTACTCCATCTCATAGAAGCAGCCGGAGGCCCATGCCTGCTTATCCACCAGCAGCTGATCCCAGGTCTGGGCCACGGCGTAGGGCAGGTCGTTGGCGTCCATCAGAGCGCACCACTCGTCCAGAGTGCGCGTAGCCATCTCGGCCACCAGGAAATCATAGAACTCCTCGATGTTGGCCTGCAGGTTGGTCTGGGGATAGTAACGGGGATCCTCGGCCAGCTCGGGGTGGCCGATGGCGCGCATGAAGATGGGATAGTGGCGGTTGTACTGGGGCATGGCGATCTGGAGCCACTTGTCGTCCTTGGTCTTGTGGCAGACCACCAGGGGATTGGGCAGAGTGCGGCGGGACAGGGGGTACTGGGTGGTGGGGTCGCCATACTGGCTGGCCTGCAGCAGCAGGGAGACATCCCAGATGGCGCTGTGGAACAGGGAGACCACCACGCGGTCACCGATGCCGGTCTCGCGGGCGCGGTACAGAGCGGCCAGCACGCCGGAGGCCAGGTACATACCCACCTGATGGTCGCCGAAGCCGGCGATGGTCAGCATGGGCAGGGCATCCTTATCAAACAGGGTGCCCAGAATGCCGCCGCGGGCAAAGAAGGCGGTAAAGTCGAAGCCGGGCAGATCCTTGTCGGGGCCCTTTTCACCGTAGCCGGAGACGAAGCCGTACACCAGCTTGGGATACTTGGCGTGAAGGGTCTCATAGTCCAGAGCGGCCTTCTTCAGGGGGTTCTGGCGCCAGTTGGTGATAAAGATATCGGCCTCGGCGATGAGCTTCTCCAGAGCCTCACGGCCGGCGGGAGTCTTGGTGTTCAAGCAGATGCAGGTTTTGCCGGCGTTTTCCAGATCGTAGGAGGTGTTCTCCTTCTGATCCTGGGGACGGCCCTCATTGACGGCGGTGTAGCGCAGGGGGTCGCCTGCGGGAGCCTCGATCTTGATGACCTCGGCGCCCAGGTCGGCCAGATAGCGGGCGCAGCAGGGGGCGGCGATGAAGGTGGCCAGCTCGACGACCTTGATGCCCTCCAGCGGGCGTTTGATCTCACTCATGGGTTTGGTTCCTCCTATATT
>CAKTQM010000086.1 GCA_934597125.1 uncultured Oscillospiraceae bacterium
ACCTTCCCCACCCACGTGAAGATCTCCTCCGCGCTGGGCAAGGTGGACTACGTCATCATCAACGCCGCCGAGTGCGAGCCCTACATCACCGGCGACCACCGCACCTGCCTGGAGCGTCCCGATCAGGTGATCAAGGGCGCCACCATTCTGGCCAAGTGCTTTGGCCTGGACAAGGTGTACATCGGCATCGAGGCCAACAAGCAGAACGCGGCCGACGTGCTGAACGCCAAGATCCAGGAGCTCAACGCCCCCGTGGTGGTGGAAGTGCTCCACACCCGTTATCCTCAGGGCGCTGAAAAGCAGCTGGTTCAGGCCGTGTCCGGCCGTCAGGTGCCCTCCGGCAAGCTGCCTGCCGACGCGGGCTGCTGCATCTTCAACCTGAATACCACCTGCGCCATTTACCGCGCGGTGTACGAGGGTATGCCCGTGGTCAGCAAGATCGTCACCGTGTCCGGCTCCGGCGTGATCGAGCCCAAGAATGTCGAGTGCCCCATCGGCACCCCCATTTCCAAGCTGTTTGACGCCTGCGGCGGCCTGAAGGACGATACCTACAAGCTCATTATGGGCGGCCCGATGATGGGTCTTGCACAGTACAATGTGGACGTGTCCGTGGGTAAGGGCACCGGCGCCATGCTGGCTTTCGCCGGCGAGGAGGAGAAGTACGAGGAGAATCCTCAGTGCATCCGCTGCGGCAAGTGCGTGGGCGTCTGCCCCATCCGCCTGGAGCCCGTGTTCATGTATAAGTATCTGATGAAGGGCGACGTTGACACCTGGCAGAACACGCTGCACGGCATGGACTGCATCGAGTGCGGCGCCTGCACCTACACCTGTCCCGCCCGCCTGCCTCTGACCCACGCCTTCCGCCTGGGCAAGCAGCAGGTCAACAACGCGAGAATGGCCGCCAAGGCCAAGGCTGAGGCCGAGAAGGCCGCTGCCGAAAAGAAGGAGGCGTAAACCATGACTGATTACAAGAATCTGAAGCTGATCGCGTCCTCCTCCCCCCATATCCGTTCCAACGAGAACACCCGCTCCATCATGCTGGACGTGATCATCGCCATGCTGCCTGCGCTGGTCTGGGCCATCTATAACTTTGGCTTCAAGGCGCTGATCTCCGTGGTGGTGTCCATCGTGGCCTGCCTGTTCTGGGAGTGGCTGTACCGCAAGCTGCTGAAGAAGCCCCAGTCCATCGGCGACCTGTCCGCCGTTGTCACCGGTATGCTGCTGGCCTTTGTGTGCCCGCCCGAGCTGCCCTGGTGGACGCTGATCATCGGCGCGTTCTTCTCCATCGTTGTGGTCAAGCAGTTGTACGGCGGCATTGGCTGCAACTTCCTGAACCCCGCTCTGGCCGGCCGTGCCATTCTGCTGGCCAGCTATGCCACCGCTATGACTACCTGGACGCTGCCCACCAGCAAGATCGACACCGTGGTCTCTACCGCCACCCCCCTGCAGATCATGAAGGAGGGCACTGTGGAGAAGTTCACCGAGCTGACCACCAATTATTCCGTGGCGGATATGTTCATCGGCCGCATCGGCGGCTCCCTGGGCGAGGTTTCCGCCCTGGCTCTGCTGCTGGGCTTTGTCTGGCTGCTGATCCGCAAGGTCATCTCCTGGCATACCCCCGTAGCGTTCATCGGCACCGTAGCCATTCTGACCCTGATCTCCGCCCCCGCCGGCATCGACAACGTGCAGTACATGCTGTATAACGTCTTCGGCGGCGGCCTGATGCTGGGTGCCATCTTCATGGCTACCGACTATGCCACTTCTCCCGTTACCAAGCCCGGCCAGCTGATCTTCGGCATCGGCTGCGGTCTGATCACCTGCTTCATCCGCCGCTTCGGTTCCTATCCCGAGGGCGTGTGCTACTCCATCCTGATCATGAACTGCACCACCTGGCTGCTGGATAAGTACATCCGTCCCACCATCTATGGTGCGGTCAAGAAAGAAAAGAAGGAGGCGGCTAAGTAATGAAAATTTCCGGTAAGTTTATTCTCAAGGTCGCCGGTACTTTGACCGTTATTTCTCTGGTCATTGCCGCCCTGCTGGGTCTGGTTAACAATGTTACCGCCGATAAGATCGCCGAGATCGACGCGGAGAACACCCGCATCGCCATGAGCGCCGTTGTCCCCGAGGGCAGCGAGTTTACCGACAAGCTGGAGATCAGTGAGGATGTGACTGCCGCCGCTGCCGCCCAGGGCGGTAAGCTGACGGAGCTGTACGGCGTGAAGAACGCCGGCGCTGATGCCGGTTATGTCATGAAGATTTCCGCCTCCGGTTCCCAGGGCACCATCGTCATGATGGTGGGCGTGGACGCCAACAAGGCCATCACCGGCATCTCCGTGGTCAGCCACGCCGAGACTTCCGGTATCGGCACCAAGGTGGTGGGCAATGAGCCCAACGCTGCCGGTGTTCCCGTGCTGGATCAGTTTGTCGGCATGTCCGGTTCCGGCTCTCTGGTGGTGGGCAAGACTGTCACCGCCATCTCCGGCGCCACCGTTTCCACCAAGGGCATCACCATGGGCGCTAACGCCGCTCTGGCTGCCGCGGAAACTTTGGGCTAAGAAAGGAGGAGCTGTAGAATTATGAATTTCGGTAAGCAACTGAAAGAGGGTCTGATCACCCAGAACCCCGTGCTGGTGCAGGTGCTGGGCATGTGCTCCACCATGGCCATCACCACGTCGTTCTTCAACGGCCTGGGCATGGGCGTGTCCGTGCTGATCATCCTGAC
>CAKTQM010000087.1 GCA_934597125.1 uncultured Oscillospiraceae bacterium
TGTACTGATCCCGTGATAGAGCAAAAGCTGAGGGAGCTGTCTCAGACGTTGGAGCAGGTCGATGGCAAACACGTCTATGGCTATCTGCCCAAAGAGGTCAAGGCGCAGGTGGACGAGATCGTGGAACGGCTGGCGCAGCTCCCGGAGGTGGCAGCCTGCTATGAGCAGTGGTGGAAGCTGAAGGATGAGATCGCCGGTTACTACGGACGGAACACGCCGCCCCGCCAGCCACTGGTACAGCAAAAAGAGTTCCGCACCATCAAGAATATGATCATTCAGCAAGCGGAGGCATTTCGACAACCTGTGCTGGGGCAAGTTCCTGTTGAGACAGAGCCTGATGAACAGCAAGTGCCGCCCTCACCTGAATCGCCTGTGGTCATGCCGCAGCCGCAGGCGGTCACGTCGCAGATCAAAATAGAGGGCGGCGCGGTCATCCAACTGCTCCACCACATGAGCCGTGTGTTCCGCGGCAATATGCCGGTCATCCCGCCTGCGCTGCGTATCGACTCCAAGCGTCGCAGGCGGTTGCAGGAGAAGCGCATGGCCATGGGCCACAAGCGGGACGACCACGAGGAGCAGGAGCGGTTACGGAATGAACAGATACTGTGACCATGAAATTTCTCTTCCGTTTTTTCGTTCTGTGTGGTATTCTAAAAGCGAGGTGAGCCACTATGACCACAAAACAGATAAACCGACGGATCGCCGCTGTTAAAACGGCAGACGCTATCAACGCCATAGAGGGTGCGCCCGTGTCTCATTATGCGAAAACGCTGTCCAATAGCTGGGCAAAAGGTGAGATCACAGGCGAGCAGATGAAGGCGGCGCTTCTGGCTTCTCATAGGAAAATGGCGGCACAGGTGCAGAGCCATGCCTGACATTTATCTCTATGATGACGTGCCGGTGCTGCGTAACAGGTTGCAGATCAAAGACGAAAAGACCTTGGAACTGATCGAAGCTGAACAGTCCCGCGCCAACATGATGCTGCTCTATGAACGGGGCTTTCATGATTTCTCGCCGGAGGGCTTATGTGATATCCACCGTTATCTGTTTGGGGATATCTACGATTGGGCTGGTCAGTACCGTGTGATCAACATCGAAAAGCGTGAACGGCTGCTCGGTGGACGCAGCGTGTGGTATAGCAACGACGAGAATATTGCCCGTGATTTGCAGGCGGCATTTGAGGCGATTCACGCGAAGCGATGGGATACATTTTCAAGAAAAGAGTTTGCCCATGAGCTGACATTGAGCTTTCCTAAAATCTGGCAGACACATCCGTTCCGTGAGGGGAATACCAGAACCGTGGTCATGATGATGACATTCTTCGTAGAAGAACATGGCTACTATATGGATCAGGAGCTGATGGCGCAGAGCGCTGGTTATGTCAGGGACTCGTTTGTCATGGCCTCTTTGGATCAATTTTCTGAATATGAACATCTGGAGAAGATTCTGCTGGATGCCATCTGTGACGAGCCCGTCGAGTACGATCCTGATCTGCCGGACAATGACAGTAAGGAACGGATACCGGAGCGGTATCGGAAATACCAAAGAGAGAACTATACACCAGAACCCCATTATCAACGGGAAGAATAACCAAAGCGGACTGCATCGCAGTCCGCTTCTTCATACACAAATTTCGGAGCAGTGTCCCTGCTCCGACTTTCTTTCAGGAGGACAACGATGCCCTATATTCATTTTACACAAGAACAAAAAGACCTGGCGGCGCGGACAGACCTGGAGGTGTTCCTGTGGAGCCGCGGAGAAAAGCTGCTGCCATCCGGACGGGACAAGCGTCTGGCCAGTGACCACAGCGTTACCATTCGCGGCAACCATTGGTTCGATCACGCTATGTGCGAAGGCGGCAACGCCATCAGCTTCGTGCAGCGTTTTTATCATCTGGGCTATGCCGATGCCGTGTCACTGCTGCTGTGCAATGGACAGGTCTATGAGAAACCAGCCCCATCGCCGCCGAAAAAATTCACCCTGCCGACCGCCAACGGGAATATGCGCCGCGTGTTTGCCTACCTGACCCAGCACCGACGCATCCACCGTGAGGTGGTCTCTTTTTTTGTCCATGCCCATCTGCTTTATGAGGATGCGGTGCATCACAACTGCGTTTTCGTCGGTGTGGACGAAAACGGCACAGCCAGACACGCACACCTGCGGAGCACAGCCAGTCAGGGAAAATCCTTTCGCCAGACCGTGGAGGGCAGTGACGCACGGTATAGCTTTCACTTCGCGGGCGGCGGTGAAGCACTCTATGTGTTCGAGTCGCCCATTGACCTGCTGTCCTACGTCACCCTGCATATGGATAACTGGCAGGCGCAGAACTATGTGGCTTGCTGCGGCACGGCCTTCGTGCCGGTGGAGCAGATGCTCCGCACCTACCCACAGATCCGGCAGGTGTATCTCTGTCTTGATAATGACGAGGCTGGACACAGTGCGTCGCAGCGCATGGAGGGCTATCTCCGTGCAGAGGATATTTCCACCATGCGGCTAGTGCCGGTGCGGAAGGATTGGAACGAGGACTTGGTGACACAGGAGGAAGCTACATGACTGGAAATCTCTGGATTCTGCTGGCGGCGGGCGGTGCGGTGGTGGCGGTGTTCGTCGCGCTGTCGCTGCTGGCGGATAACTATAATCTCAACAACATCAAATCCAGAACCGTGGGCGATGGCCAGCACGGTACAGCCCGCTGGGCCACGGAGCAGGAAATTCG
>CAKTQM010000088.1 GCA_934597125.1 uncultured Oscillospiraceae bacterium
GCTTCTTCATTTCAGCATCTCCTCCAGTTCATCCATCGCAGTACCGATTTCCTTCTCCAGTCGCCGCAGCTCCGCCAAAATCTCGTTGGTAGGCGGATACTCCACGGGCTTATACTCGGTTTTCTTGTATTTATTGATGGACAGGTCATAGCCATTTTCTACGATCTCCGCCTTGGGCACGAAGAAGGATTTTTCCGTGCGCTGGCGGTCTTTTTCGGCATCCAGATTGCGGAACCGTGCAATGATATCAGGGATATCGTTGTCTGCCACCGGGCTGCGCTTATCGTCCAGCGAAAAGCCGTCGGCGGTCATATCATAGAACCACACATTGTCTGTACCACCGTGGCCGGTCTTGGTGAAGATCAGCACCGCGGTAGACACCCCTGCATAGGGCTTGAATACGCCGCTGGGCATGGAGATCACAGCCTCCAGCCGGTTGCCGTCCACCAGCTCTTTGCGGATGGCTTTGTGTGCGGTGGAAGAGCCGAATAGCACACCGTCTGGGACGATGCAGGCGCAGCGTCCGCCGATGCGGAGCATCCGCAGGAACAGAGCCAAAAACAGCAGTTCCGTTTTCTTGGTCTTGCAGACTTTCAGCAGATCTGCCGAAACGGTGTCGGCATCCAGACTGCCCTTGAACGGTGGATTGGCAAGAATCAGAGAATACTTTTCCTTGTCCGGGTTCTGATCGGACAAGCTGTCCCGGTATTCGATAAAGGGATTGTCAATGCCGTGGGTCATCATGTTCATCGCGCCGATGCGGAGCATGGTTCTGTCCATGTCGTAGCCGAAAAACATGTGGTTCATATAGTGATCCTTCTTCTGGCGGTTGAAGAAGATTTCTTCTTTGCGGTGCTCCTTCAGGTATTCACCCGCAGAGACAAGGAAGCCGGAAGTGCCGCAGGCCGGGTCGCAGATCACATCGTCTGCTTTGGGGTCCATCAGCTCCACCATCATGCGGATAATATGGCGCGGGGTACGGAACTGGCCGTTGAGGCCTGACTGGGCAATTTTGCTCAGCAGATATTCATAGGTATCGCCCCGCACATCCACCGCCTGAGATTCGTTCATCAGGCGATAAATCTCGTCCAGCGCATCCACCACTTTGGATAGCAGAAGCGGCGTGGGCAGCTTGAAAATGGCATCGTCCATGTACTTGGAATAGGCGCTGTTCTTATCCCCGTGGAGGTTCTTGATGAACGGAAACACCCACTCCTGCATCACGCTGTACATCTTTCCGGCGGGGAAATCGTGGAATACACTCCACTTAAGCTGCTGGCCGTCGATGGTACGGTCACCGACCTGCACCTCATCCGCAAAAATGCTCTGATACGGCAGCCCCAGCATGGCAGCTTCCTTGGCCCGGAGATTGTCGGTGTCATCCAGATCATGGATGAACATCAGATAGGTGATCTGCTCAATAACATCCAGCGGGTTCACCAGTCCGCCCGCCGCAAAAATATCCCAGAGGCTGTCGATTTTGTTTTTCAGTTCACCTGTAATCATTTATTCTCTCTCCCTGTTCCAAGTATAAGAAGTGTAGCGTCCGCCGCCGATTTTCAAGATTTCTCCAGACTTTATCAAATCCGCCAGTGCGCGCTGGACGGTGATCTGGCTGATATCCGGGCATTTGGCCATGATTTCACTCTTGGTGATCTTGCCGAGGTGGTTCTTGATGATCTCCCGCACACGGTCGGGCTTGGACAGGCCCTTGGTGGTCAGCAGCTCGATCCGGCTCTCGAAATCCCGGTACGCCGCCACCAGAACACCCAGCATATAGGTGACAAAGGGGGCATAGTCGTTGGTTCCCTCATGCCAGTTATAGGAGCTGGCTTGCAGAGTCTCGTAATAGGTTTCCTTGGTGTCGGAAATCAATTTCTCAATGCTGATATACTTGCCCACGATATAGCCGGAGCGGTACAGGAGCAGCAGTGTCAGGAGCCTGCTCATGCGGCCGTTGCCGTCGTTGAAGGGATGGATACAGAGAAAGTCCAGTATAAAGATGGGAATCAGCAGTAGCGGGTCGAGTTCAGCATCCTGCATAGCCGCTTCAAACGCGCTGCACAGCGCCGTAATAGCCTCCGGCGTTTCCCACGCAGGAACAGGCTCAAACCGGACAATCTGCTGACCGTCCGGCAGTTCTTCGGCAATCACGTTGTCCGAATTTTTGAAGCAGCCGCCGATGGACTTACCGCTGTATTTGTACAGATCCCGGTGAAGCTGCAAAATGATAGATGGCTTTGGAGGAATGAAATCGTGGCTTTCATGGATCGTTGCAAGCACATCGCGGTATCCGGCAATCTCTTTTTCACTGCGAGTTTTTGGCATTGTTTTATCACGCACGATTTTCTTCAGTCTGTCATCCGTGGTGATAATTCCCTCGATGCGGTTAGATGCCTCTGTGCTCTGAATTTTCGCAACTTCCAGAAGTTCAGACAACGCATCCGCTTTAGCCTCGATAAAGAGATTTTGCTGCCCCTTGTATTCGTGAATCTGCGTCAGGTAGGCCACGACCTCTGGCGTCAGCAATTTGTTGTATTCTGTTTTGAAGTCGAACGCTCTCATGCACTGCCCTCATTTGAATTTCAATTTCATCAAATCTTATCGAATGATGCAATTATAGTATATCCTTGAATTACATCGCTGTCAATATCAATTTTCTCATTTTTGCATTAATGATAAAATTAGAATTTGGCTGTCGT
>CAKTQM010000089.1 GCA_934597125.1 uncultured Oscillospiraceae bacterium
ACGATGCCTCTATTGCCGGCTGACTTCATTCAGCCGGAGCCTGCAAACAATTTTGCGCATAAATCTTGACGGGGCCCATATTCCACACGGCTCTTGCCGTTCCAGCAGCGGATCATAGGAATGAACGTATTCCCACATTCCTGGCAGGTCAGCAGTCCCGCGTAACGGTGCTTGGCCTGATTGCCGTTTGCAGGGCGGGCCTGCTGTTTGAGTAAGCGCTGCACCTGCTCCCATTCCTGTTTTCCGATGATTACGGGAAAGAATCCCTCATGACGATACCAGTCGGCTTTGTCTATATGCTTGGCCTTACCGTTGTTGTATTCTCTGCGGTGGTTGTTCAGCACGCCGGTGTACGCCTCCTCCACCAGAATGTTTTTCACACTGGCGTATGTCCATAGGAACTGACCGTCACGGGTTTTGTGCGTATGCCGGATCTCTCTGCCGCACCGTTCAGCTCGGAGCTGCGCCGGTGTCTTTCGCCCCGCAGCATTAAGCCGCCGGGCAATCTCTTTCTGCCCACACCCCTGCAAGTACAGAGAATAGATGAGATGCACCGTGACTGCCGCCTCTGCGTCTATCCTGATCTGCCCCGTATTTTTGCCTTTCCAGTAGCCGAAGGGCGGTGTGATCACAATGCCCTCCCGCTGCTTCTGGCGGTATCCCGCCCGGATTTTTTTGTCAATATCCTTCGCATAATAATCATTCATCAGGCCACGGACGCCGATGATCAAGTTATCTTCGTCGCGGAATGTATCGACACCTTCCGTGGCAGAGATCACTCGCACTTGGCGTTCCCGCAGGTAATCGATGAACAATGCGGTCTGGGTCCTATGGCGACCAAGCCGGGAGAGATCTTTCACGATGACAGCGTCAATTTTATCATTGTCCACAGCCGCCGTGAGCTCATCCAGCCCACAGCGGTTAAAATTCATGCCGCTTGCATTGTCATCGTAAGACTGTCCCACAATGGTGTATCCGTACTGCTCGGCAAACGCCTGACAGATCTCCCGCTGATTCAGCAGGGAGTTCATCTCACGGTCATCATCGTTAGAAAGCCGCGCATAGAGCCATACCCGCACCTGTTATCACCTACCCCGCATAATAATCGCCGTAGATCGCCGCACCCAGCCTGTCATAGTCAAAATCTGCGGTGGGGAAGCAATCTGTCTGCGCTCCGTTTTCGAAGACGTCCAGATGGTCACGGAAGGGCGCTTTCAGCCGGATCTCCAAATCCAGCCTGCCATCCTCCTCATGAACGAGTATCTTCTCCACCAGCATCCTCAGATGTGCTTCTGACATTTTGCCCTCTCGCAGGATATCGTCGATCAGGCTGATGTCCCGCTTCAGCTTGGCCTGTCGGCTGCGGAGCATTTCTGAAATATTCTGCAATTCTTCGATTTGTTTCTTGGCCTCCGCGATCTGCTCCTCGCGCTTGGCGATCATGCGGTCGTAGCGTTCCGCGTTGGCCTTATCCCGAATGCGTTCCATCAGGATCACCTCCACTTCCTCCTCCAGCAAGAGAATGTGCTCTTGCAGTTTGCCTATTTTGGCACTGGCCGTGGAAGCCTTTGGCGTCCATTTCTCAACGAGCCATTCCATCCGCGACCAGTTTTCCTCGTACATTTTCTTTGTTCGCAGGATCTCCGCGCCGATCAATCTGTCCAATGTTTCCTCGTCCACCATGTGAGATGAGCAGTGTTCCTTGCCATACCGATGGTAGGTGTCGCAGACATAGGCGACCCGTTCCCCGCTTTTCAGCTTGATTCGTTTCCCGATAAAGGTTCGGCCACAATCCTTGCAGCGAAGTAATCCACCGTACCGGAGGATGCCGCGGTTGGTGCCAGCACGGACATTTTTCTCTTTGCGCTCTGTAAGGAGATCTTGCGCCTGCTCCCATATCTCACGGGTCACGATCATTGGCAGATAATTCTCATGTCGGAACTGCTCCTCCGGGTCTGTGAAGCGGAAGGTCTTATTGATCTTATTGCGCTCGCTCTTGTGGCAGATCAGGGTGCCGATGTAGCTTTCATCTCTCAAGATTCGCGCCACCATCGTTGCGTCCCACAAATATTTTTTGAGGATGCCATCCTGGGTGTTGGGCAGGCGCTTATTTAGCAGTTCCGCCTGCATAAGCGCCGGCGTTTTCCTCCTCTGTTCATTCAGTGTGCGGGCGATGGCCTTCATGCCGCTGCCGCCGACATAGGCGGAGAAAATCAGCCGGACCGTTTCGGCGGCTTCTTCTACGACAACGACCTTTTTTGTGTTCTTATCCTTGAAATAGCCGAAAGGCGGGATGGTCACGATGCCTTCCTTTTGCTTTTGCCGGTAACCGGTCCGCACACGACGGCTGCCGTCGCGGGCATAGAAGTCGTTGACCAGCCCCTTGAAGCCGATGATGAGATCATCGTTCTCGTTAAAAGTGTCGATATTTTCCGTTGCGGACAGGACCCGCACATCATGTTCTCGGAGGTAGTCGATAAAGAGTGCGGTCTGCGTCCGGTGACGGCCCAGGCGGGACAGGTCTTTAACGATGATCGCTTCGATTTTGCCCGCTTCGACCACCTCATAGATTTTGTCGATTCCCTCACGGTTGAAGTGCATACCGCTGACATTGTCATCGAAGGATTCGCCCACCACCTCGTGGCCGTTGCTGACGGCAAAGTTA
>CAKTQM010000090.1 GCA_934597125.1 uncultured Oscillospiraceae bacterium
TCGCTGTCGTTTATCATATGGTCGGTAAAGGCCGCTTTCAGCTTCTCCATAAACATCTCGGAGCCGTTGGCACGAACCAGCGTGCGGTAAAATTCCACATCCTCCTCCAGATACCGGCTGAGCTTCAGCAGCAGCGGAGCCGGATTGCGGAAAAAGCTGGTATAGCGGAATTCCTTCAGCACCTCCAGCATCTTTGCAATGATCTCGTTTTCGATCTCCTCCGTCACGCCCCGCACATCGGGATAATGCGCATAAAATGTGGCGCGGTTCAGATCGGCCCGCGTTACGATGTCTGTCACCGTGATCTTGGACAGAGCCTTTTCCTTCAATAGCTGCGTGTAGGCTTCCCGGATCATGCGGCGGGAACGGATGGAGCTGCGGTATTCTGCTTTCTGTCCCATGTTGTCCCTCCAAAAACCGTCAATTTTGATACAGCTGTCGGTTTTTATATATTTCCTTAAAATTTGCTGGTTGTCTGATTTCTTCATACTAAGTATACTGCCCATAGAAGCAAAAAGCAACACCTGTATAAAATCAACAGACTGTAGGGAGGTATTCTGTATGAGAAACTATGATCGTGTTCACCCTCGCAAGCCGGAGGGCATTGAGGAAAGAAAGGCTTACATTGTCGGCGGCGGTATCGCCGGTCTGTCCGCGGCGGCGTTCCTTGTCCGTGACGCGCAGATGCCAGGCAAGAACATCACCGTGTATGACCAGCTCCCCGTGTTCGGCGGCTCCATGGATGCCGCCGGAGCATCGGAGACCGGCTATGTGTCTCGCGGTGAGCGTGAGCTGGAGCCCTACATGGAGTGCCTGTGGGATCTGTTCGGCAGCATCCCCTCCCTCTATGAGGAAGGCCGCACCGAGCTGGACGAGACCCGTGAGTGCAACAAGAACTGGGAGATCGACTCCAAGCACCGCCTGTGGGAGCAGGGCTTCCAGCCTCACGATGAATCCACCATGGGCGTCACGCCGGAGATCCAGCAGCAGATGATTGAGATGATGCTGACAGAGGAGGACAGATTAGAGGATGTGACCATCGAGCAGTGGTTCAGCCCCGCCTTCTTCCAGAGCCAGCTCTGGTACTACTGGAGCTCCATGCTGGCCTTCCAGCCCTATCACAGCCTGATCGAGATGCGCCGCTATGCCGTACGCTTCATGCACCAGCTCCATCTCATCAAGAGCCTGCGGGGTATCCTGCGCACCAAATACGACCAGTACAACAGCCTGATCCGTCCTCTGGAGGTCTATCTGGCCGATCACGGCGTGAACTTCGTCTCCGGCGCGACGGTCACGGATATGGACATCAGGATCGAGGGCAATGATAAGACCGTGACGGCGCTGCATATCGGTGAGGGCAGCGGTGAGCAGATCGTTCCCGTTGCGGAAAAAGACCTTGTTTTCTTCACCAACGGCTCCATGACCCAGAACTCCACACAGGGCAGCATGACCGAGGCCCCCGTCATGAACCGCGACACCGTCCACAAG
The DNA here is from genome assembly GCA_934597125.1 of uncultured Oscillospiraceae bacterium. Taxonomy (GTDB): domain Bacteria; phylum Bacillota; class Clostridia; order Oscillospirales; family Oscillospiraceae; genus Vescimonas. Next base: position 1,489 of record CAKTQM010000090.1, read on the forward strand.
GGCTGCTTCTCCCTGTGGGAAAAGCTGGCCGCCAAGTGCCCGGAGTACGGCCATCCCGAGAAGTTTGCGTTCGACCCCGACAAGAGCAATTTCGTCTCCTGCTCCGTGACCGTGCGCGACTATCCGCAGTTCTTTGACTATCTGGCCGAAAAGACCGGCAACCCCACCGGCAAGGGCGGCTGCTCTACCTTTGTGGATGCGCCGTGGTTCATCAACTACAATGTGCCCCTGCAGCCCGTGGCCCATGACCAGCCGGAGAATGTCCAGTTCATGTGGTTCTACGGCCTGCATGCAAATAACTGCGGCACCTATGTGAAAAAGCCCATGACCGAATGCTCCGGCGAGGAGATCATGCGGGAGTTTCTGTATTACTGCGGCTTGGAGGACAAGATCGACGAGATCATGCCCCATATCACCGCCATCCCCGTGGTCATGCCCTATATCACCAGCCAGTTCATGCCCCGCAAGCTGAAGGATCGCCCGAAGGTTATTCCTTACGGCAACAAGAACCTCGCCTTTGTCGGCCAGTTCGTGGAGCTGGAGGGCGATGTGGTGTTCACCGTGGAGACCTCCGTCCGCACGGCCATGATCGCCGTCTATCGCCTGCTGCACCTCGACCGCCCCATCACGCCGCTGTTCCAGGGTCAGTATGATATCCGCATGGTGAACGTGGCCCTCAAGACCCTGCTGGGTAAGGACAAGATCGAAGTCAGCGACCTGCCGAAAGTCAATCCCCTGAAGCTGCCCCAGACCATGCACGAGATTGTGGAGGCCATCAATCAGATCCCGCCCGTGCCGGAGTATTATTCTGAGCGGAAGGAAAACCAATAAAATACAACAAACCTGCCAAATGAAAGGCGAGACCGTCCAAACCATGGGCAGCTTCATGGCGCAGGTGATGTAAACGCCGAAAAAGATAAAAAGATCGGAGAGGAAGAAAAACTTCCTCTCCGATTTTCTTTCACCCTTTCCGCGCATTTCCGCGTGTGGGTCAGGGTGTGGGTCAAAGTTGCCCCACACCCTGACCCACAGATTAAATCGGCCAGAATGTAAAGAAAAAGTCCTGTTTTCGAGAGAAAACAGGACTTTTTGGAGCTGCTGGGCGGATTCGAACCGCCGACCTCATCCTTACCAAG
>CAKTQM010000091.1 GCA_934597125.1 uncultured Oscillospiraceae bacterium
GCGGACACGGCAAAGTTGTTATGCTCCACCGCCGCCGTGCCGAAGCTGCACAGAAACGCCGCCAGCAGGATCAACGGCGAGAGGATGGCGGCAATGACCCAGCCCACCGTCTTGCGGCCTTTTTCCGTAGACAGCACAGCCGCCGCCAGCCGCGCCAGTGTTGTTGACATGGATGCACCTCCTCACTGCCTAAATCATCTGCATACCGGGCGGTTCTTGGTCGGCCATCTGAAACGTCTGAAGCGCATCTACGAATTCTTCATACTCTTCCGGTGTGGCATCGCAGCCGTTTTCGACCGCGTCCTTCGCAATGTCCTCCAGCGTCCAGCCGCTGACCAGTCTTGATGCAGCGCCGCGCAATTCAAAGTAATTGAAAGTGAACTGATCCCCATAGTTGAAGAGCTGTGTTGCGATCTCCTCACCGCAGTGCTGCTTGATAAGAGTCAACTCCACATAGCTTTTATCGTAGAGCTCAGACTCTGGCTCCACATCTTCCCGGCTTAGTTCATCCGCATACGCCGTCCATGCGTTCATGGCTTCGTCCGTCGCCTCCGGCAAGAGGCTCCTGATCCGTTTTTCAAATTGTTCTCTCTGCATAGCTCAAAGGCAACCTCACTTCCCGCCCTTTGTGCCAAACAGCTTTGCCTTGTGCTCCGGGGCGATGACCTTCATCATGTATCGGTCACTGCCGCAGCGGAAAAGGCATTCGCCGTTCTGTGCCTTGCTGATGAGGTCGAACTCTGTATCCTCCATTTGCAGCATATTGGTGAAAAATTGCTTTTCTGTGGTGCCGGGGTTGAAGAAAAACTGGTGGGGCGGGATGGCGAACAGGGGCTTGGTCATCTCCCGTACTTCCCGCTGGTTGAAATCCTCCAAGTTTTGCGAGGCCATCATCAGAGCGGAATCCCGCTTGCGGACACGCTTCAGGCAGTTTCTGATATACTCGATGGCGATGGGGTTGGACAGCCACAGATACAGCTCGTCCAGCGCCGCCACCGTCCGGCCCTCCACCAGCAACTTGTCCGACATATACGCCAGCACATTGAACAGCAGCGCGTTCCGCAGGCTCTTGGCGGCGCTCAGCACGCCGCCCACGCCGAACACCAGAAACCGATCGCTGGTGATGTCCGTATGCCCGTTGAAGAAGTGGGCATCGGCTCCCACACACATGGAGTGCAGCCCCAGCAGCACCTCCTGTAACAGTTCTTTCGTGTAAAGCTGGTGGGTATCGGGATCATAGTGGAGGTATTCCTCCTCCAGCAGCGCGTAGAAGTCTGACAGGATGGGATAGTCTGTGGCGGTGAGCTGCCGGGGATCGGTGCGCTCCGAGATGCCCCACTTGGCATAGAGCTTTGTCAGCATGATCTCGATGGTGTCCAACTGGGCATCGGAGAAATCCTTGTATGCCTTAAAGAAGTCTTTCAGAAAAGAAACGTGCCGCGCCAAAAACGTATTCTTCCGGAATGCTTCTGGGGCCGATTCATCCGGCTCCGGCGCTGTGTCCCAGCACTTTACCTCCAGCACATTGATATGCCGGTCACCCGCCATCAGGTCGATGAAGCAGCCGTTCAGCTTGCCGCACAGCTCGTCCAATTCGTGCTCCGCATCCAGTGAGATAACGGATTTCCCCGATTCGATCAGGTTGCAGATCAGCAGCTTCATGAGATAGCTCTTGCCCTGACCGCTGTTGCCCAGGATCAGGATGTTGGCGGAGGTCTTGTCACTCTCGCGCCGGTCGAAGTCCACCACGATGTTGCTGCCGAACTTGTCCTTGCCGATGTAGAAGCCGTTGGGATCGGCCTTGCCGGAGTAGTTGAAGGGAAACAGATTCGCCACACTTGATGCGGGTAGCACCCGCTGGAACTGCGGCCCTAATGCGGCGTAGCCTGCCGGGTTCACTGTAAGAAATCCCTGCTGCTGCCGCAGCACCAGCTTGTCGATCGTCAGCTTGCAGCGCACCAGCTCCGCTTCCACACTGGTTTGCAGAAGCTTCAGGTTTTCAAAGCTGTCGGCCATGACCTCCACATAAACCGCGCAGTACAGCAGCGGTTCATGCTCACGATCCAGCGCCCCTACCAGCGAGGCCATGTCCTGCAAGTTGCTCTCCGCTGTGATAACACGGCGCAGGTCGTTGGTGTTGGCCCGCTCCAGCTTGTTGCGGTTGGTGGCGTTGTGGATGATGCGGTTCTCCTCGGCGGGCGTCACCAGTCGGCAGACGATCCGCAGCGTCACGCCGCGCCGGTCGCCCAAGCGCCCCAGCAGTGCCTGAGAATCGGTGGCAGCGGGATACTCCCGCAGTGCCCACACGCAGCGCCAAGTGTTGCCGCTGATATAATGGTCTGTCTCAAATTTCAGCACCCCCGGCGCAATGCAATCCAGAAAGGCCAGCACCGTTGGTTCCTCCGGGGGTGCTTTCTTGCGTTTGAAGATATGTTTCATAATCCCTCCATTAAGAAGATGTCCATCCGGGGTTTCAGCTCCGGCTCGTGACCGGTGAACTGTTCCGGCTCCTGAAACTGCGCCGTGTACTTCTGAATCTGGTCATCCGTCAGGGAACAGAA
>CAKTQM010000092.1 GCA_934597125.1 uncultured Oscillospiraceae bacterium
TGGCCACGCTGCAGGGCACAGAGCGTATTCTCAAGAATTTCCCTTTCCGCCGCACAGACGTCCGCTTTGACGTGCACAGGCTCATCTCCACAGAAAGCTGTGTATCTGCAGCTACCTCCGCCATCAGTGAGGAAGCCGCACGTATCATGACAAGTGCCCTCGACCAACAGGCATAATGATTCTGCATACTGTACAAAGTAATTCTGCATTTTACAACCCTCACGTTTTGTGTTACTATGATTGCAAAAGAATGGAAACGGAGGACTTTTTATGACACCTCACCAGCTCTATCAAAAAAAGCTGGGCACCGTGGAGGACGCTCTGTCCCTCATCCACAGCGGCAGCACCGTGATCGGCGGCACTTACGCCTGTGAGCCGGTGCTGCTGTACCGCGCGCTGCACACCATCGCGCCTCGCGTGCGGGATGTGACCGTGTGGACTTGCATCACCAAGGAGCGCTATCCCTTCTTCTCCGATCCCGCCTATCGCGGCAGCTTTTTCATCAACAGCATCTTCTATGATCCTCAGGCCCGGGCCAACCACGCCGATGGCCGCGTCAGCTATGTGCCGGCCCACCTGCACCAGCTGGGCCATAGCATTGCCGACGCCCGGCCGGACGTGTTCGCCGCGGCGGTGCCGCCCATGGACAAGGACGGCTACTTCCACCTCTCGCCGGTCATGCAGATCGAGTGCGACGCCTTTGCCGCCGCCAGGATCCGCGTCTTCGAGGTCAACCCCCGCGTGCCGCTGCTGCTGACCGGCCAGAAGATCCATGTCAGCCAGGTGGACTGTCTCGTCGAATCCGACTGCGCCGTGTCCCATCCACCGGAGTTCGCCCCCACGGACGCGGAGCGTCAGGCGGCGGCCAATGCCGCCGCCCTGGTGCGGGACGGCGACACCATCCAGATTGGCCTGGGCAACCTGTCCAACGCCGTGGCGGACGCCCTGCACGACAAGAACGATCTGGGCATCTATACCGAAATCTTCTGCTCCTCCGCCGGACGGCTCATGCAGAGCGGCGTAGTCACCAACCGCCGCAAGAATTTCCACACCGGCAAAACCGTCTGCGGCTTCGTCTGGGGCGATCAGCCCTTCTATGACTTTCTTGACCGCAATCCGGACATTGAACTGCTGCCCGCCCCCTATGTGAACGACCCATACCACATCGCCCAAAACGACAATATGGTGTCCATCAACACCGCGCTGCAGATCGACCTGACCGGTCAGGTCTGCTCTGAAACGCTCAATGGCCGCCAGTACTCCGGCACCGGCGGCGCCACGGATTTCGCGGCGGGGGCCTATATGTCCAGGGGCGGGCGGGGCATCGTGGTCATCACCTCCACCGCCAAGGGCGGCACTATCTCCAAGATCCAGCCCACGCTGCCTTTGGGCTCGGTGGTGTCCATCTCCCGCAACTGGGTGGACTGCATCGTGACGGAGTACGGCGTGGCCCACTTGAAGGGCGCTAACATCCGCCAGCGAGTGGAGCGCCTTATCGCCATCGCCCACCCCGACTTCCGCACAGAACTGCAGCGTGAAGCGGACAGGCTGATGCTGTGGTGACGGCACACAAGGCACGAAAGGCACGAAAGGAGCACCCTATGACAAAAATTCTTTTCATCTGCCACGGCAATATCTGCCGCAGTCCCATGGCGGAGTTTGTAATGAAGGATCTGGTGGAAAAGGCGGGGCTGGCGGCGCGGTTCCGCATCGCCTCCGCCGCCACCAGCCGCGAGGAGATCGGCAACCCCGTCTATCCCCCCGCGCGGCGGAAGCTGGCGGAATACGGGATCGCCTGCAGCGGCCACGCGGCGCGGCAGCTGACGCGGCAGGACTACGACGGGTATGACCTGCTGATCGGTATGGACAGCGCCAATCTGCGGGACATGCGCCGCATCTGCGGCGGTGATCCGGCAGGCAAGCTCCATCTGCTGCTGGACTACACCGGCCGCCGCGCCGACGTGGCCGACCCCTGGTACACCGGCGATTTCGACGCCACCTGGCGCGACGTGCAGGCGGGCTGTCAAGGTCTGCTGATGGCGCTGACAGGACAACAAGCATAACGAACAGCGGCTGCGCCGGACATCTCCGGACGCAGCCGCTGCGTTGTTTTTTGATCATTCCCCCGAAAGCCGCAAATCGCATCGCGCGGGCACGTCGAAGGCTTGAAAGTACCGCTCCTCAAAGGGGATCCAGCGGTCGCGGAACAGCCGGGCCTTTTCGGGGCCGTTGCGCGCCTCGATACGGCGCAGCTGCTCTGCCGGATCGACCGTCAAAAACACCCGCAGGTCATAGCAGTCCCACAGCGCCGGATGGCAAGCGTAGGAGCCCTCCACGATCGTCAGGGGGCGCTGCGCCGGCGTCACCGGCTCGCCCAGCCGTTGCTGCGCGCACAGATAGGGGCGGAAGGTGACAGGCTGTCCGCCCCGCAGCGGCAGCAGCACCTCCGCCAG
>CAKTQM010000093.1 GCA_934597125.1 uncultured Oscillospiraceae bacterium
GACACGGCAAACTGCTGCCGGTGGCTGGACTGTGCCCCGTAGCGGTCCTCCAGCAGCTCCGCCTGCATCAGCACCTGGCGGGCATAGCCCAGGAACTCGTCCCCCTCGCGGCTGAGCACCACGCCGCGGTTGGTGCGCAGAAAGATGGTGACACCCATCTCCTTTTCCAACTCCTGAATGGCGGCGGTCAGGCTGGGCTGGGAGATGAACAGTGCCTTGGCCGCACCGCTGATGGTGCCGGTCTCCGCCACGGTGGTGACGTACCGCAATTGCTGCAAGGTCATGGCTGTTCCTCCTTAAAAGCTGCCGATGGGGATGGAGCCGTCGTCGCTGCCCTTGGTGATGGACTGGATCGTCAGATAATAACCCCGACCGTTCTCCATCTCCACATAGACCCGATCCCCCGCTTTATGGCCCATGACGGCACGGCCCACGGGGGATTCCTTGCTGATCCAGCCCTTCAGGGCGTCCTGCCGCAATGTCGTCACCAGCTGAATGGTGCGGCTGCGGCCGGTGTTCTCCATCAATATCTCCACCGTGTCATAAAGGCCCGCCGTGTCCCGGGTGGACTTGTCGCCAATGACCTTTGCGGTCTTGATCATCCGCTGCAGATAGCGGATGCGGCTGTCGTTGCGGTTTTTCTCCTGCTTGGCGCATTTATACTCGAAATTCTCGCTGAGATCGCCGAAGGCCCGCGCCGTCTGCACGTCCTCGATCAGCTTGGGCCGCAGCTGCTGCACCCGATAGTCGATCTCCTCCTGCATTTTCTGGATGTCCTGTTTCGTCAGTTCGTCGTACATACTATCACTCCTTGATGATCTCCGCCAGACGCTCCAGCGCCCGGGGCAGTTTTTCCAATTCGATGCCGGAATAGTTCACCACCAGCACATGGTGGGGCGCTTCCTCGCCGTGGCGGTAGTAGTCCGACAGCAGCGCCAGCCGCAGACCACGCTCCGCCGCACGCTGCCGCAGCGTTTCATCCGGCAGGGCCGTGTCCAGCCGTACCAGAAAGTGCAGCCCCGCATCCTGCTCCATGATCTCCGCCCGCCCTGACAGCGGCCCCGTGCGGATGCAGTCGATCACCGCGTCCCGCTTCTGGTGATACCGCTTGCGCATCCGGTTCAGGTGCTGCTCGTAGTGGCCCCGGGACAAAAACTCCGCCAGCGTGTACTGCTCAAAACCCGACACCGTGCAGGCGTAGAATCCCAGCCGCTCCCGATAGTCCTCCAGCAGCCGCGGCGGCAGCAGCATATAGCTGATGCGGATGGAGGGCGCGATGGTCTTGGAAAAGGTGTTCAGATAGATCACCCGCTGGTGCTCGTCGTCGGAAAACAGCGTGGGAATGGGCCGCCCCACAAAGCGGAACTCGCTGTCGTAGTCATCCTCTAAGATGTACCGTCCCTCCCCCTCGTCGGCCCAGCGCAGCAGCTCGTGGCGGCGGGCGGCGGGCATGACGATGCCGGTGGGATAGTGATGGCTGGGAGAGATATGCACCACATCCGCGTCGGTGCGCCGCAGCGCCTCATAGGACAGCCCGCTCTCGTCCAGCGCCACGTGCCGCAGCCGCACCTGATGACTCTCGTAGATGCGGCCGATCTTGCTGTATCCGGGATCCTCCACGGCGTAGCACTTCTCCCGTCCCAGCAGCTGGATCAGCAGGGTGTACAGCGTCTCCGTCCCCGCTCCCACAATGATCTGCCGGGGCGACACCGTCATTCCCCGAAACTGGTGCAGATAGTCCGCGATGGCCTGCCGCAGCTCCAGCGCGCCGGTGGAGGGCGTGGGCCGCAGCAAACGGGTGTCCTGCTCCAAAATCGTCTGGCGCAGCAGCTTCGTCCAGGTGGCAAAGGGAAAATATTCGGCGGCGGTAGAGTTGGTGACAAAATCCATGAACCACTGCCGCTCCGGCGGCTCCACCTCTGTCTCCGCCGCGGCGGAGGGGGCGGCGGTCAACGGCTGGTCGATGCGCATGACGTAGTAGCCCCGCTTCTCCACGCCGCAGATGTACCCCTCGGCGATCAGCTGTTCATAGGCGTTTTTCACCGTGATGACGCTGACCTCCAGATGGGCGGCCAGCGCCCGCTTGCTGGGCAGCTTCTCCCCCGCCGCCAGCGCGCCGGACAGGATATCGCTTCGAATATGGCGGTACAGCTGCTCGTACAGACTTGCGCCGTTGGTTTTTTCAAGGGTGTAGGTCAGCATGTGGTCCCTCCATCTGGTATGTACATTTTGTCTCATTTTGGATATTTTAATAATACCAAAGAATACTATAATACACTCCAGA
>CAKTQM010000094.1 GCA_934597125.1 uncultured Oscillospiraceae bacterium
TTGACGACCTTGCTGACAGCGTCATAGGGGAAGGGCCACACGGTGATGGGACGCAGCAGACCCACGTTGATGCCCTGTGCCTTCAGCTCGGTGATAGCGCTCTTGGCGATACGGGCCACAGTGCCGAAAGCGGTGATGATGTAGTCGGCGTTCTCACAGTTGAACTCTTCCCACATCTGCTCATTATCCACGACTTCCTTATACATAGCCTGCAGCTCATCGTTGTGGATGGCCAGGCTCTCGGTGTCGATGTAGATGGAGTTGATGATACCGCGCTTTGCGGGATCGTCACCGGGCTTCCAGCCGGTGCAGGCCCAGGGCTTCTTCTCGGGATCGACCTTGTAGTCCACCATCTCGGGCAGCTCCACGGGCTCCATCATCTGGGCGATGATACCATCGGCCAGGAACAGCACGGGGATACGATACTTCTCAGCCTTATCATAGGCAATCATCATCAGGTCGATGGCTTCCTGCACGGAAGCGGGGGCGAAGGTCAGCAGGTGATAGTCACCATTGCCGCCGCCCTTGACGCCCTGGAAATAATCGCCCTGGGAGGCCTGGATATTGCCCAGACCGGGGCCGCCGCGCATCACGTTGATGATGACAGCGGGAACCATGGCGCCGGCGCAGTAGGAAATACCTTCCTGCTTCAGGGAGACACCGGGGCTGGAAGAAGAAGTGATGACACGGGCGCCGGTACCGGCAGCGCCGTAGACCATGTTAATGGCAGCCACTTCGGACTCGGCCTGCAGGAAGCAGCCGTCAACCTCGGGCATACGGGCGGACATGTATTCGGGGATCTCCGTCTGCGGAGTGATGGGGTAACCGAAGAAATAACGGGCGCCGGCGCGAATGGCGGCCTCCGCAATGGCTTCGCTACCCTTCATAAGAGTTTTAGCCATGTTTTTTCCTCCTTAGTCTTTTTCGATACGGATTACCACATCGGGACAGGTGCGAGCGCAGGAAGTGCAGCCCACGCATGCTTCCATGTTGGTGACCTCAGCGGGGTGATAGCCCTTCGCGTTGATCTTGGTCTTGGACAGTTCAATGATACCCTTGGGACAAGCTCTGACGCACAGACCGCAGCCCTTGCAAAGGATCTCATTGATGGTTACTTTAACCACATTTGACACCTCTTTTCTCTTATTTTGCTGAATTCTCTACCATATCTCTATCCCTGTTAGGGGGATATACGGGATCAATACATTTCCTTTCTGGGATCGGTGGTGTTCAGACCATAGGCGATGTAGGAGTCCCAGTCGCGGTGCATGTACACATCAATGGCGATGGGGGTGCCCACATATTTCGGGTCGGGATCACGCGCCAGAAAGGCATCTAAAAATTCCTTTTTACCGGTGGTGTAGGCCACGGGGATGCCGGAGGCGTCAGATACCTGACGCAGCAGCTCGTAGCCGTCCCACAGCTCCTGCTCCGTCGTCATGGTGGCAAGATTTGTGTTGTTGATCATGCCGGTGATCTGAAGGCGGGCGTGAGCCTGCATACCATCCTGCAAACGGTGGATCTTTTCCAGCGTGCTGGCAAGGGGGCGGCGAATGTTCACCACATTCAGCACTTCCAGCGAGCCCTCCGGCAGATCCACAAAGTCCTGGTGATAGCGGCCCAGCGCCGTGGCGCCCACATCGTCGCCGCCTACGTCGAAAATGACGCTGTCCCAGTCCAGAACGAACGCGGACTGTACCTCGGCGGGAAGAGAGAGCGTTTCAATGCCCGAACAGGCGAAGTTGGGAGAGACGAGACGGATCTCCTTCTGCTCCACCATTTTGCCGCGCTCAGTCAGGCGGAAGTAGGTGTTGACCATATCCAGGTCGATCAACTCCGTACGTTCGCCTCTTGCGGCGGCGCGCATGGCAAAGTTCAGCGCCAGTTCGGATTTGCCGCTGCCGTAGTTGCCGATGAGTACCTTGACATTCTTCATCCGCTGTGTTCTCCTTTACGATCAGGTATGCGCACCCGTGCGGGGGATGGCCGACGGGGGTAGGGGTGGAATTACAGTATCCCCTCCCCAGGGGAGGGGATACTGTAATATGTAAATGTTATCTTACTTCAGGTTCTCGCGAATGGTCTGGCACAGCGCGGTGATGCCCTGAACGATCTTCTCCTCGGGCATGCAGCTGTAGTTCAGACGCAGGGTGTT
>CAKTQM010000095.1 GCA_934597125.1 uncultured Oscillospiraceae bacterium
ATGCCGTATTTGCAGCCCCACAGCCGGTTGCCGCACTCCACCACGAAATCCATGTCCGGCACATAGCGCCGCACCGTCACCGCGGCGGTCTGGTCGCCCTCAATGGCCGCCGCCGCGCCGATGACAATGGCGTTGTCCGCGCATTGCAGCAGCGTCCACGTGCCGTCCACCGCCGCGCCCGTGCAGCCGGAGATAGCCACGCCGTCCCCCACGGAAAATCCTCTGCCGATGTTGGCGGCGGACAGCTTCATGGCCAGGTCGTCCACCGTCTCCCACATGACGCCGTTATAGCGCAGCAGCGCCGCGCCGGCGCTTGTGTCCAGCCACAGATCGCCGCTTTCGGCGCTGGCGGGCGCCGCCGCGCCGGTGGTGTACCCCTCATACGCCGTGCCATCCGTGCGGCACAGCGTAAAGGTGACGGTGCCGGTGGTCTGCACCGTATTCTCCAGACTGCCCCTGTCGCTGAGATCCTGGGTGTTGACGTACTTCTTGTCGGGCCAGATCAGCAGATACGCCCCCATGCTGACCAGCTGCTTTTCCCCGTCCGTCAGCGTCAGGTCGATGGCCGCGCCGTTGATGTACAGCGTGCGCCCGTCCACCCAGATGAGACAGTCCTTGGCCGCCAGCCCATTGGGCTTGTCCAGCGCGGCGATCCACTTGCGTTTTTCGCGGGTGCTCAGCGTGGGATACCCGTCTCCGCTCAGGTTCTCCATGCGGGCAAAGGCCCCCAGCGGCGCCCTGGAACGGGCGTCATACCCGCCGAATTTGCTGACGGTCAGCCACTGCTGCCGGGGCGCGGCAAATTGTGATAGAAACATCGCGTTCCTCCTTCCTGAAACGGGGCGGGAGGGAGCCGTCTCTCCCGCCCCGCCGCGTTAGCATACTTTCAGCGCCTTGACGCGCCGCCGCGGCATGACCGTGCGGCATACGTAGTCGCGGTAGGTCAAAAGGCCGTTGTTCCAGTTGGCCGCCGCGGCGTTATACCGCGCCATCTCGCCGTTGCAGTAGTGGATCTGCGCTTCCACATAGTGCCGGTACAGCTCGTCATAGGGCGGCTCCGCCGACAGGGAAGTGCCCTCCGTCAGCTCTGCCAGCGGCTCCGTCACCCCGCAGATCTCCCGCAGCACGAAACCCTCCGCCTGCGAGAGCCACCGCAGCTTTTCCGTGCGGGTGTACTGGTTGGGTGCCAGCGCGTCCACCTGCGCCAGCACCTGACCGGCGGTGATGTTCGCCATGGGCGCCACCTCCTCAGTCCGCCATTCTGTCCACATAGCGGCGGGCCTCGTCCGCCATCATGCGGCTGTTCACCAGCACCTCGCGGACGTAATCAGGCACCTCCACCTGCACGCCCTTCATGATCTTCCAGCTGTGGCCGTTGACAGAGACGATCACAAAGTTCTCCTCCTGCTTGCGTCCCCTGGGAATGGTCAGTGCCACCATTCGTTCCGTCATGTCCTGCTTCTTTGCCATATCACGTTCCTCCTTTGTTGTTGTGTGGGATACGGCGGGCCGCACGGGGCCCGCCCTACGGAGTACCGGGTATGTTAAACGGTGTGTAGAGGCGGGGTTCTACCCCGCCCGCCGTTTAACGACGGCACTACCGTTTCGCCAGGCTCAGTTGGCTTTATCTTCCGCGGAATAGCTGCTGCCGCACTCCACGCGGACGATGTACTCGTCATACAGGATAGCGGCGGCGTGGATGCCCTTCCAGCCCACGCTGGAGCGCTGATCCAGGGGATCGGCGGTGCCGGAGGAGCCGCGGGGCTTTACGATGACCTCGGTGCCCTCGCTCAGATCTACCACGCCGTAGGCGCCCTTGCCCACGAACAGGCAGCCGTACACGGCCAGACCCTCCTTGCCGCCCTCGCCGGGATAGATGACCGCGTTGTCCGCCACGGTGACGGCCTCCTCCAGCGTCAGCTGGCTGTCGGTGTTGGACAGCACCTTCACCCGTTTGCCGCCGCACAGCACATAGCGGCCCGCCAGCGCACCGGCGGCCACGGTGCCGCCGTCAAAGCTGACGGTGGCGGAATTGCTGGCGGCGGCGCTGGCGGTCAGGGTGCGGCTGTCGCTGGCCAGATCGTCGCCGCGGAAGATCTTGGCCTC
>CAKTQM010000096.1 GCA_934597125.1 uncultured Oscillospiraceae bacterium
GTGTTTGCCCTTGTGAGCCGCTGTGTGGCCTCCTTCAAGGAAAGGGAGTATCCCAGCCCCAGAGAAGGAGTTCTGGCAATTTTCGGGCGGATTTGAGCGGACTTCCGGTGCGCTGAAAAAGGAGCAGGAGAAAGGCAATGGCGCTTTTCTGCGCCATTGCCTATTCACAGCAGCCCGCAGTGCGAGCTGCCGCAAGGGTTTGCGGGTTTTGAAAATTGACGCTTTTTTCAAAGTTCCCAGAACAGTTTGACGCCAAATTTGAGAAAAATTACCGCAAAGCCCCGTGTCACAAGGGTTTGTGACGGCGCTCTGATATGATACTGTCCTGTTTTACACAGCAACAATCAATAGAAGACTTCCATAGCAACACAAATATTGGTACGCCTTAAACAAAGATAAGCGGCGAGAGGGAATTGATAATTTTCTGATAATACTGTGGCTTTCCCATAGCTTTTCTCTGACCTTTACGGTATTGTGTACTGTTACAAAGGAGGGCGATACCATGCCAAAACGACGAGCAAACGGGGAAGGGAACATCCGAAAGCGCAAGGATGGTCGCTGGGAAGGCCGTTACACCGTCGGCCACGATCCGGAGACCGGCAAGACCATCATCAAGAACGTTCTGGGCAAGACGCAGGCAGAAGTGAAAGAAAAACTAAAGGTAGCCATCGAGGAAAACGTCGGCATCGACTATGGCAAGGCAAAAAACTTCACAGTCGGCAGTTGGCTGGAGGTCTGGATGGAGAACTACGCCAAAATCAAGCTGCGGCCCTCAACTTTCAAAACCTCGCAGGGATTCCTCAAAAACCACATCAAACCACAGATCGGCAGTATCCCGCTGGCAGAATTGACCTCTCTGGATTTACAAAAATTCTACAAACATCTGCTGGAAGGCGGGCGGGTAGACCGAGTTGAAGCCAAGAAAAAGCCCAAGGGCCTTGCACCAAAAACTGTTCGAAACATCCACCAGATGATCTGCTCGGCCTATAACCTCGCCATGGAGCAAAAGCTTGTAAACAAAAATCCCACACAGGGCTGTGCACTTCCGCAGGTGGAGCACAAAGAGATGAAAACGCTGACCGCAGACCAACTCAGCACCTTCTTCCGTGAAGCCAAGGAGACTGGTGTGTACGAACTCTACTACCTTGACCTTGCCACCGGTCTGCGCCGTGGGGAACTGCTTGGACTAAAATGGACGGACGTAGATTTCGACCGCGGCCTACTGAAAATCCAACGAGCCATCTCAAGGCAAAATGGCAGGGTAGAGGAGGCACCATTGAAAACAAAAAACGCCTATCGCACACTGCCACTGTCGGCAGATGCGATAGACGTACTAAAAACACAGAAAAGGAAAGTAGGTGGCAGCGAATGGGTATTTCCATCACCAACAGGAGGCCCCATGTCACCGGACAGTGTTCTGCATATGCTCCAACGGGTACTGAAACGAGCAGAGCTGCCAAGGATACGCTTCCATGACCTGAGACACACCTTCGCTACCATGGCGCTCCAGAATGGTGTGGATGTCAAAACCCTCAGCAGTATGCTGGGTCACTACTCGGCAGGCTTCACGCTGGACACCTACGCCCATGTGACTACCGACGCCCAACTCAAAGCCGCCCAGACGATGGGGAATATTCTCTCCCGTGCGGTCTGACGGTTTCCACTATCCGCTCCCGTTGGGGTCAGCGTTTGGGTCAGGAAAAAGCAGCGGGAGAAAACAACAACTTATGCAAACAAAAAGACCCGAAACCTTACGGTTTCGGGTCTTTTTGGCACGCCGTGAGGGATTCGAACCCCCGGCCTTCTGGTCCGTAGGTTGTCTCAAGGGCAAATCGGAGCCGTTTCGGCTCC
>CAKTQM010000097.1 GCA_934597125.1 uncultured Oscillospiraceae bacterium
AAGGTGGCCAGCTCGACGACCTTGATGCCCTCCAGCGGGCGTTTGATCTCACTCATGGGTTTGGTTCCTCCTATATTTATTATTCTTTTTGCGTAATTACATAGTCAGCATGTCGCGGAAGGTCTCAATATTGGTGCGGGCCTGCTCGAACTGCACCATCTGGCGGTCGATCTCCACCACGGTGACGGGGATACCGGCGGCCTCGCAGGCCTTTTTGATCATGACGTAGTCGAATTCCTCGGGGTCGCAGAACTTTGTCATGGCTACCAGCACGCCGCGGGCTCCGCGGGCCTTGGCGGTGTCCACGATCCACTGGACGCGGGGCTTGGCGGCATTGTAGAGCACGGAGCAGTTGTCCATGGCGGCGAACTTCTCCGCCAGAGCGGTGAGGGCGTCGTCGCCGGCGGGCACGTCGGTGCGGTACTGGCGGGACTGTGCGGCCACGTCATCGGCCACGATGTGCAGACCCAGATCATCCAGAATGGCGTTGAAGCCGGGGGCGTCGGTGAGAATACCGGACAGGAGGATGGGGGTCTTTTCCGCGGCGGGGGCCTGAGCCTCCAGCGCGGCGGTCAGTTCCTCGATGAGGGCGGTGTGCTCCTCCTTGGTCATGAAGAAGGCGGACTTGAAGGCGTCGCTGCGCTGCTGCGCGGTGATCTCGGGATGCTTGGCAAGCACCTCGTCCAGCTTCCGCATGGCGGCGTTGTGGCGGTTATACACGGCGTTGGAGGCCGCCAGCTTGGCGTTGTCAAACGTGCCGCCCAGCTTTTCCAGATCGCGGATCACGCGCTCGTAGCCGGCCTTGGTGAAGGCCACGCCGTAGGCGGGCTTGCGGTTCTGGGGATAGGTCATGGGGATGAAGGGGATGGAGGGCACGGCGTACTTCCAGTTCTCGCCCATGGTTTTCAGGGTGTCGCACAGGGAGGGGATGACGATGGCGGACGCACCGTCATAGATACCGGTGATGCCCAGCTCCAGAATGGACTGGACGATGGAGCACAGGAAGGCGGGGCAGTATTCCTTGGCGCGGCGCAGCTCGGTATCCGCGCCCCAGACGCCCATGGGGACGAAGCCCATGGAATGGATGATCTCCTCAGGGGTGTAGACGGGAGCGCACAGCACGATCTTCTTGCCCTGAGCCAGATAGCTGTCCATCTGGGCCTTGGGGTTTGCGGCGACTTCGTGCAGCTTGGCAAACAGTTCGTTGGTAGTCATGTTCAGTTGGCTCCTTTCTGTTCCTTATTGGCTTCCATGATCTCCATGAGGCCCTGGACGCGGGTGTCGTACTGGGCTTCGGAGAAGTTGCGGGGATCGGCCTGGTCGCCGTCAAAGCTGGCGACGGGGATGTGGCAGGCCTCGCCCACCTGACGGCCCATCTCGTACATGAAGCCGCTCCACAGCTTGCAGGAACGGTTGGTGTGGATGAGCATGCCCTCCACGTGGTTATCCTTGCACAGCTTGATGCGCTTGTCGCGGGATTTTTCCAGATTGATGGCGTTGGGCACGGAGCAGTAGGCCTTGATCATGCCCTCGAAGGAGTCGTAGTCGTAGCCGAAGGCGTCGGCGTAGATGGTGGTAACCATGTTGATGCCCCGGGATTTCAGACCGGTGGAGGTGGCCCGCAGATAGGGCCAGCAGGCGATACCCTCGAAGAGAATACGGTACTTCTCCTCGGTGCGGAAGGTGGAGGTGCCGTTTTTGTGGTTTTCCATGTACTCGTGATACAGGGTCTCCATGGCGTCGCCGGAGCACTCCTTGCCGCGGGCGGTGACCATGACGGCCATGTGGTTCAGCAGGTC
>CAKTQM010000098.1 GCA_934597125.1 uncultured Oscillospiraceae bacterium
GACTGGCCCACGAAGTCCAGCAGCTTCTCCCGGGCGGAACGGGCGGTATCCGCCAGATATTCCGCCTCCAGCGTCAGATACGCCGCGTCCACATGGCTGGTGACCTGGATAGCCAGCTCGTCCTTGCTTTTGAAATAGTGGTAAATATTGCCCACGGAGCAGCCCGCCTTCTGGGCGATCTCCTCCACCGAGACATTTTCAAACCCCTCCCGGTCAAACAGATCCAGCGCCACATTCTGGATGCGGCCACGCATCTCCAGCGCCTGCTGCTTGCGGGGGGTCAATCTTTCCGCCATACTCAATGAACCCCTCAATGAATTATTCTGTACAGTATCATAGCGTGAAACGCTGAATGTGTCAAGTGTTTGTCTGTTTACATTGCGAAAGCTTGAGGCTGTGGTGCCCCAAACCGAAGCCTCCCCTGTGTAAGGGGAGGTGGCAACGCAAAGCGTTGACGGAGGGGTTGTCCGTAATCCGACAATCCCCCAGTCAGCCTTACGGCTGACAGCCCCCTTTACACAAGGGGGCCTTTTTCATCAACACATCTGCCCATGAAAAACGGCCGTCTTTCGACGGCCGTTTTTCTTATTTGTGGCTGCAATGGCCGCCGCAGTGTGCGCAGTTGCCAGTGCAGGCGCCGGAGCAGAGGCTCTTGCCCTGCTTTTTGTTTTTGATGAGGGAATGGACAATGGAAGTGACAATGGCAATCAGAACAAGACAAATCAGAATATCAGCCAGCATGGCAAGCGCTCCTTTCTCAGAATCAGTTGGTTGATGATATGACGGAAGAAATTACATCTTCACGCTCAGCTTGGTGGCGTCCTTGTAGGGACGGAACAGCATGTACAGCAGGCCCGCCAGAACGATGACGGCCACGATGGTGCCGATGATGCTGCCGGCGCCGATGAACCAGCCGCCGAACTGGTTGATCATCAGGGCGATCAGATAGGCGAAGCCGCACTGATAGCCGATGGCAAACCACGTCCACTTGCGGTTGTTCATCTCACGCTTGATAGCGCCGATGGCTGCGAAGCAGGGGGCGCACAGCAGGTTGAACACCATGAAGGAGTAGCCGGTGACGCCGTTGAAGGCAGCACCCATAGCCTGGTACACGGTGCCGTCGCCGCCGCCGAACAGGATACCCAGCGTACCGACGATGTTCTCCTTGGCGATCAGGCCGGTGATGGAGGCCACCACGGCTTCCCAGTTGCCCCAGCCCAGAGGCGCGAAGATCCATGCGATGGCGTTGCCGATCTTTGCCAGAATGGAGCCGTCGATCTGCTCCTCAGACAGCATCTGGAACTGGCCGTCGACCCAGCCGAAGTAAGTAGTGAACCACACGAAGATGGTGGACAGCAGGATGATGGTACCGGCCTTCTTGATGAAAGACCAGCCGCGCTCCCACATGGAGCGGAGAACGTTGCCCAGAGTGGGCCAGTGGTAGGCAGGCAGCTCCATAACGAAGGGAGCGGGGTCGCCGGCGAACATCTTGGTCTTCTTCAGGATGATACCGGACACGATGATGGCGGCCATGCCGATGAAGTAGGCGGAGGTGGCTACCAGAGCGCTGCCGCCGAAGATGGCGCCGGCGATCATGGAGATGAAGGGCACCTTGGCGCCGCAGGGGATGAACGTGGTAGTCATGATGGTCATACGGCGGTCGCGCTCATTCTCGATGGTACGGGAAGCCATAACACCGGGGATGCCGCAGCCGGTACCGATCAGCATGGGGATGAAGGACTTACCGGACAGGCCGAACTTACGGAAGATACG
>CAKTQM010000099.1 GCA_934597125.1 uncultured Oscillospiraceae bacterium
TGATGAGCATGGTCTCCATGAAGGCCAGCTCCAACACCATGAACAGCCAGAGCAAAATGATGATGTACCTGTTCCCCCTGATGACGGTGTGGATGGGCTTCATGTTCCCCGCCGCTCTGTGTGTGTACTGGATCGCTAACGCCGCCTTCTCCGCCATTCAAGAGGCCATCCTCACTAAGTTCTTTAACAAGAAGCTGGAAGAGGAGGAGACCGAGAAGGAGCGGGAGAAGCGGGAAAAGCGCGCCGCCAAGATGCAGGCCGCCCGCGAAAATTACAACCGCCAGCTGGAACAGGCCAGCGCTCCCAAAAAGCCGCAGCAGGGCAGCAAGAAAAAAGCCCAGCCCAAGGAGGAGCATAAAGAAAAGCGCGCCGCCACCACCGAGGCGGGTCGTGTGGGCAACCGCCCCTACGCCCGCGGCCGTGCGTATAACGAGCAGCATTACGATGAATAAGGAGTTTTGTCTATGAGTTATATCGATGTAACAGGCAAGACCGAGGAAGAGGCTATTGGCAAGGCTCTTGCCCAGCTGGGTATGGATCGTGACGATGTGTCCGTGGAGATTCTGGAGCGCGCCAAGAGCGGCTTTCTGGGAATGGGCGCCAAGCCCGCCCGCGTCCGCGTGACCTATGGCCCCGACGAGGCGCCGATGGAAGAGATCGCCGCGCCGGTCAAGCCCGTTGTCGTTGAAAAGCCCGAAAAGAAAGAAGAAGCGAAACCCCAACCGAAGCCCCAGAGACCCCAGCAGCCCAAACCCCAGCCCAAGCCGCAGGCGAAGCCTCAGCCCAAGCGCGAGGAAAAGGCCGGGGAGCCTCGGACGGAGCAGAACGCTGTCCCCGCTGTGGAGCTGCCGGAATGCCATGACGATAACGCTCAGCGCATCACCGCGTTCCTGACCGGCCTGCTGGAGCACATGGACAGTCCCGCTGCCGTGAAGGTGTACGAGGAGGAAAAGGGCCGCTATAAGGCCATTCTGGAGGGCCAGAAGCTGGGTGCCCTGATCGGCCGCCGCGGCGAGACGTTGGACGCCATCCAGCAGCTGACGAACTACGCCGTTAACAGCGGCAGCGAAAAGCGCATCCGTATCCATGTGGACGCCGAAAACTACCGCGCCCGCCGCGAGGCCAGCTTGGAAAGCCTGGCTATGAAGGTGGCCGCCAAGGTGAAGAAGTACCGCCGCAGCGTTACGCTGGAGTCCATGAACGCCTACGAGCGCCATGTGATCCACGCCACGCTGCAGGACGTGAAGGGCGTCACCACCTATTCCGTAGGTACCGAGCCCAACCGCCGTGTCGTGGTAGCCTTTGACCGAGGCGAGAACAACTGACATAAAAACCGCCCAAAATGGGCGGTTTTTTGTCAGTGAAGAGGAAAGAGATGAGGTATACCGCCCTACGAAATGGTACGATAGAACTCTGTAGGGGCCGACGGCTCTGTCGGCCCAATTGAAAATGCAGCGGCTATCGTCAGGGCGGACAGAGTCGTCTGCCCTTACGCAAAAGATGTTATGCATCGGTATTTTCCCGCAGCGCTTTCCCAAATTTCCTTGACACCCGCTAAAAAACGTGCTATCCTATGCAAAGCAACAGGCGATGAAGGGCGTGGCTGCCCGGAGCCGCGGGAGGAAATGCCCGCCGGACGCCCCGTTACCGGCAGTAAGAGTGTGGA
>CAKTQM010000100.1 GCA_934597125.1 uncultured Oscillospiraceae bacterium
GGCACGACTGTGGTCTACGGGCAGAAGCTGGCGCTGGGCACTTCCGGCGGCAGCGGCACGGGCACGGTGACCTACACCGTCACCACCGTCACCAACGGCACCGGCGAGGCCACCATCGACCCCGTCACCGGCGTCCTGACCCCTGTCAAGGTGGGCTCCGTCACCGTTACAGCCACCAAGGCGGGCGATGTGAACTACAACGAGGCCGCCAGCGCACCCGTGGAGATCACCATTACCAAGGCCACCCCCGCCGGCGAGCCCAAGTACACTAAGATCAACGGCCGCGGCAAGACGCTGGCGGATGCCGCCCTGTCCCTCCTCGGCGGCACCCTGAATCTGACCTCCGGCACGCTGGAGTGGGTGGATGAAAACGGCAACGTCCTGTCCGACACCACCACCGTGGCCGCCAACAAGGTCTACACCTGGCGCTTCACCCCCACGGACGGCAACTACACGGTGCTGACCGGCTCCGTGGTGCTGTACGCCGTGTCCTCCTCCGGCGGCGGCTTCCGCCCCGCCCACAGCAATCGCGGCGACCGCCACACCATCACGGCCATCGCCGGCGCCAACGGCGCCATCTCCCCCTCCGGCGACAACGCCATCCGCACCGGCGGCCAGCAGACCTTCACCATTACCCCCGACGAGGGCTACGCCGTGGCAAAGGTGCTGATCGACGGCAAGAGCGTGGGCGCTGTGACCTCCTACACCTTCCAGGATGTTACGGAGGCACACACCATCCGGGTCATCTTTATGAAAGCCAACGGCAACCCCCAGACCGGCGTGTCCGCGGACACGCCGGCCCGGGCCGCCGCGGGCGGGAGATAACGCCATGAAACGGATCTCTCGATTTCTCTCCGGCGTCCTTCTCGCCCTTCTGCTGCTGGGCGCCACCGCCTGCCAGCAGCGGCAGGAAGTCCCCACCGTCTCCGAGGTGACACAGCCCCAGCCCACCGGCGAGGTCATCCCCGCCGTGGATCGCCAGACACAGCTGGCAGACGCGAAGGCACAGCACCCCGACACGGCGGCGTGGCTGTACCTGCCCGGCGCGGAGGTGGACGATCCCGTCATGCAGGCGTCGGACAACGGCTACTACCTGCAAAAGGACGAAAACGGCAATTTCAGCGAATGGGGCTGCTACTACGCCCACTGCGACAATCGGCTGGAAAGCCGCAAGACGTTGGACAAGAACACCGTCATCTTCGGCCACTCCGCCACCAACTGCGATCCCGACGGCCCGAAATTCACCAAGCTCCACCGCTATCTGGACGCGGACTACGTGCGGGAGCACCCCTACCTCTACCTCTCCGTAGAGGGGGACGACATGGTCTTTCAGATCACGGCCTGCTTCATCACGGACATCGGCTTTGACTACATCGCCCCCAACCCCGCGGGTGAGGAGCTGACCGACTTTTTCGCGCAGGTGGCGCAAAAGAACTGGCTGGTCTTTGACGGCGTGACCTTCGGTGAGGAGGACACCCTCCTGACCCTCTCCACCTGCTGCCGGAAGTACGACATGGAGAACACCGGCAACCAGCGTCTGGTGCTCATGGCTAAGCTTCTGCCGGAGGCCGCCATCGCCCAGGACTTCTCCGTACGCCTCGCCCCCCACCCGCAAATGCCGTGAGGGGGTGCGCG
>CAKTQM010000101.1 GCA_934597125.1 uncultured Oscillospiraceae bacterium
CTGACGCCGCTGGAATGTGAACGGCTGCAAGGCTTTCCGGACGGATGGACGGACATTCCCGGCGCGTCCGACAGCGCACGCTACAAGGCGCTGGGCAACAGCGTGGCTATTCCCTGCGTGGATTTCGTGATGAAATGCATGGCGGATACCATACGGGAGAGCGAAGGAGAGCAGTGAACACTTACTTTAAGAGAATGATAGAAAAGGACAATACAATGGTTTATCAAGTATATGAAATACATCTTTTAAACGGGACGATTATCGAGGCTGCGGAGGATTATGAGCTTCCCACAACGAAAGGTTTGGTCGGCAAGTTCAATCGCATGGAAGAAGGCGACATTTTAACGGTCGAGGACTGGTTTACAGGTTCCTTCTATATTCCAAGGCGCAGCATCCTCTACATATCGACCGGCGACGTGCGAGAGGGTGATTCATCGATGAACGATCTCATTATGAAAGGTTCAAGGAAGAAATAGCTTTGTCCATTGTGCTTCGTTTGTGCTTGCATTCTCGTTGTACTTGTCAATAGCTTTACCGCGGTGTTTGGGCTATGCTTTGCTTGCCTCGCGGGAGGCGGAAAGGAGCCAATGAAATGGGAACCACGAAAAATCTCTGCGCCCCCATTCCGGAAGCCCTGCACCAGCGGGTGCGGCAGGAACAGGAGCAGCGTGGCCAAACGCTGGGCGCGTACATCGAAGCCATACTCACAGAACACTTTGAAGGAGGAACAAGGACTATGAGCACCAACACCCGCACCATCGCCTTTCAGGTACCGGAGGAGCTCTTCGAGCGACTGAAGGACTACCTCGCCCGGAACGGTCTGAAGCAGAAAGACTTCATCCTGGGCCTTATCGAACGGGAACTGAACGACGCCGCCGACGCGGCGGAGTAAACAACACACGGAAGCCGCAGGAATACGCCTGCGGCTTCCACTTTTGGAGGAAAAACTATGTACCTATACCCAGACAATCTGACCGCACGGCCTATGCTGTGGCTGTGGGCGCTGCGGGATGTGGCGCTGATCGGCATCGGCCTGCTGCTGTCTGCGCTGGCGCTGGCACAGACCGGCTTCGTGGCTCCGCTGGTGGTCACCTCCGTGTACGCCTTTCTGGCTATCCGCCATGATGGCGTCAGTATGCTGGATTTCCTGCGCTATGCCGGAGCATTCTTTTTCGGACGTCAATACTATGAATGGAGATTAGGCTCATGAGCATTTTCAAGAAAAAACCACCTTCCGCTCAGCAGCTTCTGGGCATCGACGAGATCACGGAGCATAGCATCCGCACCCCCAACGGCGAGCTGGTCTACCTCATTCTGAAGCCCAGCAACCTGAATGTGCTGCCGGAGAGTATCGTCCGCCAGCGCATCCACAGCCTGATGAACGTGCTGAAAGGCATGGCGGAGGTGGAGATTCTGGCTACGGACTCCAAGGAGTCCTATCAGGACAACCGCAGCTTTTACCGCAAGCGGCTGGAGGAGGAGACGAACCCCGCCATCCGTGCGCTGCTGGAAGCGGACTGCGCCCATCTGGACAGCGTCCAGACCTCCATGGCCTCGGC